>DATKUA010000133.1:0-50620 GCA_035530855.1 Acidobacteriota bacterium | reverse complement strand
ACGTCGAACTGCAGGCCGATGCACTGGCCGTTGATGCCGCCGCCGATGAGGTAGTTGAGTATGCGCCTGGTCTTGAAGTTGTAGTCGAAGGCCCCGCGGAGGGAGATGAAGCCGTCGAAGAGGGTGATGTCGCCGTTGGTGACGAAGCGGTTTGAAGCGGGGCGGAAGTAGGCGTTGTCGATCCATTGCTTCTGGGTCTTGTACCAGCCGAGGTTGTAGCGCAGTGAGCCGAGGCGGAGGTTGGCGCCGATGGTGTAGGAGATGAAGCTCTTGGCGCTTTGGCTGTACTCGAGGATGGCGGAGGTGGAGAGGTTTCGCCCCAGCCGCACACGCGTGTCGATGCGCAGGGGCGAGAAGCGGCCGCTGACTTCGAGCACGTCGGGATCGAAGAGAAAAGACTTGTTGTAGGAGGTCTGGAGCTTGTCGTCGAGGGTGACGTACTGGCTGAGCGAGACCTTGAAGAGCTCGACGATCTCGCCCGCGGGGTTGCGGGGCGTGGTGCGTTTCTGCAGGAAGCGGTTGTCGAGCAGCCAGCGCACCTCGTGCACCTTGTAGAAGTTATCGACCTGGTCGATGACGATGATGCGGCTTCCCTTCTCGATGTCGGAGCGCCACCGGTAGCTGAGGCGGGGCTCGACGATGTGCTTGTAGCGGGTGGCGCCCACCTCCTGGCGGCCGAAGATGCGCGAGAAGATCGGCCCGGTGATGTCGAAGCCGGCGTCGTAATAGCGGCGGGTGTAACGGCGGTCGACGATGCGATCCTTCTTCTCGCTGTAGCGCTTGCTGTAGTCGGTTTGGCGCGCGCTGAATGTGGGCGTGAAGGTGAGCCAGGGCGCGAAGGTCTTGATCGGCGCCTTGAGCGTGCCCAGCAGGTCGAAGCGGTGGTAGGAATCGCGCTTTTTCTCCTGGAACGATTCGTTGGGGTTGGGCCTGCGGATGTCGACTATCGACGGGTGGGCGTAGTTGGCGGTGAAGGAATAGTAGACGGGCAGCCTGAAGATCTGTCGCTCGCGCCCGCGGAAGTCGACTGTCGGCTCGTAGCGGATGGCGGAGATGCGGTTGGGCCCGACGAAGCGGTTGATGTCGTTGTAATTGACGCTGAGGGCGTAGATGTTAAAGCTCTTGACCAGAGATGCCGAGCGGCGGAACAGGGGGCTGTACCAGATGTTGCGGTTGATGAAGTCGCGCCGGTACTCGCGGTCGCTGATAAATTCCATGTTGCCCGAGGCGACCATACCCCATGGCAGAGCCTGGCGGGCGCGGATCTCGCCCTCGTAGCGGGAGTAACCGACGGTCTCGTCGTCGATGTAGAAGAGGTGCGCGTTGGCGAAGTTGTTGTTGCCCAGGTCGTTGCGATACTCGCCGCCGTAGCGGTAGCCGCGTGTGGAGTAGTAGTCGAGGGTGGCGGTGGCGTCGTGGCTGCGGTTGATCGCCCAGAAGTAGCCGGAGTTGATGAAGTTGCCGTGGAAGTCGGAAGTCCCCCACATCGGCATCAGGAAGCCGCTGCTGCGCTCGTTGTTCATCGGCAGGCGCAGCCAGGGTGTGTAGAGGATGGGCACACCGAAGAGGTTGAAGCGCACGTGGCGCAGCGAGGCGGCCTTGCTGACCTGGAAATCGATCAACGCCGCGCGCAGGAGCCACTGGGGCGTCGGCTGGGTGCAGCTGGTGAGGCGCGCGTGCTCGATGCGGTACTTGTCCGGCCCGTACTTCTCCAGGTGCTCGCCGGAGAGGATGAAGCCCTCGCTGGTCTCGACGAGCGGATTGTCGACCTCTCCGGTGGCGTCGCGCAGGTTGAAGCTGAGCCTGTCGCCGCCGACGCGCGCGCCCTGCGTCAGCAGCACCACGTTGCCCTCGGCGAACAGGTCGTAGCTGGACTGGTTGAAGCGGATGCTGTCGGCCATGATCGTGGTCGTCTTGTAGCTGATCTGCGCGTTGTCGCTGATCGTCACCCACTCGCCGGTGGTCTGCATCGAGCCGCTGCTGAGGATCTCGATGGCCGCACCGAGCGAGCCGGTGATGCGCTCGCGCAGTATGTCCATCATCGAGCGCTGCGGCTGCTCCTTTTGCGTCTCTTCCTGATCGCCGGGTTCGCCGGTTTCTTCCTGTGCGGAGGCAAATGGGACGGCAAGTGAGGCGATTAGAACGAAGGCCAGAAAGGCGGGGAACGAACCTTTTTTCACAGGGGGCCTCATCAGTTTCTTGACGGACCCGATTGTAGCATCAGCGCAGGAGCCCCACAAGCGATTGAGGTCGCCGGGGGCTCCTTGGCGCGGATCAATTTTCCATCAGGCTTTCTGCTTTTGCTTCAGGGAGGATTTCTTGGCGCAGCGCTTGATGGTGTTCAGCAGTTTGCGGAGAGAGGGGGTTACGTTATCTATCCGGCTCGCGGCCAGGAGATTTCTCGTTTCTACCGTTGTGAGAGACATTGTGGCCTCCTAATAAACCAGACTCGCGTTAACTCTTAGCCAGCGCGTCTGATTCCCATGGTGCCGGCCTTTGCGGCCGTCATCGTCTCTTTGTGGTTCTGATTGATTAGACGCGAAAATCCGCCGAAAGGTTTACGGCGCCTCTGTAAATATCCCGGCAACAATCGCCTGCCGGAGGGGATGCATGCGCGTCAGCGTTCGTCGGTGAAGAGCTTCTTGAACTCCCCGGCGAGGTAGATGCTGCCCGTGACGACGATCAGATCGCGGGGTCCGGCGGCGCGCCGCGCCGCCTGCCATGCCCGCGCGATGTCGGCGGCCGTCTCGGCGCGCTCCACATCCTTTCCGGCGAGCGAGAGGATGTAATCCGGCTCGGCCGCCCGCTTCTGCGGCAGGGCGGGCAGGAAGATTTTGTCGAAGCGCGGGAAGAGCCGCGCGACGATGCTGCTGATGGCCTTGTCGGCCATGGCGCCGTAGATCAGGATTCTCCTCTCCGCCGGGTAGCTGTCGAGTTCGCCGAGGAAACGGCCGATGCCGTCGGTGTTGTGCGACGAGTCGATCAGAACCCGGCGTCCGTCGATCTCGGCCAGCTCGAGGCGCGCGGGCCAGAAAGCGCGGGCCAGCCCCTTGACGATCGCCTCCTCGCCGATCTCGAAGCCGAGCGACTCGATAATCTCGGCCGCCCTGACGGCGGTGGCGGCGTTCTCGCGCTGGTAGTGTCCGGGTAGCCCAGGCTTGATCCCGCGGTAAGTTCGCCGCGGCGTCTCGAGTGTCAGCGCTTCCGCCTTGCCCCGCCAACGGCAGTCGGCGTGTCGCGGCAGCGAGCCGCGGAAGCGGGCGAGAGCGGTGAGGTGCTCGCGGATATCGGGCCTCTGGGCCCCGATCAGCAGCGGCTTGCCGGGCCGGCTGATGCCCGCCTTCTCGAAGGCGATTTTGCGCAGGCTGTTGCCGAGAGTTTTGGAATGATCGACGGCGATGCGGGTGATGACGCTGAGTGCGGGCTGTGTGCCGTTGGTGCCGTCGAGGCGGCCGCCGAGGCCGGCTTCCATGATGGCCAGGTCGACTCCGGCACGGCGGAAGTGGCAGAGGGCGGCGGAGGTCATCGTCTCGAAAAATGTGGGGCGGCCGGGGTCGTCGCGGTCCCACCCCGATTCAGCCGCTTCCCGCACCTCGGAGAGGGCGGCGGAGAATTCCTCCCGAGTGACAATGACGCGGTTGATCCGAATGCGTTCGCGCGGCGTCACCAGATGCGGCGACGTGTTGAGCCCGGCGCGGTAGCCGGCTTCGGCGAGGATCGACTCGAGGAAAGCGCAGGCTGAGCCCTTGCCGTTGGTTCCCGCGACGCAGATTACCGGGAAGCCGCGCTCGGGGTGGCCGAGGCTGTGCAGCAGGCGGCGGATATTGACGAGGTCGTATTTGATGCCGGTGCGGATGACGCTGTCGAGGTAGTCGAGCGCCTGCCGGTAGCTCATGATCACGCCCATCGCCGGTTTGCCTCCGGATTCGCTGTGAGGCGGCTCAGCCGCGGGGGCGCATTATACGCGTTTTCCGGGCGCAAATGAGAGGTCATGGAGATGATTGAGGGATTATTGCGCGGCCGCCTGCTCGATCAGCTCGGGATTGTAAAAGATACGGAGCATGCGGATGACCTGCCGCTTCATCTCGGAGCGCTCGATGATCATGTCGAGCATGCCCTTCTCGAGCAGGAATTCGCTGCGCTGGAAGCCTTCGGGCAGCTCCTGGCGGATGGTCTGCTGGATCACGCGCGGTCCGGCGAAGCCGATCAACGCCTGCGGCTCGGCGACGTTGAGGTCGCCCAGCATGGCGTAGGAGGCCGTGGTGCCGCCGGTCGTGGGATCGGTCATCACGCTGATGAACGGTAGGCGCGCCTTGTCCAGCTCTGCCAGCGCGAGGCTCACCTTGCCCATCTGCATCAGCGAGAGCACGCCTTCCTGCATGCGCGCGCCGCCGGAGGCGGAGACGATGATCAGCGGGGTCTTGAGCTGGAGGCAGCGCTCGATCGCGCGCGTTATCTTCTCGCCGACGGCCGAGCCCATCGAGCCGCCCATGAAGCCGAATTCCATCGAGCAGACGATGCAGGTGGTGCCGCCGATCTTGCCGACCGCGTTGCGCACGGCGTCGGTGTGGCCGTACTTCTCGCGGTACTTCGACAGGCGGTCGATGTAGGCCTGGTGGTCGACGAATTTGAGCGGGTCGCCGGAGAGCACCTCGCGGTGGATCTCCTTGTACTCGCCGTCGTCGAACAGCAACTGGAAGCGCTCCTCGCTGTCGATACGGAAGTGATGGTTGCACTTGGGGCAGACCATCAGGTTGTTCTTCAGCTCCTTGTGGTAAAGAAACTGGTTGCAGGACGGGCACTTGCTCCACAGCCCCTCGGGAATGGCGGTCTTCTCCGATCCCTCGGCCGGCTTCTGGGTGGCCCTGCGCTTAAACCATGGGGTTTTCTTCTCTTCCATTGTCTTGCACTCGTCCCAGCTACCCTGACTCCCGCTGATTTCCGTTGCCGTAAGCTACAAAAGCTAACGCTTCAATCTCGACTTGTCAATCCGGCCCGCCTGCTTGACAGCCCCTTATGGCCGACATACAATTTTTTTGAGAACAGATGGAGGTGTGTGTGATTTCATTTCGCAGCACATCGAATTCGCTTAAGTAGGTGCGTAGCTCAGGGGGAGAGCGCTACCTTGACACGGTAGAAGTCGGTGGTTCAAATCCACTCGCACCTACCATTTTTTTACTCAAGTGAGAAATTAAAATGCCTTCCGAGATCACGATTACGCTGCCGGACGGCACGTCGATGCAGGTTGCTGGCGGGACCACCCCGCTGCAGGTTGCCGAGAAGATTGGCAAGCGCCTGGCGCAAGCGGCGGTCGCCGCCCGCTTCGGCGACTCACTTATAGATCTCACCAGGCCGTTGAGCGAGGACGGCGCGCTGCAGATAATCACGGCCGGCGGCGGCGAAGAGGCTCTCGACGTGCTGCGCCACAGCACCAGCCACCTGATGGCGCAGGCCGTCAAGCAACTCTGGCCCGAAGCACAGGTGGCGATCGGCCCCTCGATCGAGAACGGCTTCTATTACGATTTTCTCAAGGACGAGCCCTTCACCGAGGACGACCTGGCGCGCATCGAGGAGCGGATGCAGAAGCTGGCCAAGGACGACATCCCGATCCGGCGTGTGGAGGTCCCCAAGGGTGAGGCGATCGCGCGCTTCAAGGCCATGGGCGAGAGCTTCAAGGCGGAGCTCGTGGAGGAGCGCGTCGACACACCCGAGGCCAGCCTCTACGAGCAGGGCGACTTCATCGACCTCTGCCGCGGCCCGCACCTACCCTCGACGGGCAAGATCAAGGCCTTCAGGCTGCTGAGCGTCGCAGGGGCCTATTGGAAGGGCGACGAGAGCAACGTGCAGTTGCAGCGGATCTACGGCACGAGTTTCTACGGCAAGAAAGAGCTTGATGAGTACCTCGAGAAGCTCGAGGAGGCGAAGCGTCGCGACCACCGCAAGCTGGGCAAGGAGTTGGATCTGTTCAGCTTCCACGAGGAAGTGGGCGGCGGCCTCGCCTACTGGCACCCGAAGGGCGCCATCCTGCGCGACCGCATCGAGGGCTACCTCAAGCAGGAATTGCAGCGGCGCGGTTACGAGCTTGTTGTCACCCCCCACATCGCTCGCGGCGAGCTCTGGCGCAAGACCGGCCACCTGAGCTACTACCGCGAGAACATGTTCGTGATGGACGTGGAGGGCGAACCGTACGTGGTCAAGCCGATGAACTGCCCGGGCCACATCCTGATCTACAAGAACGCCCTGCGCAGCTACCGCGAGCTGCCGATCCGCTACGCCGAGTTCGGCACGGTCTACCGCAACGAGCGCCGCGGGGTGCTGCACGGGCTGATGCGCGTGCGCGGCTTCACCCAGGACGACGCCCATATCTTCTGCACTCCGGAGCAGATCGTCGACGAGGTGAAAAAGCTCGTCCAGTTCAGCTTCGACATCTATGAGGACTTCGGCTTCGCGGAGTACTCCGTCGTGCTCAGCGTCCGCGATCCCAACGATCCCGAGAAGTATGCCGGGGAGGCTGAGGGCTGGAATCTGGCCGAGAGCTCGCTGGCCGGCGCCCTCGAAGAGATGGGCGTGCCCTACGAGCGCGAGGAGGGCGAGGCGGTCTTCTACGGCCCGAAGATCGATATCAAGCTCAAGGACGTCTTGGGCCGCGAGTGGCAGGCGACCACCATCCAGTTCGACTTCAACCTCCCGGAGCGGCTCGACATCACCTACATCGGCGAGGACGGCGCGGAGCACAAGGTGCTGATGATTCACCGCGCCCTGTTCGGCTCGCTCGAGCGCTTCATCGGCATCCTGATCGAGCACTACGGCGGCGCCTTCCCGGTGTGGATCGCTCCGGTGCAGGCGGTGGTGCTGCCGATCACCGACGCCCACGTCGAATATGCTAAAGAAGTAGTCGGAAAGCTGCGAGCTGAAGGATTCAGAGTTGCAGATGACTTCCGCAACGAGAAGATTGGCTATAAGATACGTGAGCACCAGTTACAGAAGGTTCCCTACATGCTGGTCTGCGGCCAGCGCGAGATCGAAGAGGGGACGGTGGCGGTACGCAACCGCTACGACGGCGACCTGGGGGCGATGAGCCTGGAGAAGTTCATCGAGTTATTGAAAGGGCTCGAAGCTTCGAAGGCGGCTCGTCCCTGAATACAAATGTCTGATTGAGAGGAGGTTACTTGAAACCAGTCCCACGTGACGGGGCGCGGCCGGGACCGCGCACCCGCGTCAATGCGGCGATCAGGGTTGCACAAGTGAGGTTGATCGCCGAAGACGGCGAGCAGCTGGGCATCATGGATACCCGCGAGGCTCTCGCCGCCGCTGAACAGAGGGGCCTCGATCTGGTGGAGGTTGCCCCGCAGGCCAGCCCACCGGTTTGCCGGATCATGGATTACGGCAAATACCTCTACCAGCAGAAGAAGCGAGCTCAGGAGGCCAAGAAGCACCAGAAGACCATCCAGGTCAAGGAGGTCAAGTTCCGGCCGAAGATCGACGAGCACGATTACAACTTCAAGAAGAACCACATCGTCCGCTTCCTGGAGGAAGGCAACCACGTCAAGGTTGTGATCATGTTCCGCGGGCGGGAGATCGTGCACCGCGACCGCGGCCGGATAATCCTCGACCGCGTCGTCGAAGAGCTCGGCGATATGGCGAAGGTCGACCGCAATCCGCAGATGGAGGGTCGCACGATGATGATGGTGCTGATTCCTCAGAAGAAATAATCCGGGGTAGGGGGCTGAATTCCCGAAAAATCCGGCGGCAGAGGTGTGTACCGCGGCGAGGTGGAATTAACTGCAGAGGGCGCGGAGAAGACGGATCGGCAGCCCGCAGATGGCTTCGCCTCGTTGGGGCCGCTCCTTTTTTTCAGCCGGGACGGGGCGCCTAAATTGTTGACAAGTCTCAGAGCTGTGCGTAGATTGACCGTTCACCCCAGGAGGGGTTTGCATTCGGAGATTGAAAATGCCTAAGTTGAAAACACACAGAGGCGCCGCGAAGCGCCTCAAGAGGACCGCGAAAGGCAAAATCAAACGCCGGCGCGCCTGCGCGAGTCACATTTTGACAAAGAAGTCGCCGGGGCGGAAGCGCCGCCTTCGCTCTGCAACGCTGATCAGCAAAGCCGACAGCAAGCGGATGAATCTGCTTCTGCCTGACAAATGAAGCTGGGAGAATAAACAATGCCACGGGTACGTGGAGGAACGCGCAAGGTTTACCGCCGCAAGAAGATTCTGAAGCAGGCCAAGGGCTACTACGGCGCCCGCGGCCGTCTCTACCGCCACGCGAAGGAGACGGTGCAGCGCGCGCAGAAGTTCGCCTACCGCGACAGGCGGCGGCGCAAGAGGGTCTTTCGCCGGCTGTGGATCGTTCGCATCAACGCCGCCAGCCGCTCGCAGGGGCTGTCGTATTCGCAGCTGATGAACGGCCTCAAGCAGGCGGGTGTGGACCTCGATCGCAAGGTGCTCGCCGATATGGCGATCCAAAATGCCGATGCGTTTAGCGCGGTCTGTGAGACCGCCCGGACCGCCCTGAACGCCAACTGACGCGCCTCTTAATCAACAAGACATACGGGGGGTAAAATGAACGGGCAATTGAACGATATCCGTGCGCAGTTCGATGCCGACCTCCGCGCCGGCACTACAGCGGAAGCGCTGGAAGGGCTGCGCGTGAAATACGTCGGGCGCAAGCGCGGGCTCGTGACCGAGGCGTTCAAGCACATTGGCGATGTCCCCCCCGAGGAGCGCGGAGCCTACGGCAAGGCCTGCAACGAGCTGAAGCAGTTCATCTCGGATGCCCTCGACGCCGCCTCTAGCGAACTCGACAAGGCCGAGCAGGAAGCCGCGCCCACGCTCGACATCACGCTGCCGCCGCCGTTGCCTCGCATCGGCCGCCGCCACCCGGTGTCGGACATGATGCGGCGAATCGAGACTATCTTCGTCGAGCTCGGCTACGCGATCGCCGACGGACCCCAGATCGAGTCGGACTTCAACAACTTCGAGGCGTTGAACATGCCGCCCGACCACCCGGCACGCGACGAGCAGGACACCTTCTACCTGCAGGGCGGGATGCTGCTGCGGACTCACACCTCTCCGGTGCAGATCCGCACGATGCTGCAGCAGCCGCCGCCGATCCAGATCATCTGCCCGGGGCGGGTCTACCGGCGTGACTACGACATCACCCACACGCCGATGTTCTTCCAGGTGGAGGGCCTGGTGGTGGACCGCGGCATCACCTTCGGCGACCTGAAGGGCACGCTGGAGTACTTCACGCACCGCATGTTCGGCCCGCAGACGCGCACGCGCTTCCGCCCCAGCTTCTTCCCCTTCACCGAGCCGAGCGCGGAGGTCGACATCTCCTGCCCCTTCTGCGGCGGCGGGGGCTGCCGCGTCTGCAAGAACAGCGGCTGGATCGAGATCATGGGCAGCGGCATGGTCGACCCGGCGGTCTTCAGCAACGTCGGCATCGACCCCGATGTCTACACCGGCTTCGCCTTCGGCATGGGGATCGATCGGCAGGTGCTGCTGCTGTTCGGCATCGACGACCAGCGAATGCTCTACGAGAACGACATGCGGATGCTCGAGCAGATCGGGGGGTGGCGATGAAATTCTCCTGGGAGTGGATCTGCGAGCACGTCAAGCTCGAGATGGAAGCGGCCGAGGCGGCGGAGCTGCTGTCGCTGCGCGGCCTGACGGTCGACGAGGTGATCAGCGAGGCGGGCGACGTGGTCTTCGACATCGACATCACCACCAACCGCCCCGACGCGATGAACCACCGCGGCGTGGCCCGCGAGCTGGCGGCAATCACCGGCACGAGGCTGCTGCCCCTGGAGCGCTCGTTCGAAGAGCGCGGCGGCAAGGCGGCCGACCATTGCCGGGTCGAGATCGTGGACGCGGCGGGCTGCCACCGCTTCTGCGCGCGGGTGATCAAGGGGGTGACGACAGGCCCCTCGCCCGACTGGATGACCCGCCGTCTGGAGCGCGTAGGCATGCGCAGCATCGACCTCCTGGTCGACATCACCAACTACGTGCTCTGGGAGTTGGGCCACCCGCTGCACGGCTATGACCTGAAACTCGTCCCCGACGGGAAAATTGTGGTGCGGCGCGCGGAGCGGGGTGAGCGGCTGAAGATGATCGACGGCAGCGAGAAGGTGCTCGATCCCGATATCCTGGTGATCGCCGACGCCTCACGCGCCATCGGTGTCGGTGGGGTGATGGGCGGCTTCGACACGGAAATCAATCCCTCGACCGTCGACATCCTGCTCGAGGGCGCCTACTTCGAACCGGTCGTCAACCGCCGCGGCGCGCGCAAGCTGGGGCTCTCGACCGACGCGAGCTTCCGCTTCGAGCGCGGGGCCGACATCAACGGCATGGTCGGGGCGATCGAGCGCTGCTGCCACCTCTACGAGAAGCTCGCCGGGGGGCAAGTGCTCGAGGGGCTGGTCGACCAGTACCCGACCCGGCACGAGCCGGTGGCCGTGGAGATGGATCACCGCCGCCTCTGCTCGTTCGCGGGATTGGAGATCCCCGAGCAACGGGTGGGGGAGATTGCCGCGGCCTTGGAGTTGGGGGCCGAGCTCGACCGGCACACCTGGCGCTTCGACATTCCCTCCTTCCGCGTCGACCTCGAGCGCGAGGCCGACCTCTTCGAGGAGATCATCCGCATCGTCGGCTTCGACAACGTCCCGCCGACCATCCCGCACGTCGCGATCGAGCCGCAGGACAAGCTCAAGCTGCACCAGGTGATAGACGCGGCCGAAGGCGTCATGCTGGCCGCCGGCTACACCGAGGTGCTGAACTACGACTTCATCGACCCCGAAGGCAACGCGCTGTTCGCGCCGCCGGGGGCCGGCAAGCCGATAAAGGTGCTCAATCCGATCGCCGAGCCGCAGATGAGCATCATGCGCCAGAGCCTCGCCGCCAGCCTGATGAGCAACATCCGCCACAACTTCAACCGCGGCGTCAGCGGTATGCGGCTCTTCGAGATCGCACGCGTCTTCTTTGCCGGCGCAGGCCAGCCCCTGGAGCGCACCATCCTGGGCATGGCCGCCGACGAGCCGGAGCCCGCCCCTCATTGGCACTCTCCGCGGTGTCCGGCAGATTTCTATGAATTTAAAGGAGTTATCGAGACAATATTTACAAGACTCGGTATCAGTGATATTATTATAAGTGAGGGTACTGAAGAATTTTTACAACCTTTAGTGCGCGCGGCTGTCCGCCGCGGCGACGAGGTTATCGGGTGGTTCGGCCGGGTCGCAGACGGGCCGCAAGCCCATTTTGACCTGCCCCATCCGCTGCTCTTGTGCCAGCTCGATCTGGGCGCCGTGGCGGGGGATGCATTCCCCGGCCGCAGTTTCCGCCGGGGTTCCAAGTTCCCGAGTATCAGCCGCGACCTCTCGTTCACGGTTGCACCCGGAACGAGCTTTGCCCGGGTGCGCGGCGCCATCGAGGGTGCCGGCGTGGACGAAATAGTTGAAATCAGTTTAATCGACCTCTACCGCGGAGAGGCCACCGGGGGGCGCACCAGTCTCACGGTGCGCGTCGTTTACCAAAGCGGCGAGCGCACGCTCACCCAGGAGGAGGCGGAAGCTTTCCACGGTAAAGTGCGGGACAGCCTGATGTTGCTCGGGGTCGAGATCCGCTGAGGAGGCTGGTGCGTGAGCGCCGATGCTGCCCTGAAGCGGCTCGCCGAACAGGTGAGCCTGATCTGCTCGGAACACCGCAAGGTAACAAAGCGTTGCGCTGAGCTCGAGAAGGAAGTGGCGGGGCTGTCCGAGAAGCTAAAACGTGTGGGCGAGTCCGAGGCAACCGGATCACAAGCTGAGAGCGACTTGCCGGGCTCGCATGTGGACAAGGAGATCATAAAGACAAAGGTGGAGGAGATGTTGGCGGATCTGGCCGATATCGGCTGATCAATCGCCCGCCGCCACCCTTTGCAGACGGGAAACTGGTGGAGTCGAACAGAGTAGAGATACTTGGCCGGCAATACAACATCACGGGGATCAGCGATCGCGCCTACCTCGAGAAGTTGGCGGAGTTCGTCGATTCACAGATGAGGCAAATCGTTAAGACGACGGGAACGGTGGATACGCTCAAGGTCGCGATACTTACGGCCCTGAACGTCGCCGATCATTACTTCAGTGCCCTGGAGGACAACCCCCGGGCCGAAGCTAAGGTGGAGCGGAAAATCATAGCGCTGAGTAATAAGATCGAAAAAGCCCTCTCGTCTTGAATTTAAACGCCGGCTGGGCGATAATCAACGACTTCCGTCCCCTGCAAAACGGGTGATGAGTCGGGTGTGTGTGATCCAACATTTCTTCACCGGGAGCCAGACACGGCGGCGGTGAGCAAGCCCTCCCGCTTCGGTGGTGAGGGAAGCCTGAAGCAGTCGTAGCGGCTCCCCCCTGCTGAGCAGGGTCATCAACACCGGCTTTCACCGTGGCGCGGGGGATTTTTGTATGGCAGCCAGCAGATCCGGCGCCGCGGAAGAAGCCCTGATGGGGAAATAAAAGTGGAATGGATAATTGTTGCAGCCGTGCTGATCATCGGCGCGGCTTCTATCTTCGGGGTTTACTGGGTCCGAAGCCTCACTGCGAAAACCATCCTGGCCGATGCCGAGAAGGAAGCCAAGCGGCAGATAAAAGAAGCCGAACTTCAGGCCGAGAACATCGTCCGCAAGGGAGAACTCGAATCGAGGGAGAAACTACTCACGATCACCTCCGATTTCGAGCGCAAAACGCAAAGCAAGCGCGACGAATTGACGGCGATAGAGAGAAAGCTCTCCAACCGCGAGGAGCAGATCGAGCGCCGGGCCGGCAACCTTGACAAGCGGGAATCGGATCTTGAGGCGCGCAGCGCGCAGGTGAAGAAGTCCCAGCAGCGGTCCGAGGAGCGCGAGAAGGAGCTCGACTCCCTGGTGGCGCAGCAGCAGGCGGAACTGGAGAAGATCTCCGGGATGACGCCTCAGGACGCCAAGCGCTCGCTGATGAAGTCGATGGAGAACGAGGCGCGCAACGAGAGCGCCAAGGTTATCCGCCAGATCGAGGAGCAGGCGCGCGAGACCGGGCTCACCCGGGCGCGCAAGATCATCAGCATGGCGATCCAGCGCGTCGGCAGCGAGCACGTGCAGGAGACAACCGTCTCGGTGGTCGACCTTCCCAACGACGAGATGAAGGGCAGGATCATCGGCCGCGAGGGGCGCAACATCCGCGCTCTGGAGCAGGCCACGGGTATCGACCTGATCATCGACGACACGCCCGAGGCGGTGATCCTTAGCGGCTTCGACCCCTACCGCCGCGAGATCGCGCGCATCAGCATCGAGCGCCTGATCTCCGACGGCCGCATCCACCCCGGGCGCATCGAGGAGGTGGTCGAGAAGGTCCGCAAGGAGATCGACCAGCAGATGCGCGAGGAGGGCGAGGCGACCTGCTTCGAGCTCGGCATCCACGACCTCCATCCCGAGCTGGTGAAGCTCCTGGGCAAGCTGAAATACCGCTCGAGCTACGGCCAGAACGTGCTGCAACACTCCAAGGAGGTCTCCATCCTCGCCGGCATGCTCGCCGCCGAGCTGGGTGCCAACGCCCAGGCGGCCAAGCGCGGCGGCCTCCTGCACGACGTCGGCAAGGCCGTCGACAAGGAGACCGACGGCACGCACGTGCAGATCGGCATCAAACTGCTGAAGAAGTTCGGCGAGAACAAGGACGTGATCCACTGCCTCGAGAGCCACCACTTCGACACCGAGCCGACGACGGTGGAGGCCATACTCGTGCAGTCGGCCGACACGCTCAGCGCAGCGCGCCCGGGCGCCCGCCGCGAGATACTCGAGACCTACGTCAAGCGGCTGGAAAAGCTCGAAGAGATCGCCGACTCCTTCCAGGGCGTCTCGAAGTCTTACGCGATCCAGGCCGGCCGCGAGGTGCGCATCATCGTCGAGAGCGAGAAGGTCAACGACGACGAGGCCGCCTGGCTCGCCAAGGACATCAGCAAGCGCATCGAGGGCGAGCTGGAGTACCCCGGCGAGATCCGAGTCACCGTGATCCGCGAGACACGCTCGGTCGAATACGCGCGCTAGGGTTAGTTTCTCCGGCAGGCTATCTTCCGATTATCGGCAACGCCTTAGGCATTAGGCGGCGGCTCTTCCTCTCTCTCCTTTTCCTCCGGACCGGGCGTCTCCATCGTGTGGACGCATTTGCAGAGTTCTTCTCCCTCGCCGTCGAGCCCGGTGAAAGACCAGACGTAGCCGCCGTCATCTCCGGCTTTTATGGAAACCACGATTTTCTTGACGTCATCGTTGTCGACTCCGGCCTCACCGCTGAATCCTTCTTCTTCGGAGTATTCGAGCGGCAGACCGTCAACGCTGAGCCACTCATCAGAGCTGGCGGTGAGCAGGTAGCCCCCCTTTTCGGGAGAGTATGCCAGCGCGATGGTGCAGTCGGAAACACGAGTCGAGGGATATCTCTGGCCGAACGACTCGATCCACCCGAGGAACGTCAGGTCGAAGTCGAAACTGATACTCCCATCTTCATTTGCTTCAATAAGGGTTTTGCCGGAATTGATGACACCCTCACCGTCGGCCCACGAGTTGTCTGTCGTGTTATTCCATTCGCCGATGAACTGCTGCAGCAGCGCTCTTTTCTGCGCGGTGTCGTCGAACGGATTGCAGCCGGACAAGCAGGAGAGCAGCAGACAAAAGACGGCTGAAATAGTGAACAATGAGATTCTCATAAATCCCCCCGCTTGATAAAATTGTTTGCCATTCAAGTCATTATATATATCAATATATTATACTTGTTCCAGTGCGATGCGCAAACGCCGGCCCTTGCGGTTACCCGCGTCGCGACCGGGTCCGTCGAACATAAATGCCACTACCGTAAAATGGGGCACCCGTAATTTTTTAATCTGCCAGGATTGACGGGGAAAATGCTAAAAGTAAACAACCTTCAAAAGAGCTACGGTGACGTACGCGCCGTCGACGGCGTCACCTTCGAGATCGCCGAGGGTGGTGTTTTCGGCCTTCTGGGCCCCAATGGCGCGGGCAAGACGACGACGATACACATCGTCGCGCAGGTGATCCGGCCCGACTCCGGCTCGGTGACAGTCGACGGACTCGAGCTGGGCAGGAACGGCTCGCGAGTCAAGGGCTTGATCGGCTTCGTGCCCCAGGAGTTGGCGATCTACCACGATTTGACCGCGCGGGAGAATCTGGCGATGTTCGGCAAGGTCTTATCATGAAAACCTTCGATCCGCGTCTCCAGGTCGACCTAAAGAAAAGCGATTTGGTCCCGGTTCTTTTGTGCTTCACAATTCCTCTGTTGCTGTACCTTCATACCCTCCTTCCGGGTTTGGGCATCACCGGCGATTCGATGAGATTCCAGTCGGTTGGCAAGGTGCTGGGTATCAGCCATCCACCTGGTGCTCCTCTGTATGTCATGGTCACCTGGCTGGTCTCTCAAATCCCCGTGGGTGAGCTTGCCTGGCGCATCAATTTGTTCTCGGCTCTCTGCGGTGCAGCGTCAGTCGCCTTGCTGTATCTGATTACCGTGCGCCTGACGGGCGGACGGATTGCGGGGGTTGCCGTCGCGGCCCTGATGGCTTTGGCGCGGGTTTTTTGGCTGCATTCGCTTTTTGCCGAGATCTACACGTTTGCTGTACTCCTGCAGTTGGCTAGCGTTTACTATCTGTTTCGTTGGGAGAACAGCGACGAACTCAGGCATTTCGCCGTCAGCGTTCTGCTGCTTGGACTCAGCTTCGGCGTGCATCAGATGTCGGTGTTTCTCCTGCCGGGGTACGCGGTTTTCGTGTTCCGGGAGCGCGCAAGGCTGCTTCGTTTCGTCGGGGGGTGGCTGGCTTTGTTGGGTGGAGTGCTGGCGGGCGCGGCGACGTATCTCTATATCCTTATCCGGCTGCTGAACAATCCAGTTTTTCTCGAACATCAATTCACGGTCGATGGCTTTCTTCATTACATATTTGGGGGAAGGTTCAGACAGCGTTTATTCGAGATGCCACTGGGCAAGGTGCTGAGCGACACGCTCCCCGAGGTCGCCCGGGAGTTCGTGCTCAATCTCGGCTGGCTTGCGGCGGTGATGGGGCTCATCGGTTTGATTGTTCTGCTGCTCAGGCGCCGGCGTTGCGGCATTCTATTGTTATCCACGGCATTTTTTAGTTTTATTTTTTCCATATGTTACAACGTCGCTGATCCGGAATCATTTGTGATCCCGGCATTTGTCTCGATCTCGATTGGATTCGGAGTCTTCCTGGCCTCGGCCTTGGAATGGAGTTCTCGATTCCGGTGGTCCAAGCTCAGCAGGGCGGTTGTCGCGGCCGGCATTCTGCTCGCCGTCGGCTTCGAGCATCTGCCAATGTGGCAGCGCGATTCGTTGCAGCTCGATTTGTCCAGGAACCGGGCCTGGTCTAGCGTTTCTGAGAGGATAATTAACGCGGTCAAGCCGGGATCCTTGCTGGTGACGCGAAACAAGCGTCTTTTTCTCGCTCTTTTCCATCAGTTGATAGTGGTGGAGATGCGGGCTGGGGAGCGGATCAGCGTGGCTAAAACGGAGTTGATAAGGGGGCAACAGCTGAGCAAACTGTTTGGCTCCGAAATAGAGAGGCCCCTTTATTTCACCGCGGGCAATTTGCAAGCGACGGATACGAGAGGATATCTGACGGCCAGGTACGAGTTTAATCCAAATATCTCAGGTTTTATCAATGGTTTGCGAGAGGGCAGCTTGATACTCTTGTCGATTGGGGGTGACGAGGGTGCGGGCCTTGATGCACGGGAGATGGAGTCGCTCCGGGAAATGGGTGTGATACCCCACTCTGCTGTGGAGGCCGACCATGGCTGCGCGGCAGTTCTTGTGAAGCGCGGCGGGGAGTATGCCGGGATCAGGCGATTTGGGAGGGGGGAGAGTAGGATCACCCTCGAAGCCGGCGAAGAGATAGCCTGTGGAGTCAAATCCCCGTTCGAGTGTAAGGTGGTCGGGGGGGTGCCGGAGGCTGGTTACTCGACGATAAAGGTCAATGGGAAGAGGTGTGCGAGTGGAACCAGGAAGATCATGGTGGCAGTCTTCGAGGCAGCGAGCGGGATAGCGATTGAGCCGCGCAACCTGTATTCCAGACGGACAGCGCGGACATTGTTTACTGTGATCTTGTATCGCTTGTGGCCGTTCCAGCCCGCCCTGCGCCATCCAGTCGAAAGGGCTGAGGAGTTGACGGAGTACTTCAATGCCAACAAGGGGTGTATGACCTTCGACCTGAAAGCCATGAAGAGAGGGAGAGCACTCACAGTCTTTTTGTTCTTTGTGACATCTGAGGGCGAAGCCCCGGGGGTGCGCACGCAGGTCGTGAGAAGCGACGGCGAGGACAGCGAGTCAGTGGGGAGAGCGCTGACAGAGGTAGTGCAAATCGTTTCGGCGGAGAGCGTGGCCGGGCTTGTGCCGGGGTTGTCACTGGAGCCGGGTGAATCATTGTCGGTGTGGCAAATCAGCGAGGAGGAACGCATGCAGCACGTGACGCTGCAGATGCAGGGGCGTTGCAGGCGCGTGGTCGGCTACATGAGTTTCAACGACGTCCTCTCCCACCGGTGAGAAGCCGAGCCGTATTTTCATGGCTTCATTGTCGATAGAGACGTTTTCACGCGGGGATTTAATCGCCTGATCAGCTATCTTCGGTGTCGGGAGCGTCTTCCGCCGGGCCGGGCGTCTTCATCGTCTGGACGCAGTTGGCGAGCTCGTCTCCTTCGCTGTCGAGACCGGTGAAAGTCCAGACGTAGCCGCCGTCATCTCCGGCTTTTATCGAAACCAGGATTTTTCTAACGTCGTCGTTGTCGACTTCGGCCTCGCCACTGAAACCTTCATCTTTGTTGTATTCGAGTGGCAGATCGGCAACGTTAAGCCACTCATCAGAACCGGCGGTGAGCAGGTAACCCCCCTTTTCGGGAGAGTATGCCAGCGCGATGGTGCAGTCGGAAACACGAGTCGAGGGATATCTCTGGCCGAACGACTCGATCCACCCGAGGAACGTAAGGTCGAAAGCGAAACTGACACTCCCATCTTCATTTGCTTCAATAAGGGTTTTGCCGGAATTGATGACGCCCTCCCCGTCGGCCCACGAGTTGTATGTGTTGTTCCATTCGCCGACGAACTGCAGCAGCAGCGCTCTTTTCTGCGCGGTGTCGTCGAATGGATTGCAGCCGCATAAGCAGGAGAGCAGCAGACAAGAGACGGCATAAATAGTGGACAGTGAAATTCTCATAAATCCCCCTGCTTGATGAAATTGTGTGCCAATCAAGTCATTGTATATATCAATACATTATACTTGCTCCGATGGGATGCACAAACGCCGGGCCTTGCGGTTGCCCGCGTCGCGGCCGGGACTGGCGAACCTCGACCTGGGCGCTCGAGGCCTACCAGGAGATCATGGTGCGCGGCGGCGGGTTGATGGACGTCCTGCCCCACTGCGGCGTCCTGCTGGCCTTCACCGCCGCCTTCTTCGCCGTCGCACTCTGGCGCTTCCGCTTCGAGTAGAACCCCAGTTCCCGTAATACCCGGAATCCGCGAGTTTTTTTAGAGACCTCACTGTGGTAGCCTTCGATCAGGAGGCATCTGCGTGAGACTACTTTTCATTGGAGATATCAACGCCCGCGGCGGGCGCGAGACGCTCGACTGCATGCTGGGCGGGCTGCGTGAGGAGTTTGCTCCCGACCTGGTGGTCGCCAACGGCGAGAACGCCGCGCACGGCCTGGGCCTGACGCCGAGGATCGCCGACGAGATCTTCGGGATGGGCGTGGACGTGATGACGGGCGGCAACCACCTGTTCGACAAGAAGGAGATCTTCGATTACCTGCCGGAGCAGCCGCGGCTGCTGCGCCCGGCCAACATGCCGTCGATTGTGCCCGGGGCGAGCAGTTACACCGGCGAGGCCGGGGGCGTCAGGTATTTTGTCGCCACGCTGGTCGGCAGAACCTTCATGCTGCCGAGCGACTGCCCCTTCCGCGCTTTCGACCGGCTGGCGGGGAACGACGCTGCGGATTTCGCGGTGCGTATCATCGACTTCCATGCCGAAGCCACGAGCGAGAAGAAGGCGCTGGCGCGCTACATTGACGGGCGGGCGAGCGCCGTGATCTGTACCCACACACACGTGCAGACGGCCGACGAGCAGATTCTGCCGAACGGCACGGCCTTCATCACCGACGTCGGCATGACCGGGCCGCACGACAGCGTCATCGGCGTGCAGTCGGAGATCGTCATCCAGCGGTTCCTGACCGGCCTGCCGGCCCGCTTCGAGCCCGCCGAGGGCGGCCTCAAGCTGCAGGCGGTGGTTGTCGACATCGACGGGGCGACCGGGCGGGCGCGCTCGATCGAGAGGATCAGCCGCAACCATGAGTGACGCCGACCTGCTTTCCGGTTTCGGGCGGCGCAAGCCGCTCAGCGTGAGCGAAGTCAACGCCAGGGTGCGCAACGCGCTCGAGGCTTCGTTCGGCGAGTTGTGGGTCGAGGGCGAGATCAGCAACTACACGCGCGCGGCGTCGGGCCACCGCTATTTCACGCTGAAGGACGAGCGCAGCCAGGTGCGCGCGGTGATGTTCCGCGGCCGCGGCGACGCGATGCGCTTCGAGCCGGAGAACGGCATGCTGGTGGTCGTGCGCGCGGTGCTGACCGTCTACGAGCCGCGCGGCGAGTACCAGCTCAACGTGCTGCTGCTGGAGCCGGCGGGTGTCGGCGCGCTGCAGATCGCCTTCGAGCAGCTGAAGAAGAAGCTGGAGGCGGAGGGGCTCTTCGATCCGGCGCGCAAGCGGCCGTTGCCGATGCTGCCCCGCAGGCTGGGCATCGTCACCTCGCCCTCGGGCGCGGCGATCCGCGACATCCTTACCGTGCTGCGCCGTCGCTACCCCAACATCGAGGTGACCATCTACCCGACGCTGGTGCAGGGCGACGACGCGCCGCCGCAGATCGTCGAGGGAATCGAGGCGCTCGACCGGCTCGGCCGCTTCGACGCGATCATCGTCACCCGCGGCGGCGGCTCGATGGAGGACCTCTGGGCATTCAACGACGAGCGCGTGGCACGGGCGATTGCCGCCTGCCGCACGCCCGTGATCAGCGCCGTCGGACACGAGATCGACTTCACGATTGCCGATTTCGTCGCGGACCTGCGGGCGCCGACGCCGTCGGCGGCGGCTGAGATAGTGGTCGGGCGGAAGGAAGACCTGCTGGAAGCGGTAGTGGGTATCGAGCGGCGGATGGCGACGGCGGTCTCGGCCACCCTGCGCCAGGTGCGCGAGCGCTTGCGGGCGAACTCCCCGGCGCGCATACTCGCCTCGACGCGGGCGATGATGCAGACCTCGAGCCAGCGCAGCGACGACCTCAGCCGGCGCCTGGGGCTCGGCATGGCGGCGCTCAACGACGCGCGGAACAAGCAGTTGGCGCGCTTCGCGACCGCCTTGGAGGCGCTCAGCCCCCTGCGGGCGCTCAAGCGCGGCTACTCGATCGCCACCCTGGCCGGACGCACCGATCCGCTCACCAGCATCGAGGGCGTCGAGCCCGGCCAAGAGCTGACGCTGCGTCTCAGCGACGGCAGCCTCGACTGCGGCGTCAACAGAGTCGAGAAGGGAGAAGAGAATTGAGCGCGCAGGAAAAGGAAAAGACCTTCGAGCAGTCGATCAGGCGCCTGGAGGAGATCGTGGAGAAGCTGGAGACGGGGCAGGTGCCGTTGGACGAGTCGCTCAAGCTCTTCGAAGAGGGCGTCAGGCTGAGCCGCTTTTGCAATGCCAAGCTCGAGGAGATCGAGCGCAAGATCGAGATTCTTACCAAGGGCGAGGGCGGCGAGCTGAAGGCCGAGCCGTTTGAAGAGGGCGCGGAGTAGTCTCCCGCCGCAGTGGAATCCGAGTCAGAAACGTCCAAATCGGTTGCGGACGGCGCAAATGTTCGAATTAAGTGATTACCTGAAGGAGCGGCGCGTGCGGATCGACGCGCGCCTGCGGCAGCTGATCGAAGGCGCCGAGATTGCCTCGGAGAGGCTGAAGGAGGCGATGGGCTACAGCCTCTTCGCGGGCGGCAAGCGCCTACGCCCGGCCGTGCTGCTGGCATCGCACGAAATCTTCTCCCCTCTCGGCCCCTATGCTCTCGACGCCGCCTGCGCCCTCGAGCTGCTTCACACCTACAGCCTGATCCACGATGACCTTCCGAGCTTCGACGACGACGACCTGCGCCGCGGGCGGCCGACCAGCCACGTGGTCTTCGGCGAGTGGATGGCGATCCTGGCCGGCGACGCCCTCAACACCCTCGCTTTCGAGGTGCTCGCTGGCGGCTCCGACGACGTGCCGCCCGAGTGGAAGCTGGAGGCGATCGTGCTGGTCGCGGCGGCGGCGGGCGCCCCCGGCATGGTCGGCGGCCAGGCGCTCGACATGTCGATGCAGGGCCGGGCCGCGGCCGAGGCGGAAATCCGCGAGATGCAGCAGCTGAAGACGGGCGCGATGCTGAGGGTTGCGGCGGAAACCGGGGCACTGCTGGCCGGCGCCGGCGAGGCGGAGCGTGACAGCCTGCGCCGCTACGGCGAGTTGACCGGGCTTGCCTTCCAGATCCGCGACGATCTGCTCGACATCGGCGGCAGCGCCGAAGAGCTGGGCAAGAGCCCGGGAAAGGACGGCGCCGCCGGTAAGTCCACACTGCCCGCACAGCTCGGCGAGGCGGCCGCCGCGGCCGAAGCGGAGCGCCTGGTTTCCCTTGCCGTCAAGGAATTGGAGGGGTTTGGCGAGGCGGCCGAGCCGCTCCGCGCCATCGCCCGCTACTCTATTGCCAGGCGAAGCTGACGGTCCTATAATCACAAGTTCGCGGTTGATGGAGAGTGCATCATTGGCAAATCAGCTTTTGGACGGTATAAATTCGCCGGAAGATCTCAAGAAGCTGGATGTTGACAGCCTGGACGTTCTGGCCGCCGAGATCCGGCAGCGGATAATAGAAACTGTATCTCACACGGGCGGGCATCTTGCCTCCAATCTCGGCGTTGTCGAGCTGGCGATCGCGCTCAACTACATCTTCGATTTCAAGCGCGACAGGATCATCTGGGATGTCGGCCACCAGTGCTACACCCACAAGCTACTGACCGGCCGCCGCGACCGCTTCCACTCGCTCCGCACCTACAGCGGCATCAGCGGCTTCCCCAAGCCCGAGGAGAGTGAGTACGACCACTTCGCCACCGGCCACGCCGGCACCGCGATCCCGGCGGCGATCGGCATGGCGGTGACCCGCGATTTCCTCGAGGAGGACTACTCGGTGGTGGCCGTCGTCGGCGACGGCTCGCTGACCTCCGGCATCGCGCTCGAGGGCCTCAACGAGGCGGGGCAGCTCGACCGCAACATGATGATCATCCTCAACAACAACGACATGAGCATCAGCCCCAACGTCGGCGCGATCAGCGGCTACCTCAACAAGATCATGCACGGCCGCGCGCTCAACCGGCTGCGGATGGGGACCGAGCTGCTGCTGAAGCAGATCCCGACGGTCGGCCCGGCATTAATCAAGACGGCGCGGACGGTGGAGCACGCGATCAAGCGCGTCTTCATCCCCGGCACGCTGTTCGAGGAACTGGGTCTGAAGTACATCGGCCCGATCGACGGGCACAACATCGCCAAGCTGATCGAGACGATCAGCAAGGTGAAGGAGCTCGACGGGCCGGTGCTGGTGCACGTGAACACGGTCAAGGGCAAGGGCTACAAGCCCGCGGAGGAGAGACCCGCCTACTGGCACGGCTCGGCGGCGTTCAACATCAGCAACGGCAAGCCGCTGCCCTCCGGCCCCAAGCCGCCGACCTATACCGAGGTCTTCGGCAAGACGCTCTGCAGTCTCGCGGCCCTGGACAAGCGAATCGTCGCCATCACCGCCGCGATGACCGGCGGCACGGGCCTGAGCGAGTTCGCCGAGCGCTTCCCCAAGCGCCATTTTGATGTGGGGATCGCCGAGCAGTTCGCCGTTGCATTTGCGGCCGGGATGGCCCGCTCGGGCTGGCGCCCGGTTATCGCCGTCTATTCCACCTTCCTGATGCGCGCCTACGATCAGGTGTTCCACGACGTCTGCCTGCAGGACCTGCCGGTGGTCTTCTGCGTCGACCGCGGAGGGCTGGTGGGCGAGGACGGCCCCACCCACCACGGCGCCTACGATCTGAGCTTCCTGCGCCATCTGCCCAACATCGTGGTGATGGCGCCGAAGGACGAGGCGGAGTTGCGCAAGATGATCCGCACGGCGGTGACGCACGACCATCCCGTGGTCGTCCGCTACCCGCGCGACCGCGGTGTCGGAGTCAACATCAAGGGCAGAATCGGGAGGATCAAGCTCGGCGCCGGCGAGCAGTTGCGCGAGGGCGGCGACGCCACGATCATCGCCATCGGCTCGATGGTCCACCCGGCCCTGCGCCTGGCCGACGAGTTGGCCGAGCGCGATTGGCGGCTGGGAGTCATCAATGCGCGGTTCGTCAAGCCGCTCGACAGCGAGCTGATCCTCGACGCCGCGACACCCGGAGCGCGCATCATCACGATCGAGGAGAATATCCTGCAGGGCGGATTCGGCAGCGCGGTAATGGAACTGCTGGAGGAAGCGGGAGTGAGCAATCAGGTCTCGCTGCTGCGGCTGGGCCTGCCCGATAAGATAGTGCCGCACGGCGCGCGCTCGGAGCTCCTCAAGTTCTGCGGCCTCGATCACGAGAGCATGAAGAAGAGGATTCTCGGATTCCTCAAGCGCAAAGAGCACTGACCCTTCCACACTCTGCCACTGATAAAATTCGGCGAATGCCCGCCCGCGGCGGGCGGGTGCTATACTGAAACCATGCCCGAGAAACGCCGATGCCTGGACGTGCTGCTGACGGATCGCGGCCTCGCGAACAGCCGCACCCTTGCCCGGGGGATGATCATGGCCGGCGAGGTCTACGTCGGCGGCAGCCGCGCCGACAAGCCGGGCCTGCAATTCGACGCAGATGCGGAGATCGAGGTTCGCTCGTCGGCGCCGCGCTTCGCCAGCCGCGGGGGAGAGAAACTGGAGGGGGCGCTCGAGGATTTCGGCATCGATGTGCGCGGTCTGGCTGCGCTGGATGCCGGCAGCAGCACGGGCGGCTTCACCGACTGCCTGCTGCAGCGCGGAGCCGCGAGGGTTTACGCGGTGGATGTCGGCCGCGGCCAGCTCGATTGGCGCCTGCGCGGGGATGCGCGCGTGGTTGTGTTGGAGGGAAAGAACGCGCGTTACCTCAAGCCCGGCGACCTGCCTGAAAATCCGGCGCTTGCCACGCTCGATCTGTCGTTCATCTCGCTCACCAAGGTGCTGCCCGCCGTGCTGCCACTGCTGGCCGCAGAGGCGGCGGTGCTGCCGCTGGTAAAACCCCAGTTCGAAGCGGGCCGGGAAGCAGTGGAGAGAGGGGGAGTGGTGCGCGATCCCATGCAACATGAGGCCGCCTTGCACAGCATTGTCGCTTTCCTCTACAATTCGGGCGTCGATATCGTCGCCGTTGCGCCGTCACGATTGTTGGGGCCCAAGGGAAACCGCGAATTCTTCATCCACGCCGTGAAACGTCCTCCGCGGGCGGCGCTCGAATCGCTGGAGGCCGAAATCGGGCGGGCGGTAGAGGGATAGAGAAAAATGTTGGTAGGCATTATCGTCAAGCCGCACTCTCCGGAAGTGCTCAAGCTGCTGAAGGAAACGATTGCGCTGTTGCAGGCGCGCACTCACGAGGTCCTTACGGGCGAGGAGACCGCGCACCTGCTCGGGGGCGATTGGGCCGGGACGTCGCGCGAGGAGATGATGAAGCGCTGCGAGCTGATCGTGGTGCTCGGCGGCGACGGCACGCTCCTCAGCCTCGCCAAGTACCAGGTCGGGCGGCAGGTGCCGATCCTCGGCGTGAACATGGGCCAACTGGGATTCCTGACCGAGGTGGCGCACAGCGAGGCCCTGGAGCAGCTCGAGGAGGCCTTGGAAGGTCGTATGACCCGCAGCTACCGCATGATGCTGGCCTCGGAGTTGCAGCGCGGCGACCGGAGCGAGCGCCTGCCGCACGTGCTCAACGACGTGGTGATCAACAAGAGCGCGCTGGCACGCATCTTCGATCTCGATGTCCTGGTCGACGGCTTCAGCGTCACCAACACCCGCGCCGACGGCGTCATCGTCTCCACGCCGACCGGCTCGACCGCCTACAACCTGGCCGCCAACGGCCCGGTCGTCCACCCAGAGATGGATGTCATCATCTTCACACCCATCTGCCCGCACACGCTGACCAACCGGCCGGTCGTGCTGTCGGCCGATATGGTGGTCGAGTTGCGCATCAACGACGGCGAGGAGATCTACCTGACGCTCGACGGCCAACAGGGCTTCCCGCTGCGGGGTGGAGACATCGTGCGGGTCTGGCGCAGCGAGCGCCAGGTGTGCCTGCTGGTGCCTTCAGGGAGGAATTATTTCGACGTTCTGCGTAATAAACTACAGTGGGGCAAGAGGTAGTTGCGGGGAGCCCCATCGTAATCCAGCTTACCTCAATCGGTGTTTTTGACTGCTATACTTGAACCATGTTGTAGTGTTTTGGAGAAGACAAAATGCGTAGCAGACTGGTGAGACCGGCACTGGCACTCTCGGCGGGCGCGCTGACGCTGGCGTTGCTGTTGTCGCTGTGGCCCCTGGGCGCCGTCGCGACGGCCGAGGATAAGGAAGAGGCGAAGCTGAAGATCACGCTTCATTCGCCGTTGCGGCAGGGCATTGCACCGCTGCCGGTGCACTTCGTGGCGACGATAGTCGGCCCGCCGGAGTTGGACGAGCAGATCTACAGCGACAGCTTCGAGTGGAGAATCATGAGCCGCCAGGTTCTTACCGACCGCTATACCGGCGGCAACATCACGCCGACCGAGATGCGCAACGAACCCGTGAGCTCTTACGAGCGCATGCTGCGCGGCAGCAAGCACCTCGAGAGCCGCACGCGCATCCGGTCGCCCCGCGTGCCCTACAGCAAGGACAAGGAAGTGAAGCGGATATTCGAATTCGACTACGATTTCAAGCTGGGAGGCGAATACTTCATCAGCTTCCGGATGATCAAGTCGAAGGTTCATTCCAACGAGATCAGGATCCAGGTCCAGGGCGACACGTCCTACGACCCGTTCCGCCAGCGCTGAAGCCGGCGCGCTTCAATATCAATCAGCTTGTATGGTCGATTCCGCCTCGGGCCCGAAGTGTGCCTCCGCCCCGGCTTTTGACTTGGCACACGGCGCCGGCCTTGGTATCCTTTGCTCCAGTCAAACGCCGGAAGTCGGCGGGGGGAGAGAATGTACTTTACCGATGCCAAGGACATGCACTACAAGGCCGGAGTGCCGCGCGACATCAACGCCTTTTTCGAGAAACTCGGCGGCCGCACGTGCCCCAACTGCGGCGCCAACGCTGCCTTCTCCACATTGAACGAGTACGCCGACTGGGACGAAGCGGGGCACCGCAACCCGATGCGCTGCGCCGCCTGCCAGAACGAGTGGTTCGACGAATAGGGCTCTCGCTGTTTCGGTCGCGAATCTACATTGCAGCGTTAGAATAAAAGGTTGCGTGTCAACAATTAATCGTTGGTCCATGCAAGTGTTCGGCGGAGCTTCTGAAAGTTCTTGTACGGGGCGTAGCCGAAATGATGAAGTTGACCAACGACAATACCTGGGGCTATCCCCTGTTCCCGTGCGAACCGCAGAATATTGTCATGGGAGAGTAGCTGGGCAGAGTTGACGAATGCTTCAAGTTCTCTTCTCGGGATAAGCATTTCAGTGGCAAAAAAATTGGCTTCCTCTTCTTCAGTCCCTTCTCTCTTGTCGACATCCAGATATACGGCTTTCTTTCTCTCGTGAAGTAGAACGTGACCGGCTTCGTGGAAAAAAGTGAACCAAAGAATATCGTCTTTCTTTCCTCTGATATTCAGCTGGATAACGGGATTGTCAGAAATCCAATAAGTTGCGCCGTATACGGGCATTTTTGGCAGTTCAGGCACAAGCACGACCTTTACGCCTTGTTCGGCACAGATATTTTGTAATTCTGAAACAAAGTCATCGGGTACTGGATCTGTCAGCCCTCTGATCTTCTTCAGACTTTGCCGGAATCTCTTTCTGTCGTAAGGCTCATAGCGCATGGCCAAAGCGAGTTCGCGCCCCTTGCTCAACCAGGCAGCCAATGCGTACTGATTAACCTTGAAAGCCGACGATTTCCTATATTGGATGGACAGTTTATGGAGATGTGCATCGAAAGCGACAGGTGAAGCGACGCCCAGCAATTTGAGTACTTTTTCCATCGAGGAAACAGAGTCGTCTTCATCGTCGATGTAGTTGTGTTTCTTCATTTCTCTTAGAGGGAATTCTCCAAGCCAACTCTCCTGTTCCTTAAGTCTTTGAGTTTCTTCGGCTTTGGCGAGGAACTCGTCATATCTCTTCTGCCGGTTATTCCAGAAGCTGGCAGGCACCCCCAGAGCTTTTTCGAGCTGAAGCGCTGTTTCCGGAGTGATCTCCTGTTTGCATTTGACGATGGCGTTGATGGTTTTCTTGTGCTTACCGATTCTTTGAGCCAGTTCGGTCTGTGACATGCCCAGGGATTCCAAGGTATCCTGCAGAGTTTCACCCGGCGGTGTAACGAAATCAGGCTGATACTGATTCTGACTATCAGTTACCATGGGTGTCCTCCTTTCCGAGTATTTTCACAATCGTAACGCGCCTGCAATCCAGGCCCCCATTAGGCAGTTCGGGCAAAGGATCATGCGCCGGGGCGAAGATAAGGCGGTAAGGATGCTTTAAATCAACCGAGTACTTGCCCTTCATGCTGCCCTTCAGTGGATGACAACGAGCTGGTGGGATACTCATTAAAACCGCCAGATTTTCGGAGTCACGAATTTCGTCCATTCGTTTCCGCAACAGCCTGGCGTTTTCTTCTCCCCATCTCCTGACAGCTATGTGGTACCTGTTGCAGATTTTTCTGATCTGGTTGTCCTTGAACAGAATCTCCACCGCAAAGAGCCTTTTGTTAACGTATTACGTTAATAATTTAAGTTTATTTCAGGGGATGACATTTGGCAAGGTTTAATCGCGAAATTGCCAGGATTCATAAGAAGGTCTATTCGAACGGCCATTTCAGGCAAGACCAACGGCCTGATATATGTGATAAACACTTCCTGTGAAGCTGTTGGCCTCCATTTAGGCTTGGATGAACATAACTAACAGGAAGAGAGGTTTTCTGGCCCGTATCCAATTCCGGAATACCGTTTTGCCGGGTACTCGTAATTCTTAACAGGTCAAAGCATTGCCTGCCCAAAGGTATTTATGCAGACTTTGCTGCTGCTGTCGTTTTAGAACGCCGTGCGGCTGATGCGAAAGAGGTGTGGCGGCAGCATCGTTGCGCTGACCTCGATGGGCTTGCTGCGCTACATCCCCGAATACGCCGCCGTCGGTGCGGCAAAGGAGGCACTGGAGTCGACCGTGCGCTACCTGGGGATCGAGCTGAACCGCTGGAACATCAACGTCAACGCCGTGGCAGGCGGAATCACCGACACCGAGAGCCTCGGCTATTTCCCCAACCGTGAGCAGGTGGTCGAGCACGCGAAGCGCATGAACCACTCCGGGCGCCTGACCAGGCCGGAGGACATCGTCGCGGCCGTCGCCTTCCTGCTCTCCGACGACGCCGGACTCAGCCTCGTCGGCTGAGCGCAAGAGTTCTCATCCTGATTCAGCCCTGGTCCCCGCCCTCCTGAAGTGGATCGCCATGGCGATCACCGAGCCGCAGCCGAGCATATTGGCGACGAACGTGAGGATGATCGGTATCGAGCCGAGGTGGATGCCGTAGATCACGTAGACAAGCTGTCCGGCGAAGAAGTAGGCGAAGGTGAAGATCGAGACGTCGGCCGAGCTTTTATTGCGCCAGATGGTGAGCGCCTGGGGCAGGTAAGCGAAGGCTGAGGTGACGCCGAAGAAGGTTGTGAGGAACTCCAGAGCCAGTCCGTAATCCATAAATCACCATTTCAAATATCAGCGCGAGAATTCGCTGACGATCTCTGCGGTTGATTTGTATTCGATGCCGATGTCAAGCGCGAGGCCGCGGCAGGCGGCGGCGACATCGGCGGCCCGCTCGAAGCCGAGCCCGACGCCGGCGAGCGGCGTGGTGGCGTCGGTGGGGACGATGACGCGGGCGTTGGGGAACTCCATGCGGATGCCCGCCGCGGTGTGGTGGGTGCAGATGTTCTCGACCACCGAAGGGACGAAGAAGGCCAGCCCGGCGTCGCTGCGGTACTTGCGTTTGATCAGGCTGAAAACATTCTCGTTGACCTCGGGGATGCGCGGCTCGCCGGTCGTGCGCCGGCTCGAGGCGCCCGCGCTGAGCCGCGTGGCGTCGAAGAAGTACTTGGGCTGGATGAGGTAGGTGAAGTCTTCGGCGAGGAAGCGCTCGGCGGTGATTATCGGCAGGCCGAAGGTGACCTCAACGTCGGCCGGGGAGTAGCTGAGCGAGCCGTCGGGCTCCTGGAAGTAGACCTGGCGCGGGACGTAGACGCCGGCGCGGCTGCGGTCGATTGCGTCGTGCAGCACCCGGGTCAACCGCGGCCTGATGCTCTTGCCCTGGAGGCCGTATTTTTTCAGGTCGATGGCCTCGGGCCTGGGGACGGAGTGGATGGGATAGAGGCCGCCGTTGATCTCGAACTCGAGGCTGGTCATCGGGTGCAGGTCGGGGCAGGAGAGGTTCCAGTCGGCGAGCCGGGCGATGGCCGCGGCGTTTTCCTTCTCCTGCGGCGTGGTGCCGCAGTAGAAGCTGCCGTCGGGGTCGACGAAGGTCTCAGTCATGTCGACGATCACGGATATTCTTTCCCATTCCATGGTCTTTCCTCCGCGTCTTCAAACCGGCCGGCCGGGTCTCGGCACCTCTCAGTATCGCACCAGCTCGAGCCTGTCGTTCGGGCGGTGCCGGCGGCCGACCTTGGCGACGTCGCGCCAGGCATCGTCTTGCTTGAGGCTGACGACGTCGGCGGTGAAATCGTACTGGCCGGAGAACATCGAGCTGCCGACTCCGTAGGCGATCACCGGTAGGTTGAGCCGCTCGAAGCGGGCGATCTTCTCCGGAGTGAAGCCGCCACTACAGACGATACCGACGTTCTTGTAAAACTCGCTCTCGACCGAGCCCGCCGGATAGCCTGCGGCGCGCTCCTGCAACGCCTGGTGGACGTTAATCACCAACTGCGGGTTGACGCCGGTCGGCTTGAACAACTCCATCTGCTTGCAGATCGAGCGGTCGATCACAGTCTCGCTGGTGTCGAGCCGGACGGCGTAGAGCTGGTAGCGAGGATCGCGGTCCGGCAGGTAGCGCTGGAGAAAGGCGTCGGCGACGTCGAGCGTGGTGCCGACGCTGTCGTTGTGGAAGTCGACGAGCACGATGCGCTTGATATCGGGATCGAGGTACTCGGCGAACTTCAGCGATGAGAGGACGATGTCGCCGCCGTAGGCCGCCTGCAGGCCGTGGGGGATGGTGCCGAGCGCCCTGGAGCCCCACCAGTCGCCCTGGGCGGGGGTGCTGACGCCGTAGCCGGCGGAGTGGGAGTCGATACCCAGGGTGCCGAGGGCGATGTCGTAGGCGAAGCCGTCGCCCGCCTGGCACTGGTAGATGTCGAAGCGCGCGGGGAAGAAGAGGACCGGCTTGGGCGTGACGCGGCTGGCCTCGCGGACGGTGCGGTAGACGTTGGTGGCGACCCGCGTGCGGCGGCTGAGCGCGCCGAGGTAGACCGTCTCCAGGTGGGCGAAGAGGCTGTAGTCGCCCTCGACGATCATCACCGTCTCGCCTCTCTCGATGATGTCGCCGTCGCGCAGGGTGTGGATCTCGAGTTTGCCGAAGTCCTCACCCAGCGCCGAGTAGAGGATGCCGAGCGCCTCGCTGACCCCGCAGAGGCAGACGTCGTCGTGCTTCTGGAAGACCTGCATGCGGATGGTGGGATGGTAGTCGTCCCTGAGCAGAATGTAGCGCGAGCGGTTGAAATACTCGTCGGAGTAGTAACCCTCTCTGACCCTGGGATCTACACGCAGCAACTGCGGATCGAGCCTGCGGCGGGGATTCATCCTGTTCAGATTTGGTCTCATTCTGTTACTCCCGGTAAAAAAGAGCAGAAAACCGGCTACGATCTTAAGCAAAAGGGCGCGCCGGCGCCAGTGCTCTCTGTCGCGATATTAAAATTGAGATATATTCTCAAAATTGCATTATAATGCCCCCAGCATTTCGGAGGAGCCATGAGAAGGGGAAAGAACTACACGCAGCGCATCCGCGACACGAGGGTTTCACAGCGTTACCACAGCATTTCAAAGCAGTCACGCCGGCGATCCCCGGCGCGGAATTACGGTATCGACTGGGGCGCCGACTGGAGGCAGCCGAAAAGCTACGGTCTGGCTGATCGGGTCCTGCTCAATCTCCCACGTGAGGATTTTATCGGCTCGAGCGCGCTTTCGCTGCTTTCGCCGAGGGCTGAACAGGAGGGCGGCGCCGAGAGTTTCTCAAATGATAGTCTGGCGTCGCTGCTTTACTTCGGCTACGGCGTCACCTGCTCGCGCAGCCACGGCAGCGCGATCTACAGGCTGCGGGCCGCGCCCTCGGCGGGCGCGGTCTACCCGACCGAGCTCTACCTGGTGGCGGGCGATCTCGGCGAACTGCCTGCGGGCATCTATCATTATTCACCGGAGGACTTTTCGCTCGAGCTGCTGCACGAGGGCGATTCGCGCGAGGCCGCGGCGTCGATTTGCGCCGGGGATGGGAAGAAAGGCGGCCGGTTCTACCTCGTTTTCACATCGATGTGCCGGCGCACGGAAGCGCGGTTCGGCCGGCCCGGTTACCGCTACTGCCTGCTGGACGGCGGCCACGTGATCGGCAATTTTCTCGCGCTGCTGGATCGTTTTGACTGCCGGGCCTTCCTACGGGGTTCCTTTGATGACCGGCGCCTCTACGGGCTCCTGGGATTGGAACGGGAGGAGGAGGCGATTCTCGCGGTCCTGCAGGTCGGCGACGAGGAGTGCAAACCCGGCTTCCCCGTTCTCTCCAGTGAGCGGGATTTATCAGCGGATCTGACCTTGAGCCGGGAGCGGGACCGGCAAGGGAGATCGCTGGCGTTGCGGGTTCATGACGCGGGTTCATTGGTGACGGAGGGCGGGAAAGAGGTCGATGCACCCTCCCGCAAATCCGGCTCCGGCGATGTTCAGGGCGAGGCGGCGCACAAGAGGTTGAGCATCACGGAGCAGATGCTGACGGGCCTGGACGGGAAGGATATCGGCGAGGTGCTGGGGGGTAGGCGGACGACGAGGCGGTTCGCCGGAGAGGCGATCACCGAGGCGGAACTTGCCGTGCTCACGGAGTGCAGCGCGGCGCCCTATGAGGCCGATTGGCTTGAATCCCAGGAAAACAAGGACGGCATCGATCTTTTCGCGCAGGCGGAGTTGTTCGTCGCCGCCAACAACGTGCGGGGCCTCGAGCCCGGGATTTACCGTATCGACCGTGTACGCAAAGTTCTTGCTGCGGTGGGGCGCGCCGCAACGGTTGCTGAACTCACGGATGCCTGCATGGGCCAGAAACAGGCGGTCGAAGCCGCGGCGGTTATTTTTGTCGCGCCTCGTCTGGGCGAACACCTCGAGCGCTTCGGCAACCGCGGCTACCGCTACGCAGGTATTCACGCGGGCATCGTCGGCGAGCGCATCTACCTCGCGGCCACCGCGCTCGGCCTGGGAGTGAGCGGCATCGCCGGGCTCGACGACGACCTGGTGAACCGCCTCTGCAGCCTCGACGGCGAGGAGACGGCGGTCATCTATGCCCTGGCGGTGGGCCGACCCCTCACCGAACGGCTGGATTGACGCGCGAATAGTCTCCGCCGGTGTGGTAGATTGGCGTCGTATTTCCTGTCGATCGCCGCCAGGGGGGATTTGAATGAGCGACGCAGCCCGCCGTTATCACAGAATTTCCACGCATAAGCGCGACAAGCTCATCGGAGCCGGGAGTCTGGACTGGGCCAACGAGCCCGGGAGGGCGAAGGAGTACCCGGGAGCGCCGGAGGTGCATCTGCCGGAGCCCGAGCCGTTTGGAGTGGGCTTGGCGGATGTCTTTTCCGGGAAGGTGATGGCGCGTGCCGGAGCGCCCGGAATGGTTGAGCTGGCCGCTTTGCTGCGGCTCGGCTACGGCGTGACCTCGCGCAAGGGTGGTAACGATTTCCGCGCGGCGCCGTCGGCGGGGGCGCTCTTCCCGGCGGAAGTATACCTGTGTTGCGGGGAGACGGAGGGACTCGACGCCGGGCTCTACTATTTCAATCCCATGTTCGGCAGAGTCGTGCAGGTGGCGGCGGGGGACTTCCGACGCAGTCTTGCCGGGGCCGCCCCGGGCGGCGGGGCGCATGCCGCTTATCTGATCATCACCGCGATCCCCTGGCGGAGCTCCTGGAAGTACAGGGCGCGCGCCTACCGCTATTGTCTGCTCGACTCGGGCCACGTTGCCGGCAACCTGCTTCTCATCGGCTCCGCCCTTGGGCTACAGCCGCGCCTGATCACCCAGCTCGACGAGGGTCCGATCAACGCGATCCTCGGCATTGACGGCACCAATGAGTTTCCCATGGCCGTAATCGGCCTCTCAAACGGTGGCAACGGTTTTCCCGATCCGCCGGCGGATTTCACGCCGAGGACCGCCGAACCGCTCTCGCCCCGGATGGCCGTGGATGAGGATATCCTCGCCATTCATCGCGCGGAATGCTGTGACGTGAAACGCGGGCTGCCCGCGCTGCGGCCGTCGGCGCCGGAGGGCGGCGAGGCGATCCCGATGCGCTCGGCCAAGGCTGTAGAGGGGAGTCTGGAGGTGTTGCAGACCCGGCGGCGGTCGTTCAGAGGCGGGGCGAAGGCGCCGTTGGCGCTCGATGATCTCTCGGCCTACCTCGCGGCGGTGACCTGGGCCTACCCGGCCGACTGGATGCCCGCCGGCTGGAAGACGAACCTGCTGCCCGACCTGACGCTGGTGGCGCTCGGTGCGGAGGGCCTGGGGGAGGGGATTTACCGCTACGACGCGGAGCACCGCAGCTTGCTCAAGTCCGACGCGCCCTTCGAGCGCGACGACCTCACGGTCGCCTGCATGGGGCAGAGATTCATCGCCAAGGCCAACGCCTTCCTGGTGATTTCCCTCGACTTCGCCCGCCTCGAGGCGCCGGGAGCCTATCGCATCGCCGGGCTCGACGCGGGTATCGTCGGCCAGTTCGCCTACCTCGCGGCCGAGGCGCTCGGCGCCGGGTGCTGCGGCATCGGCGCGTTCTTCGAGGATGAGCTGAGCAGGCTGATCGGCTACGACGGGAGCGACCGCATCGCCCTCTACGGGCTGACATTTGCCAAGCGCAAGCGCTTTCAGATTTGACGGAATTCAGGGTGGTGATATGCTTACCCTGGGCTACGAATTGCGCAATCCCCGCGGGAAATAACAGTCTGGCCCGTTGAGCAGTATCCCGCCGTTGGCGGGATCGGGGCGCATAAATGTGCCCCCTACATGAATTTGCGGAGAATTGTCGCCAGTGGCTGGTAATTAATCCTTGACAGCATCGTCACTGAGAACTATATTTATATTGTATTAGTTGAATAGTACAATAGTTGCGAGGTACACAATGACAATATTCGCAGGCGAAGGAGGTGAGCGGCGTTGTGATTGAGTTCAAGCTGGACCCCAAGAGCGGCGTTCCATATTACCGTCAGATCATCGACCAGATCCGCTACGGCATAGCGTCGGGAATGTTGAAGGTGGGCGAGCAGCTGCCCACCGTGCGCTCGCTGGCGGTGGAGCTTTCGGTCAACCTGAACACGATCTCCAAGGCCTACCGCGAGCTTGAGATCCAGGACGTGCTGGAGACGCAGCAGGGCACGGGGACGTTCATCGGGGTAGCCGAAGTGAGGATCCCGGCAGAGGAGCGCCGGGTGAAGTTGGGGTGCATTTGCGACGAATTTCTAACGATTGCGGGCAGCTACGGGTTCGACGTCGAGGAGGTCATCGGAGAGCTGCGCCGCAGGAGCGGAGGGGCGAAATCATGAAGATATCGAATATGAAGGAGTCGTCCGGCGACCTGAAAGAGAAGGCCGAGAGTTGGGCGACGAAGCAGTTTCAGTTAAGCAGCAAGGCGTTCAACATGGTGGCGATGACCGTGTTCTTCGTTTTGCTGATCGCCGACTCGCTGTGCCTCTACCTGGGCCTGATCAACATCTGGTGGTTCGCCGGGCTGCTGGTCCTGGCTGCGATCATCGCCGCATCGATCAGGATCGCCGACCAGTGGGAGCGCGCGGTTGTGCTGCGGCTCGGTCGCTTCCGCGGCCTCAAGGGGCCGGGAATCTTCCTGATCATCCCGGTCATCGACCGGGTGGACAAGTACGTCGACCAGCGCGTGCGGTTGACCGATTTCCGCGCCGAGACGACGCTGACCCGCGACACGGTGCCGGTGAACGTCGACGCGGTGGTCTACTGGATGGTGTGGGACGTGCAGAAGGCGGCCCTGGAGGTGCAGGACTACATCCAGGCGGTGGGCTTCGTGGCCCAGACCGGGCTGCGCGACACGATCGGCAAGCACGAGCTGGCCGACCTGCTGCAGCACCGGGAGAAGATCGGCACGGCCCTGCAGCAGACGCTCGACGAGCAGACCAACCCCTGGGGCATCACCTGCCAGTGCGTGGGGATCAAGGACATCGTCATCCCCGCGGCACTGGAAGACGCGATGAGCAAGCAGGCGCAGGCTGAGCGCGAGCGCCAGGCGCGCATCATCCTCGGCACGGCCGAGACGGAGATCGCCGAGAAGTTCGCCGCCGCCAGCGAGTACTACCGCGACAATCCCGTGGCACTGCAACTGCGAGGCATGAACATGCTGTTCGAGGGACTCAAGGAGAAGGGCTCGATGGTGATCGTGCCCAGCTCGGCACTGCATTCGATGAACCTGGGAGCGATCGGCGGCCTGGCCGGCTTCTCCGCCGCGGGCGAAATTCAGAAGGAGGATCACTGAGGGCAGCCTGCGGTTTCGGGCGACTACAGAGGTGAAAAGCGATGAGCGCAAATTACGAATACGAGATTGTCAGGCACGGAAAAGGCTTGATGATGGTCAAGCGGCCCGCCCGCAACGACTACGAGGAGATCATCCACGACTACGCGGAGCGCGGCTGGAGGCTGGTCCAGGTCTTCGCCCCGGGAGTCGGCGTCTCGGGAGCGCCGAAGTACTTCGACCTGATCTTCGAGCGGAGGGTAGGCTAGCGTTGCCGGGGAGTCTGGCGGAGAGGAGTCGTCAATGAGTAACAGGGTGCTGATCACATATGAGACAGGCGGCGGCGAGATCCCCATGGCCGTGCTCTGGAGCGCCGGCAACCGCATCGCCTATCGCTTGTGCGAAGACTGCCCGGCGATTCCCTACGGCAGCGACGAACTCGAGATGCTGATTCAGCAGTTTATCGACCTGCCTTTGCGGATCTCGCGGCTGAGGCACAAGACCCTGCCGTCGATGTTCGATGAGATAGAGCCGGGCTCGGAGGAACACTTCGAGATGATGTTGCGCGACCTGGGCAGGTTCAAGACAAAACCGCTGGCGAATAACAACTTTGCCGGCACGGGGCCGGAGCCGAAATTGGCCAACTAGGGATTGGGCTACCGGCGCGGAGGAGGGCGGCCTTCGGGCCGCCTTTTTTTATGGCGGTTCGCCTGGGCGCCCCGCGGCCTCGCGGGGAGTTTCGCTCCGCCTTGACATTCGGCGCGCCATTGACTAGACTATTACTAGACCGACTGGTCGGTTTAGGGAGATGCGAGGACCCGCCGCCCAGGCGGCCGACTGCGCAAGGGCCTGTTTTTGCTTGACTAGCCCGCTGCCGCGGTCGTATATTTTTAAAGTAAGCGTTTACTTACTAACGGCGCGGCACTCCCCCGGCGCCTCACCACCGGCGGATCAACACACCGAAGTTGATTAAGCGCCGCTCAAACGTGAAAATCTGCAAACCGAACACCGTAGCGGAGAGCGAAAATGAAGAGAGTACAGATTGCGATAATAACAGCGATGCTCGGAGTGCTGCTCGTCGGGCAGTGCGCGGCGAACGACGAGTTGCTGAAGCGCTACGTAAACGAAGCGTTGCTGCAGAACCTTCAGATCGAGATGTCGCGCTCCGACGTGGAGATAGCCCGGCGCGATCGCGACGCCGCGGCGTCGGCGTTCTATCCGACGGCGGGCTTCGATTACCGCCACACCCGCGTCAACAGGGAGATCAGCCTGGACATCCCGCTCAACATCCCCGGCTTCGAGGCGGGCAGCGTGCTCTCCAAGTCGTGGCAGTGGCAGGCCGCCTTCAGCGGGCGGGTCCCTCTGTATCTTGGCGGCAGGCTGCGGCACAACCTGGGTCTGCGCGATGCGGTGCTCAAGGGCAGTGAGATCGGCGTGGACATCGACGAGCGCGACGTCGCCCTGCAGGTGATTCAGGGCTACCTCGACCTGAAGATGGCGCTGGCACTTGAGGTGGTTCAGGGCGCGGCCCTGGAGACGGCGAAGGAGCATCAACGCTCGGTGCAGGCGATGCTGGATCAGGGTATGGTTTCGCTGCGGGAGTTGAAGCGCGCCGAGGCCGTGACGGCCGAGGCGGAGAGCGAGCTGATCGCCGCCGGCAACGCCGCCCAGCGCGCCAGGCGGGCGTTCAACTATGTGCTCAATCGCGACCTGGAGACCGAGGTCGACGCCTCGGCGGAGCCTCAATGGGGCGGCGAATACGATCTTGCAGAGGCGATCGAGAAGGCCGTGCAGGCGCGCCCCGAGCTCGCGGCCCTGCAGCAGCGTTTGCTGGCCGGCAACAAGCAGATCGACCTGGCCCGCTCAGATTACTATCCCAATTTCTCGCTGGCCGCCGAAGGCGGCTGGCGCGACGGCGACATCATGGCCATGGGGGGCCGCGATTACTGGCAGGTGAGCGTGCTGGCGGGCCTGACCCTCTTCGATGCCACGCGCGAAGACAAGATTGCCGCCGCCAGGGCATCGCGGCGCCGCGAGGGACTGCTGCTGGAGAGCACGCGCAAGCGCATCGAGCTTCAGGTGACCGACAGCTACCTGAGGCTGGTCGACGCGCGCAAGCAGCTCTCGGCGTCGGAGCGCGAGGTCTCGGCCGCCGAGGAGGCGCAGCGGGTGGCCGAATTGCAGTTCGAGCAGGGAGTGGTGAACCAGGTGACTTACCTCGACGCCGAGTTCGCGCTGATATCCGCCGGCGTCCGCAACGAGCAGGCGAGGTTCAAGGTCTGGAAGGCCGAGGCGGCTCTGAGGCACGCCGCGGGCTATCCGTTGCCCTGATCGGCAGACGGCGGTGATTGTGTAATCGGGCTTCCTTGAGCGGCTCCGCGCCGGAGTGCTATCATTGCGCTGCCTGCAACAGATGGGAGCGCAAGTGATGGCGGACGACAAGTGGAAGAGCGGACCCGGGCCCGACGTGGAGCTTCCGGACACGGAGAAGGACGGCGATTACACGGCCAGCCGCTTCAAGGTGAAATACGCGATCTGGACCGTCGCTGCGGCGGCGGTCTTCTTCATCATCCTCATTCTCTGGATCTTTTCCGGCCGCGCGGAGCGGATCCGCAGCGTCCCGGTGCTCGAGAAGGCCTGGATCGTCTCGCGTCTCGAGGGCGAGAACATCGCCACAGAGCTGCCGAAATTCGTCGATGACGGGCGCGGTGTGATGCTCTACCTGGTGGCCTACGGCCTCGACAAGACCGAGAACAAGCACTTCTATTACACGGAGAATCCCAGCGACGAGCCTCTGCGGGTAATCATCGGGGGCAAGGAGATCCCGCAGGATCAGCTGCGCACGTTTAGCTTCATCGATACGATGAGCATGGTCGGCTGGTACAAGATCGAGGTGAGCCCCTACTTCTACCGCGACGTGGGCCGGGACATCCCCCACCGCCTTTTCTGGACGGAGTCGCGCAAGCACAAGATGGGCGACCGCTGGTGGACGATCGCCGACGTGCGCGCCGACCTGTTCACCGATTACCATTTCGACTACGTGGGCACTATGCGCTACACCGCCGATGTGATGGTCTTCCACGCGCGCGATCCCGAGCTGATCTTTTCAAACATCAAAGCCGAGGGCGCGAAGTCGGAGATACCCGGAGCACTGCCGCCCGGCGCCCACCGCATCACCATGCTTCCCGACAGGCGCAGCGGTCTCGACAGGACTTACAGGGCCTTTTTCAACCTCTTTGCCTTTGAGAATCATCCTGACCCTGCGGCGGCGGGCGCGCTGACCGAGGCCTTCCTTGGCGGCAGCTCGCGCTCGATTCTGATCGGCGCGATGCGGCTGCTCGGTTACGACGTGGCCTACGACGATCCCGCCTTCCTCGAGAAGGTTGCCGACAGGGTGATGTCGGGCGTGACGATTGATTCGTTCTCCTATTTCAGGCCCGCCGGCGATGATGAGGGTTTCATCCTCTACGGCGAGGAGGGCGTGCAGCCCGGCGATATCCTCGTCAGGGGCGACCGCTACCTGGTGCTGTCGCGCAACGGCGATGAGATGCCCGAGCCCGAGAGCGGCGCGCTGACGGGCGACGACGTCGTGCTCGATGCCTACAACGCTCTCGTAATCGAGACCTTTGCCAAAGTGCTCGAAAGGGGCGTCGAGCCGATCGAAATATGGAGGCTGCGGCCGTTGGAGAGCGCGGCCGCCGGGAGCTGATGGCCCAGGTCAAGCCCTTCGAGCCGGTTGTTTTCTTTTGCGCCCTGCTGGCGCATCGCGATTATCCGCTCGAGCCGGCGGAAGCCGCGCTTGCTGAGCGCTTCGGCGCGATCGATCTTCGCTCCGCGACGATGCACTTCACTTCCACCGATTATTACACTGCAGAAATGGGCGAGGGCCTGGTGCGCCGGTTTGTCTCGTTCCTGCGGCTGACCGATCCGCAGGAACTCGCAGGTGCGAAACAGTTCACCAACGGCCTGGAGGCGAGGCTGGCCGGGGAAGCCGGCCGCCCCCGGCGGGTGAACATCGATCCCGGCTATCTCAACTTCGCGCAAATGGTGCTGGCTTCGGCGAAGCCGTTCGCCCACCGCATCCCGCTGGGAGGCGGCATCCACGCCCAGCTGGAGTACCTTTTCCGCCGCGGCGAGGCCTGCTTCATGGAGTGGACCTTCCCGGAGTACCGGCGGCGGGAGGTTGCGGAGTTTTTCCTGGGGCTGAGAGAGCGTTACAGGGAACTGTTGAAGGCCGCGGCGTCGGGCTGACCCGCCGCCACCCGCAAAGTAGAGAAATCCCCTGGTTCTGAGCGGGCGTTGGTATTGCGGTTTCGGCTACTTGTTTGCCAGCTGGAAGTCCCAGGACGGCGCCTTTATGCCGTAATTCAGGATGTAGCGCATCGGATTCATCGGCTTGCCGTTGAGGTGCACCTCATAATGGACGTGGGAGCCGGTGCTCCTGCCCGTGTTGCCGACGTAGCCGATGATCATCCCCCGGGTGATCCGGTCGCCCTTCTTGACGTTGAAGGCCTTGAGGTGGCCGTAGATCGTCGTGTAGCCGTTCATGTGGTTGATCGCGAGCGTGTTGCCGAGGGTGTTCGAACGCTGAGCTTCCACAACCACGCCGTTGGCCGGGGCGATAATCGGCGTCCCCTCGCTGGTGCTGATGTCGATGCCGTTGTGGTAGGCGCGTTTGCCGGAGAGGGGATCGGTGCGGTAGCCGAGGCTGCTGGAGATCCAGCCGACTTCCGTGGAGATCAGGGGCCAGACCGAGGGCGTGTAGTCGAGCTCTTCCTGTTTTTCACTGAACGATTTCTCGACCCTCTCGAGCGTCGCCTGCAGGTTGTTCAACTCGACTCGGCGCAGGGGGAGCTCGCGGTCGAGCTCCTCATTGTTGAACTGGGTGTTGAGATCGGGGATGTCGCCACGCTCCAGGTTCATCACCTGGTCGACGCCGGCGAGCGTGCTGAGCACCTTCGTCTTTTCGCTGATCAGGCCGATGCGGTGGCTGATTTCGGAGGTGAGTTGCTCGTAGCGAATCTTCTCCTTCTTCAGCGTGATGTTCTCTCGCGCGAGCTGCTCGACTCTGCCGGCATCGCCAATCATGAAGACGTAGTGAATGAGGAAGATAGTCAGCGCCGCAACGAACGCAATCAGCGCAATGCCGCTGAGCATCAGCTTGTAGTAAGGGAGTTTGATTTTCCTGAACTTGGCCTTGGCATGCGGGACTACTACCAGCGTGAATGTTCGTTTGAGCCAAGGATTTTTCGCCATTCTCTCCCCCCACTTATCTGTAGGCTGTGCTTGCGAAGCTTGGCACCCCTTGCGAAAAGACTGCGGAGAGGATAATGGATTCAAAGTTAAAAAGACAAGTTAAACTTACCGGGCACTGGCAAGAAAAACGATAATCCTCCCCAGATCCGCTACTTACGATGCTACTTAAGGATAGGCTATCCCCCAGACCGCTTCGATTATACAGTCTATAGCAGTCCACTGGCAAATGGAAATAAAAAAATTGCTCTCGCAGTATCAATCAACCTCCAAGCTCTGCTTGGCAGTTTGCGGCCAATTGTTGTAGCATACCTGCCCGTCGGCCGCAAGGAGGGCTGATATGCCGATTTACGAGTATCAATGCGAAAAATGCGGACGCCGTTTCGAGTTCCTGCAGAAGTTCAACGAGGAGCCCAAGACCGTTTGCTCTTGCGGTGAGCACGGCAAACTCAAGCGCGTGATCTCAGCACCGGCGATTCGCTTTAAAGGGAGCGGCTGGTACGTGACCGACTATGCAGGCAAGCATTCGGGGCCGGCCGAGCGCCCGCAGACGAGCGAGAAGCAGGAAGAGAAGCAGGAAGAGAAGCAGGAAGAGAAGCAGGAAAAGCCCAAGAGTGCCGCTTCCGACGATTGAGATCCGCTCCAATCCATTCCGTTTCTCAAATCAGAATATTAATCACCGAACCCGGCTCGACATCCGCCTCCGCTCGCTGGACGGAGAAGATCGAATCCTGCTCTCCGGCGGTCCCCTGCGCTGCAGACGACTCCTGCGCCGCCGCAGCCAAAGCCGCGCGGCCTGCCTCAGCCGAGAGGGATACCTGAACTCCCTCCCGCCCTCCGAGCAAGTTCTCGACCGCGACACCCCTTGCTCCGCCGGACTGTTGCGCGCGGCTGTAGCGCTGCTCGGGAGTGCTGGTTTTCTCCCTGCCCACGGTTTCGGGCGACTGCAGGTTGCCCTGATTGATAATGAGATTTCCCATTAATTCGCTCCCGGAGTCTAACCTGCAATATAGGTTCAGATCCTGGCGGAGTCCATCCTCCGAACCCCCTCGTGACGGCGCGATTATATCAGATAAATTATTGAAGATCAATTAGTTGTGGGAAACCGCGCCGATCCGCCGGGTGAGATTAATGGAGATAAATAGAGTCTCCTTTAAGGGGGTGAGAGGCGCAATTGCGCACGCAGTTTGTGCCTGGAACTGCTTTCGCGTCGCCCCGCTGTCTTTCAACGGCTCCAGAGAACGGCTGCCCTCTCTTTTGCTATTGCCTTTTGCAGTTCATGGAACTAGATTTTTCGTTATCGGGCCCGGTAGCGGCTCGCCATTATGATTCCTTGCAGAGGTATCGGATGAATAAAGAGAGGATTGTGGAGCTTCGTTACCTGTTGGAGCAGCGGCGGCGAGAGCTGATTTCCTCCGACAACAGGACGCGCGTCGAGAGTCGGCATGACAGGGATGGAGAGGGAACGCTTGATTATGTCGATTACGCCACGCATTCCTACGAGAAGGAATTCCTCTTGTCGCTGAGTAGCATCGAGCGCGCTGAACTTCACCGGATCGAGCAGGCGATTGCGGACATAGACGCGGGGAATTACGGCGAGTGCCAGGAATGCGGAGAGCCGATCTCGGACAAGCGCCTCAGGGCGGTTCCGTGGGCGCGGCACTGCATCCGCTGTCAGGAGCTCGAGGAGCAGGGATTGCTGCCTTCCTACCAGTTCAAGGCGAAGGACACAATTCCCTGCGAAGAGGAAGACTAGCAGCTTCCGGCCCCGAAGGACTTCATACTTTTTTGATTCCCACTGCGGTGGAATATAGCCGGCCTCTATGTTAGATTCCCCCTTTTAGATGTCATCCCGGGTGCGATGAAAAAACTGGCGATAATCTCCCTGATCGTTGTGGCTCTGGCGGCCTGTGTCGTCGGCGTCTTCCTGTTCTGGGAGCCGCTCGGGGATGCGTTTTTCAGTTTCATCGACAAGGAAAATATCAAGGCTTTTCTGGAGCGCACAGGGCCGGTGGCCCCGTTGGTCTTTATCGGATTGCAGGCGCTGCAGGTGCTGGTGGCGCCGGTGCCCATGCAGGTGTTCGGGCTCGCGGGGGGATACATCTTCGGGGCCTTCTGGGGCACCGTCTACTCGATGATCGGGCTGACAATCGGCTCCTTCGCAGCCATCTGGCTGACGCGGGTTTTCGGCCGCAAGCTGGTCGAGAGGTTTGTCGAGCGGGCAACGCTTGAGAAATTTGACCACCTCGCCGAAAAAAGCGGGCTACTCGTCTTCTTCATGATCTTCCTCCTGCCCGCCCTGCCCGACGATGCCATCTGCTTCATCGCCGGCCTGACCAAACTGCCGATCCTCGCCCTGGTGCTGATGGCCTTCCTCGGCAGGCTTCCCGGGTTGCTGGCCCTGACGCTGACCGGGGAGCACCTCGACGACGGCAACATCGCCCTCTACATGATCACGGCCCTGGTGGTCATCGCCGCTCTGATTATCATCTTCCGCCCCCAGATCGAGAGCCTTTTCCACCGGCGCCATCCCAAGCGCAAGCTGCGGGAAACGGCCGACGAAGATGGGGAGCGGCAGGACTCTGACGTGTCATAATTGACACGTTTCTCCGCGCGATAAAATTTCAACATCATTGTTTTCAACAAGTTGCAGCCTTCGGTGTTCCGGCATCCATTTTGCCCTCAATCCAGTAAAACCAGACGACACAAGGAGGCCGCCATGGGATACGACAGACTGGAACAGATGCGCCGCGAGGAGCGCATGAGGAACCTGGTGCTGCTGGGCGCGGTTTGCGCGGTTGTGTTGCTGCTGGCCGGGCTCTACCTGGTCTCGCTGCCGTCGGGGCGGCAGGCCGTCAGCCCGGAACGGAGCATCAGCGACGCTGCGCCGATCGCTGAGGAACGGATCGCCGAGCCCGAAGCGGAGCAGGTTGTGGAAACCCCGGTGGCGGAGCAAGAGGCCCCGGCCGCCGTTGCGGAGAGCGTCGCGGAAGAGACCGTGAGCGCTGAGACCGTCGAAGCGCCCGAGCAGGTTGCGGTCGGCGGTATAGTTCTGCGCAGGGGTCACAACACGCCGGTTCGCCGACTGCGGCTGGCCCTGGTGAACGATGAAGGAGTGGAGGCCGCAACGACTCGCACCGGCGCCGACGGCTCCTTCTCTTTCGAGGGCGTGGCCGACGGGAAGTACCACCTGCAGACGGTCAGCGGGAATTTCAGCTACCGCCGCCATCCCGTGGTCGTTGCCGGCGGAGCCGCGGAGGAAATCCGCTTCGACGTGCTGCCCAGGGCGCCGCGGGTCGACATACCGCGCTACAGCGCTTTCCGCCCGGATGAGCAGGTCGCGGCGATCGACGTTGGAGTCTTTCGCTTCGGCAGGATTGTCTACAGCGTCTACAAACTCGATCTTTCCGGTTCCTTTATCAACGCCGCGTCTTTCGACGACATCCTCAGCGCCGATGTCTCCACCCTGGAATCGCTGGAGCAATTCGAGCGGCGCTACGACTACGATGTGCCGTTCAGCCAGGAGAGCGAGAGGCTGGTGCTGGATGCGAGCGATCCAGGCCTCTACCTGGTGGAGGCCCGAGCCGGCAGCGATTCCTTCAGGGGCTTGGTCTCGCTGGGCTCGCTCGATGTGGTCACCACCCAGTCCGGCTCACGGCTGGAGGTGCTGGTTCTGGGGCTGGGAGGCGGCACGCCCTCCGCGCTGGTCAAGGCCTCCAGTGACGGCCTGCTGATCGGCGAGGGCGAGACCGACGCCGGCGGCAAGTTCGTGATCGAGCTCGGCAGGTTCCGCTCGTGCGAGCTGATGGTCAGCGACGGCAGCAGCTTCTACTTTGCAGCCACAGAGATCGAACCGAAGGTACTTGCATCGCGTTGACAGGGATCTTTGCCTCCGTCTCGGAGGACTTTTCCCCTTACCCCCTTTAACTCCCCGTTTCGCGACCGCGGCAATCAGCCGCGGTCCTTTTTTTGCCTACGCCCGGTTCCTTGTAGAGTCCCTTTTCCTTGATGTAAGCGGCGACGGCCCGGGGGAGCTTGTTTCGAGGCATCTTGCCCTCAGCTATCCTGCCGCGGATTTCTTCGCTGCTGACTCTGGGGAAGGGAGCGGGGATGTGCAGCTTCCTGTTGAGTTCCTCCCAGCCCTTTCTGCCGAAGAAGCGCACGTCGACGAGGCGCTCGATTTCGTCGAAGTCCTTCCAGCGGGTGCGCACCTCGTAGTTGTCGGAACCAAGGACCAGCGAGAAGTCGTATTGCAGGTGGCGCTCCTGCAGCCATCTGATCAGCTCGACGGTGTAGCCGTCGCCGCCGACGTGGACCTCGTCGTCTCTGACCTCGACCCTGTCGCTGAGTTCGGAGAAAGCCAGGCGGCACATCTGCAGGCGGTCCTCGAACGCCGCCGCCCCCTTGCCGAAGGGGTGCCTGAAGGTGGGCAGCACCCAGACCCTGTCGAAGAGGCCGCTGCCGGCGAGGGCGCGGCAGAAGGCGACGTGTCCCTTGTGGGGCGGGTCGAAGCCGCCTCCGAAGAGCGCGATTTTTATCCCTTTGTGCTCGGCAACGGTCATTGCCGCCTCGCCTGATATTCTGCTTCAGCTGTAAAGCAAAGTAATTTTAAGGGAAAAAGATTAGTCTTCAACCTGCCAATCTTCAAGCCCCAGATAGCGGATCCACTCGTCGACCTCGTTGTCGTTCAGCGCATCGAATTCGGCGGCCATGCGCCCGGCGCGCTCGAGGGTTTGCTGCAGGTCTTTGTAGAACGGCATCACCCGCATCGCCTTCGCGCCGCGCCAGCGGGCGTAGGAGTAGACCTGCTTGTCGGAGCTGACGACAACGTAGGAAGCCGGTTCGCGGGCCCGATCGAGGATTTTGCGGATGCGGGTGTCGGCGTCGGTGTCGGGTCCGGCGTAGATGATCTTGAGGCCGCCGATGCTGCTCTTGCCGCGGACGCCTCCCGGCGGCGGCCCGTCGTAGACGACGGTCACCGAGTTGTTTTTGGCGCGCTGGTAGGCCGCCAGCATGCGCGTCATCTTCTCGCGCGCCGCGGCATCGCGGATGTCGATCACTCGGATCGCGCCGATCAGGTTGTTGCCGTCTATCAGATAGGGCATGGCTCGTCTCCGGAGCAGTATAGCGGATTTATTGATGCGGATCAGTGAGCGCGTTCCACGATCGGGGCGAGCCAGTTGTCGCGCATCAATCGCAGTTCGTCAAGGGTGCGGCCGAAGGTGCGTTGAATCGCCTGATCCGGTTCGGAGCCGGCGGCGAGCAGAGTCAGCAAGTTGTTGATGTGGGCCGCGGAGTGTGAGCGCAGGAGGAACTCGATGAGGGTGAGGCTGTCGGGGTAGAGCCCAAGCGTCTGCCCCGCCTCCAGCGTGGCTTTCAGTTCAAGAGCGATCTCTTCGGTCGATACCCCGCTGAGAAACTGCGCAAGACCCTCGTGGATCCAGACCGCGCAGTTGCCCCTCGTCCTCGGCAGCAGCAGAGCGTGAACCAGCTCATGAGCGAGGATTCTCTTGAGGCGTCCGGAGCCGATGGCCGACGCCGCGAAAACGATGCGCCCGTCGTAAGAGCCCTCGCGGCGGGTGCCGTCGGGCGCCGTCGGGATCTCCGCCGAGGCGATCACCGCGACCTTTCCCGAGAGCGAGGCTTCGAGCGCGGCGGAGAGCGGACCGTAAAGATCCTCCAAAGTCTGCAGGATCATCTGCGGCGTTTGTTGCTCATCGAGAGGCGTGGTGGCATGGAGGACGAAGTGCTCGCTCTGATTGACGGTGCTGCGGTATTCGCCCTCCATCTCGACGAGCTTGGCAACGACCCTGCTGCGCATCGCCTGGTCCGCGCCGCCCATCGTCGTCAACAGCGAAGCCCGGTAGTGCTCGAGCGCCTCCTGCCATCTTCCCTGCAGGTAGGCGGCCTGGCCGGCGAGATAGCGGCCGAAACCTTCGCGCGGGGAAGAGTCGATGACGGGCGCGATCAGGTCTTCCGCTTCCTTCAAGAGTCCCGCCCGCAACAGCAGAGCGGTTTTCAGGAGCAGATAGTCGGGGGAGCGTGTGTATTCGTTTCCGAGCACCTCCAGGGAATCGAGCTCGACCAGGGCCGCCGCGATGTTTCCCCTCGAGGCCTGGGAGAGCACCGATGCCGGCACGGCGAAACGCCGCTCTTCCGGCACGAAGGAGAGCAGATCGGTTCCCTCCCGGAAGCGGAACGGGATTACGGTCTTGCCGACGGGTTCCTCGTTATCCAGTCCCTCGACTTCAATCCGCTCGACCTGATGCCGCAGAACCCTGATCTCCCCCTTCTCGGTGGTCATGACGAGATAATCGCCGTCGACGCGCCAGCTGCTGACCTTGAAGGAGCGCCCGTCGACGAGGTGGACCACGTCCGCCTGCGCCGCGGCGCAGAGGCAGATAACCAAGGCGGTTGCGAGTAGAATCCTCATCATCCTCATTGCCGGGAGGAGAGATCGAAGGGCGAGGGGCGGTAGGCAGCTATCCGCGCCGGCAGCGCAATGGCAGCGGCCCGAGCCTCTGCCGCGTCGGCGAACAGTCCCCAGCAAACAAGGTAGTTTTCACTATCTTTATCGGCGCGCAGGATGAAAAACTTTTCCCTGAGGTTTGCCGAGTTGGCGAATCTCTCGAAAATTTCGGCGATAAACAGGCTTTTTTCCACCCTTTGAATCAGCAGAGTGAAGCGCTTGTCTTTCTCGGAATTCACGGCCGCGCCCCAGATCGTGGAGGCCTCGTCCCAGCGACCGCTGTGCCCCGCATGGAGAGCATCGTCCTGAGCGGAGGCGAAATCGGGGTAGGAGCGGACGGGGGCGATCTCGACCGGTTGCGTCTCGGGACCGGGGGCTTGCGTGCTCTCCTGCCGTTGAGCGGGCTCTTGCGATTCCGCCGTGGCCCGCGGCTGCGCCTCAGCGTCCTCCGGCGGTTCCTCGGGCTGCGTGAGCTGCAGTTCTATCGCCGGGGAGCCGGCGACGCGGGAGTCGGTGAAATCCTCGTTGAGAGCGAGTTGCGAGGTGTCGATGTCGTCCTGGTAGAAGGAGATTTTCTCGTCGCCGGTATCGCTGGGAACCGAGGTGAAGGCGATGAGAACACCGAGCGTGATCAGCAGTACCGCGACCACGGGCAGCCAGATTTTACTCAGGAGGGCATAGAGCGCGGACGGGCGCGGCGCCTTTCCTTCTGCTGCGCCGTTCTGCTCGAGGAGCGATTCTCTCTCGCTCGGGACGCCGAGCTGCTCGTCGAGCGAGCGCTTGAATTCGTTTGCGCGGGCCGGCCGCGGCTCTTGCCGTGGCTGGTAGAGGCCATCTTCCTGCTTTTCGAGGAGCTTGAGTATGCCTTCGGCGTCCTCGTCTTCATCGGCGCCTGCGCCGGCGAGGCCGGCTTGTCCCGCGTATTGCGCACCCACCTGGGCGCGGGCTGCATCGCCCCCCTCCCGCCCGGGTGAAATCCAGCCGATGATGTAGAGGAAATAAAGCAGGCGCCTGGTGCGGTCGGGGTTCATGCCCAGCCTGCCGGCCAGCTCGCCGATCGACTTGCGGCCGTCGAGGTTGGAGACGGTGAGGCCGAGTTCCGGATCCCCGGCCAGCGTTCCCTTTGCGCCCTCCATCTTCCCGGTGGAGACAAAGACGGTGGTGTTGTCACCGAGCCGCCTCGTGATCATCTGTTCATCCACGCTGCCGAGGATGGAGTCGCGTATGACCACGAGGGGATCGAACGGCACGGGATTGTACTGGCCCGGCCTGCCGGCCTTGAGGCGGTAGTCTTCCGGCGCGTCGGCCAGCGCACCGCGCAGGATGTCTTCGGCCAGGTTACGGTTGTAGGCGAGCAGTTCGGTGCCGTGAACGAGGCCGAGATCGACGAGTGAGCGGGCGAGGAGCTGGCCCGCATGCTGGCGCTCTTTGACCTGCTTGCGCTGGTCGCGGCTGAGGGTCGGCGAGATGGTCTTCTCGAGGATGACGTCGATCTGTTCCTGCTCGTGGTCGGAGGTGGCGGCGCAGAGGTTGCCGTTGTCGAAATGAAAGATCCTCACGGCCGCTTCGGAGCGCACCTCGACGCTGCCGCTGAAACGTCCGCGGATCAGCCTCACAATCAGCTCATGCAGGGGCGACTCGTCGAACCGGCCCTGCGGCGGGAACTGGGAACTCATAGTAAGCAAGTGAGTTAGCGCTTGTACACGGGGTATTATATCATATCCATGTTGACAAGCTCTCGCCAACGTCGATAGACTCGCGGTTTTCGGGAACGAAATGATAGCGAGGAAATTCCTCGTCTCGGGGAGGGTCCAGGGCGTCGGCTTCCGCTGGTTTGTCCAGCGCACCGCCGACTCTCTCGGCCTCAACGGCTACGTGCGGAACATGCGCGACGGGCGGGTGGAGGTGTGGGCCGAAGGGCCCGCCGAGCGAGTCGAGGCGTTGCGCCTCGAGCTGGCCGGCGGGTCGCGGTGGGCGATGGTGACCGGGGTGGAAGAGCAGGCCGTGGAATATGTGGGAGAGCACGACGGATTTCTGATAACATACTGATTAGAATCAAACCAGGAGGCTCCCGGAAACGATGATTGACAGGCTGAGGCAGATAATACGCGACGTTCCCGATTTTCCGAAACCGGGTATCGTGTTCAAGGACATCACCACACTGCTCGCCGAGCCCGAGACCTTCAAGCGGGCGATCGACCTGCTGGCAGAGCGATACAGCGACAAGGGTATCGACAAGGTGATTGGGGTCGAGTCGCGAGGTTTCATCTTCGGGCCCGCGGTGGCATACCTCATCGGCGCCGGCTTCGTGCCGGTGCGCAAGCCGGGCAAGCTGCCGGCGGAGACCATCTCGATCGAGTACGAGCTGGAGTACGGCACCGACACGCTGGAGATGCACCGCGACGCCCTCAAGCCCGGCGAGAAGGTGATCATCATCGACGACCTCATCGCCACCGGAGGCACCGCGGCCGCGGTCGCCGAAATGGTGGGGAACCTGGGCGTTGAGCTGGTGGAGATGGCCTTCCTCATCGAGCTGACTTTCCTCGAGCCGCGCAAGAAGCTGGAAGGCCTGCCGGTATTCACGATCATCAAGTTCTGATCGCTTCCCGGACTGAGGGTTTTTGAAGCAAATAAAACGGCGGAGCGCAAGGGCTCCGCCGGCGTGTTTCTATATTTAAGCCTGAGCTCTCTAATTCATCTTCACGACGAAGTGGCCGCGGCGGTTGTACTGCCGCGATTCCTCCTGCGAGTTGTCATGGATCGGCTTGCTCTCGCCGAAGCTGACCGTCGAGATGCGGCTTTCGGCGATGCCCTGGCCGGCCAGGAATTTCTTGATCGCCGTCGCGCGCGCTTCGCCGAGAGCCAGGTTGTACTCCTCGGTGCCGATGTAGCAGCAGTGGCCCTCGATCAGCACCGTCTTGGCGGGATACGCCTTGAGGCACTCGACCAG
>DATKUA010000132.1:0-10616 GCA_035530855.1 Acidobacteriota bacterium | reverse complement strand
ATCGACACTACGTATGCCAGCTATATTGAGTTGTCCCCGGAGTACCGGCGGGGCGTTATGGAACGCCTGGAATGATAAATTGTTTTGGCAATCGTTGCCGAAATGGCTGATTTACTATTGCTTTTTGTTGTTTTGGCGGCTACACTTAGCACAATCGCATGGTAGGCTAACTGCTGTAGAATAAGGCGGTTAGGGGCTTTGGCGCAGAATTCGGCGACCATCCCGCCGTACCTTTTAAGCAGAGAGTCGCAGGTTCGAGTCCTGCACGGCCCACCAGACGGTGTCCCTATCGTCTAGCCAGGTCCAGGACACCGGCCTTTCACGCCGGCAACGCGGGTTCGAATCCCGCTGGGGACACCATTAACTCACCCCTTTTTATAAGCCCCAGTACGTGGATTTTGCGCTCTTTGAAGGAAATTTTCGATTATGATATCCTGATTCTTCGGGCGAAGGATACCCTGGAGCATTTAAATACCGCGCTTCTTCCTGGGACGAGCTACACTATCTTATCCGGCAATTGAAAACCAGTTCCTGAGAACCTGTCGCAAGCCTAGAGCTTTTGTTCTGCTGATTCGGTTTCCGGGAATCCCGAGGCTTCTGATGCGAAGGCTAAAAACCATGGTCTGTAAGTTGGCTGTCAGCGGAATAGTGCTGGCTTGCCTGGCGCTACCCTCATCCGCTCAGGATTCAGTGCGCTTCGACCGCATCGGCAATCGCGAAGGCTTGACCAAGAGGGCGATCTACGGCATCACTCAGGACAGCAAGGGCTTCATGTGGTTCGCCACGGCCCAAGGCTTGTACAGATTTGACGGCTATGAGTTTTCGGTCTTCACCCATGTCCCCGACGACCCCACCTCGATTTCAGACAACTGTGTCACCTGCCTGTGCAACGACGGAGAGGGGAACATCTGGATCGGCACGGAATCGGGCAGCATTGACAGTCTCCACACGGAATCAGGCAGGCTGTCTCACTACTACGTGGCGACGTCGGAAGGAGTGCAAGTCGGCGAAGGATCGATCAAGGACCTGCTTGTCGACAAAAAGGGCCGTATCTGGGCCGTCACCATGGGCGGGGTGTTGTTGCAACTCGACCGGCCCTGGAAACGGTTTGAGCGCTTCGAAAGCGGCCCCTCTGAAAGCGTCTATCTGCAGGACATCAGGGTGCTGGGGTTGTTCGAGGACAGCAAAGGTTACCTGTGGCTCAGCGCTGAAGGGGAGGGGATAATCCGCCTGAATCTCGATAGCAGGGAGTTCAGCCTGATGGGCGGATCGGGCGACTCTCCGGTCGACGCTGCGATGCTCAGCAACTCGGTTGTATACGAAGACGTCGACGGCATGATCTGGGTCGGCACCTGGGGGGGCGGGTTGCTGCAATACGACGAGCGGAGTGATTCGTTTGTGAAAGCCGGAGATCGCTTAAAGAACGGACTTATCAAGCAAGCGACTCACATCAAATGCTTCCAGGAGGACGCCTCTCACAACCTCTGGGTCGGCACGGCAAATTGTGGTTTGCTGAAGATCGATCTGGATGACTCCGAGGTCAGCCGGTATCAATACGACCCCACCGATCCATACAGCCTCAGCTCCAACATTGTCGAAGTCCTTTTTCTCGACCGATCGGAGACGCTGTGGATCGGAACTCTGGAGGGTCTGAACAAGTACAGCAAGTACAAGTTCAAGTTCAGCTATTACAGCAGTCGGGCAGTCAGCAGCAATCCCAGCGTGACCAATTACATTTTTGCCGTTCTCGAGGATAGCGGGGGAAACCTCTGGCTGGGAACGAGGACGAGTGGAGTACTAAGGATCGACAGGAGCGACGGCTCATATCGTCAATATAAACTCGAAGGTAGCGAGCCGGCTGCCAACGTCGAGAACGCGATTCTGGCGTTCCTCGAAGACAGCCGAGGCGATCTCTATGTGGGCACCTCGGATCTCGGGCTATTCCGATTTAATCGCGCGCTCAACGAGTTCGAACAGCTCACCCGGCCGCAGTACGTCTCGGATATTTTCGAGGACAGCGATAACGTCCTCTGGATCGCCACCCACGTCAACGGTATCGGCATGCTCGACCGCGACAAAGGTGATTTCAACTACTGGATTCCGAGATCCGGCGGTATGAGCACCATGCGGTCCTTTGACGCGAATGTCATCTTTGAGGACAGTCAGGGCAATCTCTGGGTGGGCTCGGATGGCAGCGGCCTGATCAAGCTCTTTCCTGATCGCAAGAGTTACGTGCACTACTCCAGGGACCCGCTCAGCCGCCAAAGCCTCAGCGACGACCGCATCCTCTCGTTGTGCGAGACCGTGGACGGAAGCCTCTGGGTAGGCACAAGGAACGGCTTGAACCGCCTCGACACCGGCACCGGCATCTTCCAAAAGTATTTCGAAATGAGCGTGCTGCCGGACAACACCATCTACGGCATCCTGCTCGACGACCAAGGCATGCTGTGGCTCAGCACAAACAAGGGCCTCTGCAGGTTCGACCCGCTGACCAACGGGAGCCGGACCTTCGACATCAGGGACGGAATTCTGGAGTACGAGTTCAACCAGGGCGCCTATTCCAGAAATAAGAATGGAGAGCTGTTCTTCGCCGGCGGGGACGAGTGTGTTTGTATCAGGCCCTCGGATCTGCACGATAATCCGCACAAACCTGCCGTCGTGATTACGGAACTCAGCAAACTGGGACAGCCGATGTCATTTGGCGAACCGGTGAACCTGGTGAGTGAAATCGTTCTGCCGTTTGAAGAAAACACCTTTTCCATCGGTTATTCCAGCCTGGACTTCAGCGAAACCGAGAGAAACCGCTACGCCTACAAGCTGCAAGGATTCAACGAGGATTGGATTCCCACCGGAGGGCGGAGGTTCGCCAACTTCGTTCACATCCCGCCCGGTCAATATGTCTTCCACGTCAAGAGCACCAATAACGACGGCCTCTGGAGCGACAGTATGGCCAGCATGCGTATCGTGATCGTGCCTCCCTTCTGGATGACATGGGAGTTCAGAATGCTCCTGGTCGCTCTGGCGGCTGCGGTGGTCATCGGTTTCTATCGGGTGCGGACCGAATCGATTAAGAAGCAAAGAAATGTGCTGCAGAAGGAGGTAGCCGAGCGCAGAGAAGCTGAAAGCAGGCTGTTGGAGAATCAGTCCAGGCTGCGTTCCCTCGCCTCTGAGCTGACTCTGGCAGAGGAGCGTGAGCGACGGCGGATATCCCAGATGCTTCACGACAGGATCGGCCACGCCCTGCTGCTGGCAAAGTTTAGGTTGAAATCTCAAGCGGAGGAGCAGGCTACCGCAGACGATGGCCGCTTCACCGGGGAGATGCTCGAGCTCGTCGATGGTGTCATCGATGACACGCATTCGCTGACAGTCGAGATCAGCCCGCCGGTGCTCTACCAATTCGGCTTCGAAGCGGCGGCTGAGAATTTCATCGAGCGTTTCGAGCAGGAATACAATATCAAGACAGCGATATCCACCAACGGCAAGAATCCGATCAGTGACGACGTATCGGTTCTGCTCTACCAGGCGCTGCGAGAGCTGCTGATCAACGTCGTGAAGCACGCGCAGGCAGACATCGTCAAGGTCTCGATCAAGAATGACGGAGAGAGAATAATCGTAACCATCAAAGATAACGGCGTGGGGATGGACGTGAGTTCCGCCGTCTATAGTGAAGGGGGCGCCAAGGGCTTTGGCCTCTTCAGCATCAGGGAGCGCCTGGAACCGTTGGGTGGAAGCCTGAGGATAATTTCCAAGCTCGGAAGGGGAACAGAAGTCACCCTGACCGCCCCGCTTCGCAATGATGGAGACACTCGATGAGCATCAGCATCATTCTGGTAGACGACCATGAGCTTGTCCGCCAGGGGTTGAGGGCCCTCCTGGAAAAGCGGCCCGAGTTTGAGGTTCTCGACGAGGCGGGCGACGGGCAGAGGGCCATCGAGTTGGTAAAAGAACTGAATCCCGACGTTGTGGTGATCGATGTCGAAATGCCTGGGTTCAACGGAATCGAGGCGGCCCGCCGAATATCCGAGCTCGGAGTTAAAACGAAGATCCTCGCGCTTTCGATGCATACCGAAAGGCAATATGTCTCCGAGATGATGGCAGCCGGTGCTTCCGGCTACATTCTGAAAAAATCGGCAATCGAGGAGCTTGAAACAGCCATAAAGCGGATATATGCGGGCAAAATGTATTGTTCGCCGAGCCTGATCAGCCTGGTGATGGAAGACTATGCAGACCGGCTCTCTCGTGAGAAGGATTCCGAACTGGCGAAGCTTACCCCGAGGGAAATCGAGGTCCTCAGATTGATAACCGGAGGCCTGAACACCAAAGAAGTCGCCTATGAGCTGAAGCTCAGTATCAAGACTATTGAAACCTACCGGCTCCAGATCATGAGAAAGCTCAAAATAAACAACATCGTCGAGCTGGTTAAGTATGCCATACGCGAGGGCCTGGCGGAGCTGTAGGATTCGGGGCCTGGCCCTTGCCGGCCGGAAAGCGCAGTTGGCAGATCCATTCCCGTTCTGCAGGGATCGAGAGCATGCATCCGGCTTAATCATTTCCCTGAAGATTTATCAGGGATTCCCGGGAAAAGTCTAAGGTAAATCCTAATAGTATTTCAGAATATAGCCCCATAGTATACCAGCAGAAGAATTCTGAAGAGCCCCTGCGAATACTCATTAGGGTTGCCAAAAAAGTGAGTGTCTGGCCGGAATTCGCCGAGATCTGCACTGTCTGCCTCGAGCTGGTGAATACGCGAACGCCTGGTGGGCTTTGGCGGCCTGGAAAGCAGTCTCTTTGGTGCCCAACGCGAGGTTCATATTCAGGTGAAGCAACAGCGAAGATGGTAGCCGACACGCCAGTTGAAATGGTCTATGTGAACGACGGCGAGCTCGTTGCCGTTGAGGGACACATTCACGACATTAGCCCCAAAGCGGCCACCCTTAAGACAGATCAGGTTCTCTCAACCGGCCAGTGCGTGATCCTGAACTTCATTATGGTTAACAGCGACCTGCTGAAGGCTTTGAACCTCGAAGAGCCTGAGGAAGAAGCACAAATCAAGTTCAGGGTTAAGGCGGAAATTCTGGAGATCAAAGAGGTGCAAGGGGAACGATATCCGCTCAGCGCAGCGGTTCGTTTCCTTGGGCCCTTTTGGATATCTAACCTGCCGTAAGCGGCTGAATATGGAGGAAATAACTTAACAGGCTCCACCGGCGCCGGCCAAGAGTTTGGCAAGCGAGATTGAGCTGGGGACAAGCTAACTGCTTTGAGTAAGGAGGGTTTAAATGTCTAAACCAAAAACTGTTTGTTTATCAGTAATGCTTGTGTTACTGCTGGTGACTGTATCGTTTGCGCAGTCGCGTCTTGGCAGCATCAAGGGTTACGTGCGTGACGATCAGAGCGCGGTGATCGTTGGCGCGACAGTGAAAGTCAACAGCCCATCGCTCTTGGGGGAGAGGACAACCACCACCAGCGCCCTGGGTTACTACCGCATCACCAATCTGCCTCCCGGCGACTACACCCTTGAGGTTACCAAAGAGAACTTCAAGCAGTACCGGCGCACCGGACTGCTGATGAAGGCCGGCCTGACCGTGAGCGTAGACGCGGTATTGACTGTCGGAGTGTTTGAGGAGATCATCGAAATATCCGCTACCCCGCCCTTGCTCGAAATTGAGAATCCTGTCAAGGCCTGGAACTTCAGCGGCGATTTCATTCGTAGCCTGCCCATCTCTCCCGACAAGAACTGGACCGCGGTCATGTCCATGGTCCCCGGCGCCTACATGGCCTACGGTGGAACCGAGTTGGTGGAGCAGCACGGAGCATCGTATAACAGCAACGTGCCGTTGCTCGACGGCGTCCACGTGGGCTCGGTGCAGTCGAACTATCTTGGCGATGCCTATTTGCCCGCGGAATCGCTTGAAGACATCCAGGTTGTGGCCGGCTTCTCCGGTGCCGACAAGCCCTCCGGTTCGGGGGCCGTGGTCAATATCGTGACCAAGTCCGGCGGCGATGCTTTCCACGGGGAATCAACATTCGACATCCAGATGCCCAGTTGGAACGGCGTTAATACGGATGGGGGTACCCCCCAGGATTCGACGATCTACAAACCCAGTTTCTCGATCGGCGGACCGATCTTCAAAGACAAAACCTGGTTCTTCTCCAACCTGAGCTACACGCACACGCGCAACGGCATTTACCGCACGCCGGAGGACGTCGCCAATCTGAAGGCTTTCGATCCCAGCTTCGAACCGTTCGACCAGACTTCCAAGCAGGTCGCCTGGATGAACAAAATCACTCACCAACTGAACAGCAAAGTGCAATTCGTCTTCAATTACCTCTACAACACCGACAGCGTGACCAACAGCGCCAACAGGAATGAAACGGAATCGGGAGCCCGCGGGCAGACTTACGGCGGCCCCCTCTACTCGGGTCAGTTTTCCTGGGACATCAATGACAACGCCAATTTCAGGGTCTTGTTCGGCTGGAAAGAAGGCGGCTTCAAGACCAGACCCCAGGGCGGTTCCGGCCCCAACGTCCGGTGGTATACATCGACTTATCTGTCGGGCGGTCGCATTTACGGCAACGGCTTGCTGGCCTCGACGGACAACATTACAGGTTACAATCATGGCCTCCACGACCGCGTCACTTTCTCGGCCGACTTCGACTACTTCATCGACGACCTCTGGGGCTCCCATGAGATCAAGGCCGGCACCTTCATGCAGCCGGTCATCAGGGATGTGATGGATATGTACTCCAGCAACAACGGCTTCGTGCAGGAGTACAGGGTCCTCAACGATCCCAGTAATCCAAGCGCGGGTTATAAGACTTTCTACAAGAAGGAAGAATTTCCCGCGGTGCTCACCGGCTGGCGCAAAGTCACCCGTCAATATGATTATTACCTCTCCGATGCGTGGCGCCCGACCGAGAAACTCGTGCTGAACTTCGGACTAAAGGTGAGCCAGGCCATCTCCGTCGATTCCTTCGACATTGAGCAGCAGAACAGCTGGGGATATTCGCCCTCGATCGGGGCGACTTATCAGGTCACAGGCGACGGCATGAATATCCTGCGCGCCGGCTGGAGCCGCAATTACGACCAGATGATGAACCTCGGCACCTTCCAGAGCGGCTCCTACCGCAAAGGCTACACCTACTTCTACGACACGAACATGGACGGGGTGTGGGACAGCACGCTCTCCGGCGCGGCGATCCTGGAGCCGCAACCGCCTGATCCCCGATACGGGACCGACGATGGGCTGAGCCAGCCGTACACCGATGAGTTCACCCTTGGCTTCCAGAGACAGTTGCCCTGGCGGATCTCACTCGACGTCGCCTACTATCATCGAGAAATTAAGAACAGGATCAGCAGGATCGAAGTCAATGGTGTCTACGATGCCAACGGCTCGCTCGTCGGCGTGAAGGATCAGAACCTCGACCTGGTCTACAGTACCGCCAATGTCAAAGCCTCCAAGGTCGTTTTCGACGGCTTTGAAATCAACGTGCACAAGAACCTCTCCGACAACCTGCAATTCCTCCTGGGCTACTCCTACTCCCACGGAGCCATGGCGGGAGAATACGAGGAGAGCGATCCGGCACACTGGTTGCAGCCGGACACTTTCGCCAACAACCGCGGTTTCGGCTCCGTCTCCGCCTACTCGACCTATTATGCAAATGCCTACCAGGTCAGCTATTACAACTCGGGCATCGCTCCCCATTCCTTCAAAGCGGCCGCCACTTACTTCGGCCCGCTGGGAATCAACCTCGGAGTCAACTTCGTCTGGCAGCAGGGCAAGTGGCAGGGTGCGATCATGGAAATGATCCCCGCCGGCGATGTGAAGTACCCGACCTACATATATCTGCCCAACGGCAGCAGGGTGAGCAACCCGATCGCCACAAGGTCCCGCTTTGCCTATGGCGATAGAAGCGAAGGCCAGGGACGCGCCCCCGCGTTCAGCTATGTCAACCTGCGCGTCGCAAAGGAGTTCACCCTCTTCGACCGCTACCGGTTCGAGATCGCGGCCAATGTCTTCAACCTCTTCAACCGCGGCGCCGACATGTATTGGTACTACGGCGCCAACCAGGACTGGAATACCAACTTTGGCAAGACCTACGGCGCGCAGTCGCCGCGCGCGGGTCAGATTAATCTCCGTTTCATCTTTTAATACAATCCGCTCGGACCGGCCCTCAACAGGGCCGGTCCACCCTTACGGAAAAGAGGTTTTTTCGAGCCTCAAATGGTGAAAATCAAATGACGAGAATTATTGTCACGGTGGTCACTGCAGTCCTCGTCTTATCAGCCCCGGCTCTTCCTGCCTCGGCCGAAGACACACTGCAGGAGGCTTACCTCAAGGCGGCTGCGGCCGTCAAAAGCGGCGACAAGACAGCCATGTCCATCATGCGAACCGCTGTCGATGCAGTCGCCGAGGCGCAGCTCTCCGGCGAGGACCTCTTCTACGCCGGATCGATGGCCACCAGGGGCCGCCGCTACGATTTCGCCATCCAATGTCTGGAGCAATATCTAGAGACTGGGGGCGAAAACGCTCCGGTGGCCGACGCCAACCTGATCGAGGCCTACACCTGGAAGAACCGGCCTGAATCGGCCTTCGCCGCATTCGATCGCTTCTCGACCGATTACGGCTCCGCCGATCAGGTCGATCCCTTGAACAGGGGACTCCCTTGCCGCATTGCAGCAGATCTCTCCTATTACATGGCGCTCGTCCGCGCCGATAAGAGCGCCGAAGCGATTGCCCCGCTGAAGCGGGCTCTCGAGGCCGTCGGGGACAACGCCGACGGCGTCCTCGACGACATGACCTTCCTCAACTACCACTCGTTTTATGCCACCATCACCCGGGAGAACGACGGCTGGGAAGCCGCGGTCGACTATCTCCAGAACCATGTCTTGCCGCTCTTCGCCGACAAGCCCGCCCTCGATGCCAAGGTCAGGGATCGCATCCTCTTCATGAAGCTTGACCACTACATCGCCACCGAACAGTACGCCGTGGGGCTGGCCGAATTGCAGCAGACTGTTGAGTCGTTCAAGGTCGATGACGTCTCCTATCGCAGGGTGGGCAAGGCGCTCAAGCGCTTCAGCCTCTTTGACCAGCCCGCCCCGGAGCTCGTCGACCATGCCTGGATCGGCGGCCCGCCGACCTCGCTCGCCAAGCTGAAGGACAAGGTCGTCTTCCTCTACTTCTTCTGGTCCGGGTGAGGGCCGTGTCGCGGAAGTTTTCCGCGATTAAACGATTTGGCTGCGAAGTACGGCGCACAGGACTTTCAGATGATCGGCGTCACCTTCTTCATGGGCTCGGTCACCCCGAAGGAAGGCAAGACGACCAAGGTGGAGAGCGATGAGGAAGAGCTGGCTCTGCTCGAAAAGTTCCACAAGGATTTCGAGCTCTCCTGGCCCTTCGTGCTCACCCGTGACAGGATCAACAACGAGGCCTACGGCGAGATGGGTGTGCCGATGGTGGTGATCGTCGACCGCAAAGGCGTCATCCGCCGCATCACAACCGGTTATGACGAAACCCTCAAAACCGAAACGGACCTGATTAACAGGCTGCTTGCCGAGAAACAACCCTAGATCTCGGCAACTGCTCAACCCCCCCATCCGCTGCCCACGGGTGGGGGGAATTTGTGTACCGCGCTCGGGAAGTCACCAGAGTCAAGATTCAATCCTTAAATGAACGTAAGATCAGAAATGAGTTCTCGATCCACCAGAATCATGCGTCAGCAACGCGGATTACAAGCCCGTCGGGGTATCAAATCCCTTCCTATTTGGGACGATTCTTTTGCCTCAAGACCAATCAGTTGCACCGCTATCGGTATGATGTGGGTAAAGCTCTGTCACTATCAAAGGGTGAGTGTACTGGAGTTTAACTATGCCTCTTCAGTGTGGCTTTTCATCTCTCCGTTTTCATTGAGGATGTATTGTCCGTATGGCGTAGTGTCTTTGAAATTCTCATAGGTACGGGCTATTGCCTTGCCATGTGGGTGTTTCTTGAGGAGTCTTTCAGCTTCTATTTGGACCTTATAGTAATCGTTTTGCGGTTTTATGAAGGATTGATTACCTTCAAGTTTGTCCCCTGTCTTTCGGTCGACTATTTCAAGTCTGAATGATTCGTGATGTGCGGTCATTTCATACATCCTCTCTGGGCACCTTGGTTTTGCTTTCCCCTTTGAGATTGAGCCAGATGACATGCGATGTATGACGAATTGGCTATCGAATTGAATGCGCGTTTGATGAATTGAGTATATGACCAGAGCGGAGAATACGCAAAAAAGTTATACATTGAATAAATCACAAAGAAAGCATCCCCCTGGCACAACCAGAATTCTCCGCCAAATCTGCTGTAATGCTGTTTATTTTTGTTAAAATCTCCAAACATCTCGGCTTCCGGCCCAACAATACCACTCCGCCGCGATTTTTTAGCAGCAATTGCACTGCGCTCCGGCGCGGTGTTTGCTAAGATAAATCAGGAATAAACACGCCTCGGCCGCGGAGGGATGCAAACATGATTCAAGACCCGTTCCAGCTTTTCATCGTACTCCTGGGTGTCGTTCTACTCTCGGTCCTCCTGGTCGAGAAATTCAGGTTCGCCCGCAAACTCTCGCCGGTGCTGCTGATACTC
>DATKUA010000131.1:0-2094 GCA_035530855.1 Acidobacteriota bacterium | reverse complement strand
AGGACCGTCGGCGAAGTCGCACCGTAGGCACCGGTGAGCTGCGTCGGGATGTTCTGGTCCAGGAATATCTCCATGTTGGCGATATTCGGGATGTAGCCCTTGAAGCCGGGCTCGGCCACCGATTGCACGTACACGGAGCTGATCCCCACCGCGATCGCCCAGTAGGCTTTCGGGTTCAAGACCATGGTGCGGTCCTGCTGGGGCGCCGCCATTTCGTCCAGGCGCTGCGCCACGAGGGCGAGAGCGGCGAAATTCGACGGGGTCGAGGTCGGCGTGCCAACTTCATTGAAGATGTTCTGCACGTTGGCCATGACACCGCGATCGATGCGGTTTGCCAGCTTCTCGAGCGCGGGCTTGAGATAACGCTCGCGGAATTCCTCCACCACCAGGGTGAGCGCCGCGGTGCCGAATTGGAAATCGACGTGCGACTGGTTGCTGATGGTGATCGAGGTCGACGGTTCGATGATGTCCTGAACTGCCAGGCCAGCGCCTTCCGATACGATGAACTTGTTGGGCTTGCGGATCGTCAGCTGCGTGCCGATCTTGGCGCCCATCTGTTCCTCGAATTGCCGGTTCACTCGCCCTGCCATGACGAGGTTGTTGACCAGGATCACCAGCGACTCTTTGCTGATGATGCTGGGTGTGAGTAGAACGTCGGTGGACATGATTCATGTTCCTTGTAATGGGCAGGGCGCGGTACTTCTGGAGTTATCGCTCTGCCATGGTTAGTGAGCGCGCCGCCTCGCGGCAGCACGTTTATCTGCTTCCTCACGCTCCCGGCGCGCCGCATACTCCTCCATGCTCTCTTCGTCCGGGGTCTTGTGCTCCGGGCTCGAGCGGCCGCGTACCGGTTTGACCGGTTCCTTGGCCTGGGAGACTTTCGGTTTGCGGGCAATGCGCAGCTCGGTCTGGATCTCGCCGATGCGCATGGCCGCCATGATCGGGGGCATGGTGTTGAGGCTCGCTGTCTCGTCGGGGTGATCAGACAAGTAGTAGAGGATCGCGTGCGGCAGCTCCGTCTGCTCGACCGTGAAGAAGATGTCATTGCGCAGAATCAACTTTTCGTTGTTCGTCACTTTGGCGTCGTAGTCGGGGTATTCGGCTTTGCCTGCTTCCACCCGCTCGTTGAAGGTTTTGTGCAAGGCAACGATCTGCTCCTGCACTTTTGCCTGGCGCTCGGTCTCCGCTTTCGCGGCGGCCTCGTCAGTCCTCACCTTCGCTGCTTTCGCCGCGGCTTCGTTCGACTTGCGGATCTCCTGGCGAGCTGCGTGCGCCGTGTAGGCCGCCTGGTACTCGTCTGGATCATCGAAAGCGTCACGGCTGGGCGCCGGGTCTTCCTCTGCTGCTGGTACGGCGGCGACTCGATCGGCCGCTTCCTGCCTGGCCTGCTCGAGCTCTGCTGCTAACCTGGTGGCCTCGGCTTTGGCTGCGGCGGCTTCCTGCTTTGCCGTCTCGGCCGCGGCTTCAGCTGCCTTCCTCGCGCTGGCCAATTCGCCCATGCGCTTGCTGATGCCCTTCTTAGCTGGGTGTGCCTCTTCGATCAGTTTCTCCGGGTCGTCCTCGGTTGCTGAGTCCGCGGGTTTCTTCTCGCCGTCTTTGGTCTCGTCCGTGGCGGCGGCGGATTTCTCCGTGGCGGCGGCGGTCTTGCCTTCATCGGCGGGGGCAGCTTGCTTCACGACTTCGGGTTTCTCGCCGCGCATTTCCGCCTCGCGGCGTGCGGCATACTGCGCCATCGTCTCTTCGCCTTGCTCGCCCTGGGTGACTTCGCCCTCGGGTCGTTTCAGGTCGACGCTGGCGGGCTGTTCTACTTGGACTGCTGTGCTCATGGTGTCTCCATGGATTTACCCAGTGGTCCCACTGGTAGGGATTTTCCCAGCTGATTCCGCACCTGGTGACGGTCTTGCGTTCGTTGCTAAGCTCTTCGTGAGGCTGTCGGTCGACTTCACGAGCTCTGCGAGCTGCCGGCCGATCGTGCCCTGGATGGTGGCGCGCTCCTTCACCTGCACCTCTTCCATCTTGGCGCCGATCTTGAGCACCTCGGCCTCGAATTTCTTCGCGATCTGCTCGTAGATCACATCGCGGTCTTTCTGCCGG
>DATKUA010000130.1:0-2491 GCA_035530855.1 Acidobacteriota bacterium | reverse complement strand
ATCCGCCGCCCAGCCCTTTATCAGCCAGAACTTGTCATTCTCCATCGCGCGGTCGAGATATCCCGTGAGAGCCTTGTCGTTTGGGTATTGGATGCCTTCGATGTTGTCGGATATCGTCCCGTCCTCTCCGATGGAAAAGGTACGCATCTCTGCGATGTTCAGTCGGCTGAGCATCTGTTCCTGCGCGCGCATCTCCTTTCCCATGTTGATCAGTTCATCGTTCTTTCGGCCCAGGGCGGCTATCAGGTTCGTCTTGTGCTCGCCGTGGCGTGATTCATACTTAGAGTATTCTTCCGGAAGTTTGTAGCCGTCGTCGACTACGACCGGGCGGGCGGAACAGTGGCGGCTGTTGCACACGGCGTTACGGCCGTTGTGCAGAGTGCGGAGGAAGTGTTTGTAGTGGACTCCCTCGATGATGTCGTCGAACCGCTCCTCCTTGATGTCGCCGAGGTAGCTCTCCGCGTGCGCGTCCCAGCAGCATTGGATCACCACTCCGTCCCAGAGGATGGCAGGGCCGTAGCAGGGCGGACCCAGCTTGACCTTATCGGTGTCGAGATCGGCCGCGCGTACGACGTCCTGCCATTTCTCGTGCGTCGATTTGCGTTTCTGATCGAGTGCCGGATCGAGAGCGATGCGGTTGAAAACAAGCGTGTCGCCGTAGACCTGCTCGTCACCCTTGACTACTCGTTTGAATTTTGCGGAGCCGAGAGCTTCATTGGCGGTGGTTTTCAGCAGGAACCGGTCGAAGCCGATCTCGCGAGCCATCGAAATCGCTTCCTCGATCTGGTGCTCATTGGACTTGAAGGCGATGAACTGCCAGGTGATTATCGGTGCGCTGAGGCCCAGCTTTTTCTTTCTCTCGATCAGACGCCGGGAGCCATCCACCACCTTGTCGAAATCACCGCCCACGCGGTAGCTCTCGTATACGTCGGCGGTGGTGCCGTCGATGGCGATGAAGATCTCGTCGAAACCGCATTCCAACGACTTCTCGACGCCGCGCTCGTCGAGGAACATGCCGTTCGTGCTGGCGTAAACCTCCGCGCCCTTGTCGCGCTTCTTGATCTCACTGACGCACTCGTACATCTGCTTGTGCATATACGATTCGCCGTACCAAAAAAGAGGGACTTTGTGGATGTATTGCGACGGGAAAATCTGATCCAGCAAGGCCAGATCGAAGAATCCCTTTTTTCTATGCAGGTTTTGCCAGGTCCCGCAACCAACGCAGCGAAGGTTGCAGACGTTAGTAAGTTCCAGAAGTGTCAGCACTCAGTCTATCCTTTCGTCCGAGACTGAAGCTGCCTCGGTTGACGGGGCGTGCAAGTTGCCTTTGCTTCTCCCTATAACTTTATCGAGCCGTGCTGCGCTATTCTTAAGGCCTCGAATGATGTTTTAATGCCTTTATACTAATATATTTACGGAGTTAAGCAATCGCTCGTGTAAAGAGAGCCCGCCGGGCGACCGATATAATTAGTAGTTCGGACTGCCGGACTCACCAGTAGCGTTATCTGCAGCAGCGGGGAAGAGACCAGATGGATAGGGAAACAAACAAGCTGAGGGGAACGAAAGAGTTCCAGCCACGGGACACGAGCCCCGAAGCGATGGAAGAATTCTTCGCCGCGGTCGAGGATCCCTGGGGTTATAAGCAAAATCCCGACCACGTCGCCCGCGCGCGGCACATCCGGGACATTCTCGATAACCGGCGCTTCTGTCGCATGCTGGACATCGGATGCGCGGAAGGATTCATCACTCACCTGATCAAGGATCTCGCCGATTACACAATGGGGATTGATTCGTCGCCGACGGCTATCGCGCGCGCAATAGAATCTTACGGGGATAAAATCGACTTTGAGGTGGCAAACCTCCTCGATTTCAGAGCGGTCGAGCCCTTCGATCTAGTGATTATCACGGGTGTCTTGTACTACGTGAAGGAACATTTGGACCGTGCTCGCGACACGGTGGACACCGTGCTGTTGAAAGGAGGGAAACTTCTCCTCTCCCATCTTAAGGAGTCCAGTGGAGATGGATTCCTGGGATTGTTCGAGGGCGCGGATTATAATCTTATTGGAAGTAGAGAGTTCTCCTGTAACAACAACATTCAGTTGATGTATGTCTTCGATAAAGATTGAAGCCCTCGGTTTTCCGAATGATCAGGCGCAAATCAACCCTGAGACGGGGGAACTGTGGTTTTTCGACGGCCCGAGGCTAAACACTTTTAATGGCAAAGAGATCACCCTGATTCATCTTTTCCCAGGCGAGTCCCCCGGAAGGCTTATCCATTTCACCAAAAAAGGCGGGATTCTTGTCAGCCTCGAGAAATGCGGGGAGGTTCTGCTGTCAGAGGATGGGGGGGAGAATTTCCGGACGGTATTACATTTCCGCAATCCAACCTCCTTCGCGCTGAATTGGGCGGTTGAGGATTGGCACGAGGCAATCCTGCTCGGGGAATATCATCACGAACGTATTAAAAGCGCCCGCGTATACCGCTCCTTCG
>DATKUA010000129.1:0-4592 GCA_035530855.1 Acidobacteriota bacterium | reverse complement strand
TACCTACCGAATCAGGATGCTTCCGGCGCCAGTGGCAACCGCAACTTGAAAGTGCTGCCCTTGCCGGGCAGGCTTTTGAGGGTGACATCACCGCCGAAGGCCATTGCCGTTCGCTTGACTATCGAGAGTCCGAGGCCCGATCCCCCGAGCTCCCTGGAGCGAGCCTTGTCGATCCTGTAGAACCGCTCGAAAACTCTCTCCTGGTCTCGTGGCTCGATCCCAATCCCGGAGTCGCTGACCTCCAGTAAGGCGTTTCCGCTGAGCGTATAAACCTGAATCCTGACTTCCCCACCGCGGTCGGTAAATTTGATCGCGTTGTCAATCAGGTTATCGACCGCTCTCCTCAGCGCCTCCGCCTCCGCGTGAACCGGGACGCTCTCATTCGGCAGCTCGATTTCCATGCTCAAATCCTTCTGTTCGCCGAAGGGGCGCAGCGTGTCGAATGAATCCTTGACAGGTTGCCGGAAATCGATAAGTTCCACCTGGGTCTTCAGATCCTTCGATTCAGTGTTTGCCAAGCTTATAATATCTGCAATCAGGTCCGACATTCGGGTTGATTGTGCCTCCAACCGCTCGAGAAAACTTCGTTGGCGCTCGGGATCCATGTTTACATCTTCAAGCAGCGTCTCAAGTATGCCCCTCATCGCGGTCAGCGGTGTCTTCAGCTCGTGAGAGACATTGGCGATAAAATCCTGCCTCACAGTCGCCAACCTGCGAATCTCGGTGACATCGTAGAGGACAAGCACGGCGCCGGCGACGCTTCCCGCCGCGTCTCGCAGCGGTGCCGAGTGCAGCTCGATTATGCGGTCGCTGCGCTGCTCGACCAGCCGCGCTTCCACCGCTCGCTGCTCGCCCGCCTGAACCGAAGTGATCAGAGCATCGAGGATTTCCGCGATCCTGGTCACTTCCCAGATGCGCTTTCCGACCGCATCTGCAGGTAATATATCCAGGATCTCTGCTGCCGCGAGGTTGATGTGGACGACTCGTTCGTCCTTGTCGACGGCGATAACCCCCTCCACCATGCTGGTCAGGATCGCCAGGAGTTTGTTGCGGTCGGTGGTTATTGTTTCCATCCGCTCTATGAGTTGCTGGCTCATTGAGTCGAAGGCGCGGGCCAGCTTCGAGATCTCGTCCGACCCGCCCCGCCATAACTTTTCACCGTGATCACCCTCGGCTATCTTCTTTGCTGCTTCCGTCATCAGGGCGAGAGGTTTGCTTATCCTGCGGGCGAGGAGGAAGCCGGGCAGCAGCATCACCAGGGCTGCTATCAGCGCGCCCAGCAGGATGAGATTGCGAAGGTGTCCGAGGCGCTCATCAATCTTAGTGAGCGGTAGAGCGGTCCGAATGAATCCCACCGTGTTGCCATCGTATTCGACCTTCAACGCGAGATACATCATCCGCCGGTTCAGCGTGTCGCTGCGCCTGGTGGCGGTTCCCAGCCCTTCCCTGAGCGCTTGAATTATTTCCGGACGGCCGGCGTGATTGTCCATCCCCTCGGGATCTTCACGCGAGTCGGCAATAACCGTCCCGTCTGTGAGCATCAACGTCAGGCGGGTGTCATCGACCGCCAACTCACCGACTTCGCGCCTCAGCAGTGCCTCCTCTTCAGCGCTGAGATCAGCTATGCCGGGCGCCATGACAATCCGCACCAGCTCTGCTCGGGTGCGCAGCTGCCGGCGGATCTCCTCGAGGGTGTCGTTCTCGATCTGGTAGGAGACAAAGAGACAGACGATGACCGCGGTCAGGACAATGGCTGCGACAAGACCGAAATAGAGTTTCCAGATAAAGCTGGTCCTCGGCAATCGTTATTCCTCTTCACCGCTCCGGAAGCGGTAGCCGACTCCGCGAAGCGTCTCGATCAGATTCTTGTGGGCGCCTAGTTTTTTCCGCACGGCGCGAATGTGGACATCAATGTTGCGGTCCAGCACATGGGCGTTCTCGCCAATAACGCGGCTTAATAATTGATCCCGTGCGAATGCACGACCGGGATTCGAAGCCAGGAAATGTAGCAGACGGAACTCCGTCGCCGTGAAGTTCGCGGGTTGGTTATCGATCCTGACCTCGTAGCGGCGCATGTCGATTATCACTCCGTCAGTTATGATTCTATCACCTGTGCCAATGTCCTCGTGCAACGGGCCGCGCCGCAATACAGCTTTTACCCGGGCGACAAGCTCTTTAGGGCTGAAGGGTTTTGGAATGTAGTCGTCAGCACCGACTCCCAGGCCGAGCACAATATCACTCTCTTCACCCTTGGCCGTTACCATTATTACTGGAATCTCGCGGGTGACGGAATCTGTCTTGATCCTGCGGCAGAGATCGACGCCGTCGATTCCCGGCAGCATCAGATCGAGAAGCACCAGATCAGGAGCCTCGTCGATTATCTTGCGGAGGCCGTCCTTTCCGTCCGTGGCGGTGATTACCCTGTATCCTTCCCTCTCAAGGTTGTACTTAATCACCTCAAGGATATCCACCTCATCCTCAATCACAGCTATCTTTTTAAGCGACACTCTTTTTCTCTTCAAAGAAGTAATTAATCATAATGGATTATGGTTCTTCCCCCGGAGTTGCTTCAAGAATGATTACTATAGTCTCTACGGGCAGGCCGTCAAGTGCCTCCCCGCTATCCCTATGTTATCAGCTGAAAATGCCTACACTTATTAGATTTATCATTTATGATTAAGGGAGTTTTCAAATCATACGCGGGCCATTAAAGTGATCAGAGACAACACAAAATTGAAATTCGCCGGATCGATTCCCACACTTCTGATCATCATTTTCGCCGTAGCACCTCTATGCTCAGCCGGTCCGATTCCAATTGATGAGAGTACATACTACGTGTCACCTGAGGGAGACGACTCGGGGACCGGCACCAAGGAAAATCCCTGGCGTTCCCCCGGGAAAGCCTGCCGCAGGATAAACCATGGCGATACCCTCGTCCTGCTTCCAGGCCGGTATCAGCTGCGTAGTTTTGAAACCGACATTCTCCGTCCACCTTCCGGCAGGCGGGGCAAATGGACGATTATCAGGGGAACGGGAGGCAAATACCGCCCGGTTCTTGCGGGTGGCGGCAACCTTGCCTATGCCATCGACCTCGCCGGCACTCGGTACGTGCGCATCGAAAACCTCGAGATCAGCAGTGACGACGGCGCCGCAGGCGCGGAGCGTTTTTTCCGGGACGGGGTCTCCGCTATCGGAGCGCCCGCAGCCGACATCGACCTCAGCGACCTCTACATCCATCATCTGGACGAATTCGGCATCAATTTCCAGGATGTCGACCGGTTGGAGATATCAGGCTGCCGCATCGATTTCTGTGGATTCGGAGCCGTCGGAGGGCCTGAAGGCGAGGCCGGAGGCTGGCGTCACGTCGATATCGATAATTGTCGCTTTGCTTACAGCGGCTTCTATTACCAGGGCGGAGACGGCTCGAACCGTCCCTACGACCGACCCGACGGCATAGGGCTCGAGCGCTCTGTCGGCCCGGTTGCGATCGTTCACACCACTGCCGATCACAATCGCGGCGACGGCATCGATCTGAAAACCGGCCATTCGACTGTCAGCGATTGCGTTGTCGCAAACAACGCCTGCGACGGCGTCAAGCTCTGGGGAGACGGGAGCCGGATCGAAAACACGCTTATCTACGGCACCGGCGACGGCATCGGAGGGCCCTCCCACTGGGCGGGGATCGTCATCGGAACCACCGACCCCGGCTCCGCCTTCGAGATCACCAACGTCACCCTCCACGACAATCCCTCCCGCATCGCCTACCCCATCTATGTGCAATATGACGATCGCGATGTCCCGATCAGCGTAGAAATGCGAAACTGCATCATCGCAGGCGGTTACGGCACGGCGTTCTTCGGCCCGTCGGTCAGCCTCACCGCCGAGCACAACCTCTTTTACAGGCCAGGGGCCGAGATTCAAATCGAGGCCAACGGCAAGGCATATCGCCGCAGGGAGCTTGAAACTCTTGGGTCCGGCAACATTCACGGCGACCCGCGTTTTATCCGGCCTGCGTGGGGGGAGCCCGGGGATTACCAGCTGCTCAAGGGAAGCCCGGCCATCGATAGAGCCTCGACTACAGATACCCCCGATCGCGACATCGACAGCACCGCCCGGCCGGCGCGCTCAGGATTCGATATCGGCGCCTACGAGTGGACACGGGAAGGCCGGAAACTGAAGCGGCCCCGAGCGCTGACTGCCGCCATATCAGGCAGGAGCGTCACGCTCAGATGGAAAGACAGATCAAGCAATGAGACGGGCTTTGTGATCGAACGAAAGACTTCCGAAGACAGCCATTGGATTTGGCTGGATACCGTCAGGGCGAACGAGGAGAGCTTCAGCGACAGGGTATCCAGGCGGGGCAACGATTACTTTTACAGGGTTCGAGCCGTCACCGGCAGCAGGTCGTCCGCTTACTCCAACATCGTGAAGGTCGTCTACTGAAGGCAGGCGCTCAGAGCAGCACGTCGGTGACGCGGAGGACTTCGGAGATGGTTGTGACGCCCTGCAGCACCAACTCCAGGCCGGCCTTGCGCAGCGTTTCCATGCCGCCGGCGACCGCGGCGTCGCGGATCTTCGAGTCGGTGGCGTTC
>DATKUA010000128.1:0-55349 GCA_035530855.1 Acidobacteriota bacterium | reverse complement strand
CCAGCACAGCCATCGCGAAGACGAAAGACAGAAGGGCACCACCCCGAAACCGATCATTTGTCATAAATTCCCCCAATGTATAATAGGCTTTTAATCAAATTAAATTTTCTTTGTTATTTTGTCAATATTTAAGGATTTAATTCGAAATTGACCGTCTGCGGGCCGTCGATGGCGGCACGTCAGCCGCCGTTGGACTTCTCAACCGGCACCCATTCCCCGCCCTCCCAGCGCAGCACATTTTCGGCCAGCGCATCAAGGTACTGCTCCAGACTAATGTCGATCTCGCCCATACGCTGCAAATCGGGGAAGTGTTTGATCAGGCCCGCCGAGGGAAAGGCATATTCCAGCTGCAGATTTCGATCGAATGAAAAATAAGGAAATATCGGTTCGCCCGAGAGCTGCAAACCAATATAGTCGATTCTGGCGTTAAACCCACTCGCCTCCATATTGTCCAATTCGGCAAAAGCCCAAGTGGGTTTGAATTCCTTCAGGTATTCGGTCGGCCTGAATCGTATATAAGCCAACTGGTTGCCCGAAGTGGGATTGTCGGGAATGTACATTCTGAGACGGTATGCCTCTTCGACATATTCCGGCTCCACCCGGTACGGCGGGCATACTCCATGAAATCCCGTCAGCGGCAGAACAACGATCACAGCCTCGCCGTTGAGCAGGTTATTGGTGCCGCAGAAGAAAATCTCTTCGATCCCGTCACCGTCCAGGTCGAAGAGGATCAGGTTCATCACATGACCCGTGTGCAGGTACTTGCAGATCAAGTCGCCGCTCAGATTGTGGCAGGAGATGATCGAGAGGAACCTTGACTTGTTACGCCACATCGCGAAAATCACATCTTTCCCCTCAGGAGTGCGCCCGAAAATCACATCCTCGCAATAATAATCATTGTTGATTCTGACGCCGCCGAAAGTCTGGGCTTCATCGATGCCCGTCGTCCAAATAACCTGCCCGTCGTGATCGAAAAGATCGAGGTGGTAACTATTATCCTCAGGGTTGAAGCTACTTGCTGCCACTTCGTTCGCGCCGTCTGAGTCGATATCACGCAGGCTCGAGTACCGTGCTAAATCGCTATCCTTCAGACCTTCCTTGGCGTGGATGTAGATCCAGAGAGTCTCGCCCGCCCGGTCCAGCACATGCACCAGACCTTCCCTTAGTGTCAGAACGGCCGGGCCGCCCGCTGCCTGCGTGGCCTCCACCGATCCCGGCCGCCCGCCGGAGGTATTCCCGATGATGATCAAAAGGACAATTACAACGGCCGCCGAAACAAGGCTGACGGTGCCGATTAAGGCCGGCAGTCTCGATTTCCCGGGCTTCTCGATGATCTTTCCCCCGTCGACCCTGCCGGCAAGCCACGATTCGAGCTCTTCTACCTCCGCATAAACTCTGTGTCCCTGGGCTCCGGACAAGCGATGCAAGGGCAGGCCGAGTTCCTTCTCCCAGCGGTAGACATTGCGCGGGCTCATCTCGAGGTAATCCGCGATTGCCTTGATGCCGATGAGTCGTTTGCTGTTTTGGTTCATTATCATTTTTAACGGCTTATGGAATATTGAATTATAATTAGAATCTGTTTAAGTAACAAGAACAAGTCAATGGTTTTCAAATTGCTACGTAGTAACTGAACTAATTCGCATGCGGTCCCGTTATGTTCTTTGAGGTTTAAACAATGTCGGAAAAAGCAGAGAATTCTTCAAACGTGAAACCCGAGATTTTTAATTATTATTCGGAGAGGTTCTCCGAAGCCGCGCGCCTCGAGGAGGACTTCAACGTCGTCGAACTGCTGCGGACGCGCGACATCCTCGAGCGTCACCTTCCCGCCCCCCCGGCCGTGGTCCTCGACGTCGGCGGCGCCGCGGGCGTCTACACCGTCTGGCTGCTGGAAAAGGGCTACGAGGTCCACCTGATCGATCCCGTGCCGAAGCACGTCGAGCAGGCGAAAGAAGCCATCTCCAGGCTGCCCGGAACTCACAGATCGAGCGCCACCGTAGGCCACGGCGGCGATCTGAAACGGGCCGACGGATGCGTCGACGCCGTCCTGCTCATGGGCCCTCTCTACCATCTCACCGAGAAACGCGATCGCATCAGATGCCTGCGCGAGGCGCACCGGGTGCTCAGGCGGGGCGGCATGGTCTTCGCCGTCGGAATCTCGAGGTTCGCCTCCCTGATCGACGGCCTCCACTCCGGCTGCCTAGAGGATCCGGAGTTCGCCAAGATCGTCGAGCGCGATCTCGATGAAGGGCAGCACCGCAACCCGACCGGCAACCCCTACTACTGGACCGACGCCTACCTCCACCTCCCGGATGAACTCGAAGCCGAGGTCCGCGAGGCGGGCTTCGTCAAGACAAAACCTTTAGCCATCGAGGGGCTCGGCTGGGCTGCAAAAGACCACAAGAAATTCACGACCGATCCGAAGTTAAGCAAGGTATATTTAGACTTCCTCAGAAAAGTAGAGGAGAAGAAATCGCTGCTCGGCGCCAGCCCTCACATCGCCGTTTTAGCTCACAAGCCGTAGCAAACCAGGTCTTGGCACAGCCCTCACAGCGGGGGTAACATGGGTCAATTCAGGAGGGGGATTATGAGAAAGACCTGCCGCTTCACATTATCCGTATTTGTCTGCGCCGCTTTGTTACTTCCCGCCGCGGCGGCCGGCGCCCAGGACAATAAACAAACAGCTTTCAATTGGATCGAAGAAAACAGCGCCGACCTGATAAAAATCAGCGACGCCATTTGGGAATTCGCGGAGATCGGCCTGCAGGAGACCCGTTCAGCCGCGCTGCTGGCCGACACTCTGGAGAAGCTGGGATTTGAGGTCGAGCGCGGTGTGGCCGGTCTTCCGACCGCCTTCACCGCCCGCTGGGGCTCCGGCGATCCGGTGATCGGCATCCTCGGCGAGTACGACGCACTTCCCTCGCTCTCTCAGGCCGCCGGCGTGGCCGAGAAGAAGCCGCTGGTCGAGGGCGGCGCGGGGCACGGCTGCGGCCACAACCTCTTCGGCGTGGCCAGCCTCGCGGCTGCGGTCTCCGTCAAGGAGGTGATGGAGCAACAGGACCTCGGCGGCACGATAATCTATTTCGGCTGCCCGGCCGAGGAGACGGTCGTCGGCAAGACCGTGATGGCCAAAGCCGGGCTCTTCGACGGCCTCGACGCCGCCGTCTCCTGGCATCCGAGCTCGGAGAACGCCGTCTCGCTCAACAGCTCGCTCGCGCTCAACAGCTTCAAGGTATCCTTCCGCGGGCAGACGGCCCACGCGGCGGCCGACCCCTGGAATGGCCGCAGCGCCCTCGACGCCGTGGAATTGATGAATATCGGCGTCAACATGATGCGCGAGCACGTCAAGCCGACCACACGCATCCACTACGTCATCCTCGACGGCGGCCACGCGCCCAATGTCGTGCCCGACTTCGCCCGGTCTTGGTACTACGTGCGAGCCCTCGACCGCGATGAGGTCGATCTCTACTACAAGCGCATCCTCAAGATCGCCGAGGCGGCGGCGATGGCGACGCAGACCGAGCTGGAAATCGAGCTGATCACCGGCGTGCACAACATGCTGGTCAACAGGGCGATCGCCGAAGCCAACTACAAGAACCTCGAACTTGTCGGCGCTCCCGATTTCAGCGACGAGGAGCAGGAATTCGCCAAACAACTGCAGCGCTTTTTCGGCTCGGAGGAAAAGGGCCTGAGCGAAGAACTCAAGCCATTTCAGGAGGAGCCCTATCTCGGCGGCGGCTCGACCGACGTCGCCGAGGTGAGCTGGATCTGCCCCCTCGCACAGGTCAACACCGTCTGCGTGCCCGACGGCGTCGCCTGGCACAACTGGGCCGTCGTCTCCTGCTCAAGCCATCCGATCGGACACAAGGGCATGCTCGCCGCGGCCAAGGTGCTCGCAGCCTCCACCCTCGACCTGCTGACCGACAAGGAGCTGCTGCAGAAGGCTAAAGAAGAGTTCGAGAAGGCCACCGAGGGTAAGGAATACAAGAGCCCGATCGACGGGGTCGACTGAGGTTCAAGCTGTCGCCGGAGTGCGGTCGCTGAATCTTCGCAGCACCAGGATTGCGATCCCGGCGAGGATCAACAGGGCGACTGCGCCGTCAGCCGTCCACTTGACCATCGAGGCGATTGAGGTCAACTCCGGCACGGATACAATCCGCGTTTGCGGCAGGACCACCATCGTCGAGATCAGCCCGTTCTCCGTCAGATCGAAGAGGGCGGCCGTGAACGGAACCGCGATCAGCCAATAGGGTTGTCTTCCTCCGCGCGCGACCTTGCGGTAGATCAGCGCAATGGCAAACGAAAAGACGAAAAAGTAAGCCACCGCGAAGCACATGGCCAGCAGGTAAAAACCGAGGTATAGGGCCTGGCGGCCGACTGTCATTCCATCCAGGAAGGCGTCGGCGTATTCCGCTCCGTAGAAGTGAAAAAACTCCATGTCGAGGAGCTTGACCTCGCCCTCCCAACCGATGACCTGCCAATAGATTCCGGACGTATGTGAAAAGATAAGTGCGATCAGCACCAAACAGATAATCGACGCGACCAGCCGCGCAGCCGTGGCGCTCTGATAAATGAACCTGAACATCGATGTCCTCTCATGTTGCTCTCAACTCAGCTTGTAGTGATTGTGCGTGCGAACCTGAGCGCGGCCTCGCGCTCCTCATCGCCCAACGCCGCCGGCTCGCTGCAGCCTGGGATCGCCAGAAAGCCTGCTACTCTCATGCGTGTGTAGCCTGCGAAGCGATCGAGAACCGGCTTCAACAAATCCGCGTTGCCCTCCACCTGGCCGATGCCGGTGGTCAGAAGAGCCAGGGCTCTGCCGTCGAGCAGCGATTTCTTTTCCACCGGCCCGTAATTCTTGACCATGGCGAAGGCGCGGTCGATAAAGGCTTTGAGCTGGGCTGTGAAACCCCAACAGTAAACCGGGGTCGCCAGCAGAATAAGATCTGAGGCGATCGCCTTCTTCCAGAGCGCGTCGCCGTCGTCTTCATCCTTGAACACGCAGCCCGGCTCGTTGGGCACGTCCTGGCATTTGTAGCAGCCGATGCAGCCGCGAACCTCATGATCGACTATATTGACGCGCTCGACCTCGTGGCCGAGCCGCTCGAGTTCCGCTTCAACCCAGGCGAGAACGGCGGCGGTGTTGCCACTCTTGCGCGGACTGCCCATGTAGGTGACCACTTTCATCATTCCCCCCTGATCGGAAGAATACCGGGCGGTACGCCCAAGCCGATATTGTAGCGCAGGCAGACCAGCGCGCCAGTCATTACTGATGAATATTTCCGAGAATTTGCCGGATTCAGGGCAGAATCGCCTTGCCGCCGATGACCACTCCCGCGGGCGCGCCCTTCAGCCGCCAGCCGTCGAACGGCGTGTTGCGGCTGAGGCTCTTCGATGCCTCCGCGCGCACGGTCCACTCCGCTTCGGGATCGAGGATGGTGACAAAGGCTTCGGCGCCGACTGTCAGGTGGCCGCGGTCGAGGCCGATGATCTTCGCCGGGTTGACCGCAAGCAGTTCCACCATCCTGTTGAAATCGAAGAATTCCCGGTGCACGAGGCGGTCGAAGGTCAGGCCGACGCAGGTCTCGAGCCCGGTGATGCCGAAGGCGGCGAGATCGAACTCGAGGTTCTTCTTGTCGACATGGTGCGGCGCGTGATCGGTGGCAATGCAGTCGATCGTGCCGTCGGCGAGACCGCGGGCGCACTCCTCGACGTCCTCTGCCGCCCGCAACGGCGGATTCATCTTTGTGTTGGTGTCGAATTCCTCGATCGCCGCGTCAGAGAGCGTGAAGTGGTGCGGCGTAACCTCGCAGGTCACCTGAACGCCCCGCTCCTTCGCCTCCCTCACGGCCCGCACCGCCCCCGCGACGCTGATGTGGGCGATGTGAACCGGCAGCTTCAGGTACTCGGCCAGCGCGATGTCGCGGCGGACGATAATCTCCTCGGCAACTCCCGGCATCGGGCTCAGTCCGAGCATCGTGCCAATTGCGCCTTCATTGGCGACGCCGCCTTCAGTGAGGGAGTGGTCCTCGGCGTGCTGGATCACCTTTATGCCGAAGGTTGAGGCGTACTCCATCGCGCGGCGCATCAGCTTGGAACTCATCACGCAACTGCCGTCGTCGGTGACGGCGACGGCGCCCGCCTCGACCATCTCGCCGATCTCGGCCAGCTCCTTGCCCTCCTGGCCGCGGGTCACCGCCCCGATCGGGTAGACCGGCACGGCGGCCTTGCGCTCGGCGACCTCGAGGATGTACTCGATCACCGAGGCGTTGTCGGCCGGCGGCGAGGTGTTGGGCATGCAGCAAACGCCGGTGAAGCCGCCCGCCGCAGCAGCAGCGGTTCCGCTGCTGATCGTCTCCGACTCCTCGAAACCAGGCTCGCGCAGGTGCACGTGGATGTCGAGAAACCCCGGGCAAACCAGCTTCCCGGAGCAGTCGATCACCTCTGAATCACCGGCCTCGATGCCGGGCTTGACCTCGGCGATGCGGCCGTCCTCAACCAACAGGTCGGCAACCTCGTCGCGCTTGTTGACTGGATCAATAACTCTTCCGCCTTTAAGAAGCAGCCGAGACACTTCCGCCTCCTCCGATCAGGTATAGCACTGCCATGCGCACAGCCACGCCGTTGGTCACCTGCTCGAGGATGACGCTGTACGGCCCGTCGGCGACGGCGCTTTCGATCTCGACTCCGCGGTTCATCGGCCCGGGGTGCATTACGATGCTGTCGTCCTTGGCCAGCTTCAGCCGCTCTCGCGTCAGCCCGAACACCCTGAAATACTCGCGCAGCGAGGGGAACGAGGTCGCTCCGCCGCGCTCGAGCTGGATGCGCAGAATCATCACCACGTCGGCGCCCTCGATCGCCGGCTCGATGCGGCCGTGCACCTCCACGCCGAGCGTCTCGATCTCGCGCGGCAGGAAGGTGCGCGGCCCGGCGATCGACACACTCGCTCCCAGCTTCTGCAGCAGGAAGATGTTTGAGCGGGCGACGCGGCTGTGCAAGATGTCGCCGACGATCGCCACCCTCAAGCCTTCGATACTCCCCTTGCGCTGGCGGATGGTGAGCGCGTCGAGCAACGCCTGGGTCGGGTGCTCGCAGGAGCCGTCGCCGGCGTTGACCACGCTCGCGCTGGAGTTGCGCCGGATCAAATCGGGCGCGCCCGCATAGGAGTGGCGCACCACAATCACGTCGGGGCTCATCGCCTCGAGGTTGAGGATCGTGTCGACCAGCGTCTCGCCCTTGACGACGCTGGAACTGGAAGCATTGAAGTTGTAAACGTCGGCGCTGAGACGCTTCTCGGCGATCTCGAACGATGTCCGCGTCCGCGTCGAAGGCTCGTAGAAGAGGTTGATCACCGTGCGGCCCATCAAGGCCGGCACCTTCTTGATTTCACGGGTGGAAATCTCCGCGAAGGCCTCCGCCTGATCGAGTATGGCCGTGATCTCGCGCGCCTCGAGATGGCGAATGCCGAGGAGATGCCGTTGCTTCCAGGACATCGCTTAATCCTCCTCAATCTCCGGATCGACCTCCAGCAGCACGACCCGGTCCTCTCCGTCCAACTCCCGCACCATCACCAGCACCGTCTGGCCCGCCGCCACCGTGACGGCCAGGCTGACGTAGTTTGCCGCGATGGGCAGCTCGCGGCCGCCGCGGTCGACCAGCGCGGCAAGGTGGATCAGCTTCGGCCGGCCGAAATCGTTGAGGCAGTCGAGCGCGGCCCGAACCGTCCGCCCTGTGAACAGCACGTCGTCGACCAGCACCAGCGGGTAGCCGGTGATCTTGAATGATATGTCGGTCCTGCCCACCATCGGAACCGGCCCGATCTCGCTGAGGTCGTCGCGGTAGAGCGTGATGTCGAGGATGCCGACGTTGACGTCCCGCCCCAAAGCCCGAAGTTTCGCCGAAAGCCGCTCGGCAAGAGGGGCGCCGCGGCGGCGGATGCCGATCAGAATCAGCTTGCCGTCGGGTATGCCCTTGTCGATCTGCCCGGCGATGTCGGTGAGCGCGGCGTCGAGCTCCTTGGTCGACATCAGCTCGCGTATCTCTCGCCCGATCTCCATTCAGTCTCTCCGCTCGTACAGCACAATATAGTATTAGCCCCTTGAGGGCAGGTTGGACCACCAATTTTTTGTGGTCTACGGAGTTTAATCGCACTACATGTGGAGGTCAAGTCGCGGCTTTGACCGACGGCTTCTTCTCCCAGCGGATCAACACCACACCGAACACCAGCAGCAGTGCCCCGAAGAGCTGCAGCGGGCCCATCACCTCATCGAGCACCACCCAGGATAAGAGCACCACCAGCACCGGTTGGATCGTGCTGATGATCGATGCCCATGAGGCGCCGATGTGTTGGATCCCCTGCAAGAAGAAGATGATCGAGCCGACGGAGCCGAGCGCGGTACCCGTCACCAGCAGCAGCAATTGCGGATCCTTGCCCACGAATCCCAGGTCGAAGCCGTGGAAGGGTGCGATTGCCAGAATCATCGCCAGGCCGCCGAGCATGGTGAAGAAGCTCACGAGAGCGGAGGAGTAGTCGGTCAGATAGCGATCGTAGACAAGAACATATATCGCGAAGAACAGCGTGGTGCCCATCACCAAAGCCACGCCGCCGAGCAGATTGCCGCCGGAGCCGTCACCGACCCTCAGCACAAGAGCCACGCCCAGGAAAGTGAGGACGACGGCCACGGCCTTTGAAGCCGCGAAGCGCTCCCAGCCGATCGACACCGAGATGACGAGTACCACCGCCGGATAGACGTACATCAGAAGGTAGGCGAGCGAGGCATCGATCATCCCCAGCGCAATGAAAAAGAGCAGTCCGCCGAGCGCCCAGACAAATGAGCCGAAGACGAATGATATGATTTTCGCTGCGAGTGGCAGCCGCTTGCCCGCCCTCGCCCTGTGGAGTGCGAGAAGCCCGAGGATGGCGACGGAGATAATCAGGCGGATGACGTTCAGCGTCACCGGCTCGACGCCCGCCTCGACGCAAATCTTGCCCAGCACGGCAACAGGGGCGTAGAAAATCCCGGACAGCAGGACCAACGCCGCGCCCAGCAACAGCTTTCTCTCGCGAGCCTCCTCGACCACGTTCAGCCTCCGAAGCGCGAATTATCCACGTTACGCCCGCCTCAGTAAACAATTCATAAGGAAATCAAAGAAATTGTTTTATTAGCCGGTGCTACGGTCCCGGCTCGGGGTGAGGCGCGCGAAGTTGCACCAGCAGCACGCCCGAGAGCTGCAGAGCCACGCCCGCCATCTGCAGCAGGCTGAGCGTCTCGCCCAGCAGCAGCCAGGCCATCAGCACCACGAACACCGGCTCGGCGGTGGTGATGATCGAGGCGCGCGCGGCACCGATCCGGCGTATGCCCATGAAAAAGAGGATCATCGAGAAGGCCGTGCCGATCACCGCCAGGAACAGCAACACCGCCAGGTTGCGCGGTTCGAACAGCATCTCGGCTCGTACGCCGACAACGGGAATGAAGGCGAGCATCGAGAGCCCCCCGGCGCCGAGCGTCAGGAATGTGATCTGCGACGACGACAGGCGGTCCATCAGGCCCTCGCAGATCATCACGAAGGCGACGAAGATGAGCACTGAGAGAATGACGAAAATCACGCCTATCCACTGCTCCCCCTCCACCGCCGCGCCGACTTCCAGCACCAACGCCACGCCCACGAACGTGAGCACGACGGCGAGGAAGAGCGGCAGTGTCGGTTTCTCCCGTCCCAGAATTATCGAGACGACGACCACAAAGGCGGGGAAGGTGTAGACCAGCAGGAACGCCAGGGATGCGTCGATGTATCTCAACGAGCCGACATAGAGCACGCCTCCCAGGCCGTAATCGAGCGCTCCGAGCACCAGCAACAGCAACAGATACTTGAAGCTGATCCTGAAGGAAAATCTCCCCCGGACCAGGAGAAACACACCGATCAGTGCCGCGCCGACGATCAGCCTTATCGAGTTTATCTCGATCTCGCTGAGGCCCAGGTCGACGGCGATCTTCAGCACGATGGTGTAGGAGGCCCAGCAGACTCCCGACATCAGGATAAACAACGTCCCCAGAAATGCAGCTCTGCTTGTTGGAGCCCCGCCCACCATCCGCCTCCAAGCCCTCGGAGCTTCGATTATCACGGGAGCGCCGTCGCTGCACAAGCAATTCTGAACATCAAATCTGCCACGATCCTGTAGCCGCGTTTCTTCGGCTCTGATAGAATTCACCCGGAGTCAAAAATGCCGCTTGTCACAAAAGCCAAGATAATCGCCAAGCGACAACTCAACGCCGAGGAATTCGCCCTCGATCTGCGCTGTCCCGAGATCGCCGCCGCCGCCAAGCCGGGGCAATTCGTCATGCTGCGCGCCTCCGAGGCGATCGACCCCCTCACGCCCCGCCCGCTCAGCGTCTTCGCCCGGCTCTCCGACGGCGGAAAACCAATCGGCTTCACGCTGATAATCAAGACATTCGGCCGCGGCACGCGCGCTGTCGCGCAGAGAAACGTCGGCGATCTGCTGCCGGTCACGGGCCCTCTGGGAAACCACCTGGAGATCAACCCGTCCCGCCGCTTGCTGATGGTCGCCGGGGGCACCGGTATCGCCCCCGCGGCGTTCGCAGCGCAGGAGTTGAACCGCGCCGGCGGCGATTACGCGCTTCTCTACGGCGGGTGCTCGCGTGACGCCGTGCACCTTGCGGAGCTGGAAAAAATCGACGTTGAGGCGATCGCCGTGACCGAGGACGGCTCGCTCGGGCGGCGCGGCCTGGTCACCGATATCCTCGCGCCGCAACTAAAATCCGGCCCCGACAATCTGCTCTGCTTCGCCTGCGGGCCGTGGGAGATGATGCGCCGCAGCGCCGAGATTTGCGCCGCCGGGGGCATCGACTGCGCCTGCTCGCTCGAACGCTACATGGCTTGCGGCATCGGCGTCTGCCTCTCCTGCATCTACCGCAACAAGGGCGGCGAGGGCTATCACACCTGCTGCCAGGAAGGCCCGGTGGTCGACGGCCTGGAGGTGGACTGGGATGCCTGACCTGAGCGTCGACATCAACGGCCTGCGCCTGCGCAACCCTGTGATCACCGCCTCGGGCACCTGCGGCTACGGCCTCGAGCTGGAAGACTTCAACGACCTCTCCGGCCTCGGCGGCATCTCGGTCAAGGGAATCAGCCTCCGCCCGCACGACGGCAATCCGCCGCCGCGGATCACCGAGACGCCCGCAGGCATGCTCAACGCCATCGGCCTGCAGAACATCGGCACCGAAGCCTTCGCGCGTGAGAAGCTGCCCCGGCTGCGCGACGCCGGCGCGACCGTGATCGTCAACGTCTGGGGCAACGAAACGAAAGATTTCGTCGCAGCCGTCGAGCGGCTCGAGCGGGAGGAGGGCATCGCCGCTTTCGAGCTCAACATCTCCTGCCCCAACATCAGCCGCGAGTGGATCGAGTTCGGCGTCAACCCCGAGCTGACATACAGCCTCGTCAAGGCTGTGCGCCAGGCCACCGGCCGCCACCTGATGGTCAAGCTCAGCCCCAACGCCTCCGATATCACCGCCACCGGCAAGGCGGCGGAAGAAGCCGGCGCCGACAGCCTCAGCGCGATAAACACGATCCTCGGCCTGGAGATCGACCTGAAGACGCGAAGACCCGTGCTTTTCAAGAAGACGGGCGGCCTCAGCGGACCGGCCATCAGACCGGTGGCTCTGCGCTGCGTCTGGCAGCTTTACGAGGCCGTGAACATACCGATCGTCGGCATCGGCGGGATCATGGGACTGGACGACGCCCTCAAGTTCTTCTACGCCGGCGCATCGGCAATCCAGCTGGGCACGGCGACATTCGTTGATCCCACCGCGCCAACCCGTCTCGTGCGCGAGCTCGAGCGCTGGTGCGCGGACGAGGGGGTAAGCACCATCCCGGAGATCGTCGGGGTGGCCCATCGCAGCGAGTAGCCGAGGGGGACCAGGATGACCGTCTTGAGTTTCAAGGATCCAAGAGACAGGGTATTCGTCGCGCTCGACGTGCCGACGGCGGACGACGCGCGCAGGCTCGTCGACAAACTTCGCGGCGAGGCGACCGGCTTCAAAATCGGGCTGCAGCTCTTCTGCTGCGCTGGGCCGGGTTTCGTAGCCGAGCTCGCCGCCGAGGGGTTGAGGATTTTCCTCGACCTGAAGTTCCACGACATCCCCAACACCGTCGCTGGAGCGGTTCGCTCGGTGGCCTCGCTAGGCGCGGCGGTGATTAACATCCATTGCTTGGGTGGTCTGGCGATGCTGAGGGCGGCGAAGGAAGCCCTGCCTGGAGCAGGGCGCCCGGCTCTGCTCGGCGTCACCGTGCTGACCAGCCTCGACGACGACGACCTGCGCGACCTCGGCGTGGCGCACACCGCCGAGGGGCAGGTGCTGCTGCTGGCGCGCCTGGCGCGCGAAGCGGGGCTCGACGGAGTCATCTGCTCCCCGAGGGAGATTTCGCTGCTGCGGGCCGAGCTGGGCGACGAATTCCTCCTCGTCACGCCGGGAATCAGGCCCGCCTGGGCCGCAACGGGCGATCAGAAGCGCATAACCACGCCGCGCGAGGCGATCGCGGCCGGGGCATCCGCGCTCGTGATCGGCCGGCCCGTCACCGCTGCGGACAACCCCGCCGCGGCGATGCGCAAGGTGATCGAAGAGATCGGGTAGAGAGGATTTTTACTTACAATAACCGCCGCGATTATCGAGAACAGGAGCGATGAGCGAAGACAGCGACTCAGCTAATAACGAGAATTTGAAGGAACTGGAAGAAATCCTCGGATACAAATTCCGCGACCGCAAGTGGCTGGTTCGCGCCCTCACCCACTCCAGCTTCGCCAACGAGCAGGAAAACGAGACCCGCGACAACGAGCGCCTCGAATTCCTCGGCGACGCGGTGCTCGGGCTTGTAGCTTCGGATCTCCTTTTCGCCGCCAACAGCGGGGACGAGGGCGCACTCACGCGCGCCAAGAGCTACCTCGTGAGCGCACGCTATATCGGTAAGCTGGCAAAGAAACTCCGGCTCGGCGAATTCCTGTGGCTTGGTCACGGGGAGGAAAAGGACGGAGGCCGCGGCAAGAAATCGATTCTGGCAAACGTGTTCGAGGCGGTTATCGCCGCTGTCTATCTCGACGGCGGGCTTGAGGCAGCGCGAAATTTCATTGTTCGAATTTATGGCGACGCGATCGCAGAAATCGACAAGGAAGGCCTCCTGCGGCACGATCACAAGAGTTACCTGCAGGAACTGATCCAAAGCAAGGAACTGCCCGCGCCTGTCTATTCGCTGGTGGAGGCCAGTGGTCCCGATCACTCCAAGCAGTTCACCGTCGAGGTAAAAATAGGCGGCGCCGGCCCGGTTCTGGCGCGCGGGAGCGGCGGCTCGAAGAAGATCGCGGAGCAGGAGGCGGCGCGCACTGCAAGGGCTTTGATTGAGGCGGGAGCGGTCGACCTCGAGGCCTTCCGGAGAAGCAACTCAGGATAAAAAATAAACCGGTCTCTCATCGGTTTAAGATGAACGTACTAGAGATATAAGTCTAAGTCTAGATCAGCCTTTGCGCGTGTTGTCGACCAACATGCTCAGCATGATGATCACAATGCCCAGCCAGACTCCGAACACCCAGGTCTGAAGCATGCCGTAGAAGCCGCCCCAGAAGTCATATCTGGCCATCACTGTGATGCCGTTGATCAACCCTCCAAGAATGGCTAGTGCGATGAATAGCAAGCCGAACCACTTGCCGAATTCCTTAAAAAAATTCCAGAAAGAGTCCATCGATTCACCCCCTCCTGTTACGGGTTCCTAAAAATCAGCATATTGGCGCCGATTGTGGCTGTCAACAGATAATTGGAGGATACACCGGTGATTTTATCCTTGTGGACCGCAGCTTACTGTGTTAGATACGGCTAAACAATCGCCGTGATTTTTCAGCGTTGGAGAGAGAGTCAACAGCGTCTGGAGGACCCCTAACCACTCAGCAGGAGGTAACAGATGGAATTCAAAATTGACATCAACGACACGATAAACAAGTCAGTAGGCGTCAGCACGAAGTTCGCCGAATTCTGGCGCGGCATGACCTTCCCCAGCAACATCGGGGCGGCGCTGAGTTTTCTGGTGGTCCTCGCTGTGCTGCCGTTCGTCGGCTCCATACTGAAAGGTTTTATCCCGCAGCCGTATTTTGTCCCCTTCGGAGGTATGTTTTGGGTCTGGATGCCGGTTTACGGGATCATCGCCGGCGTCTTCTGGTACATCTACTTCGTCGGAGCTCCGATCGTCCTTGGAGCAATCATGGGCGCCCTTGACAAGCCGCTGAACATCAACAAGGGCGACGCGAACTCCTACACGACAATCGTCGCCTATTCTTACGCCCCCGCTGCGATCGGCTTCTTCCTCACATTCATCCCCTTTATCGGCTTCCTCTTCGGCCTGCTGGGAATCCTCTCCCTCGTCGCCGTCTATCTGGGACTGACTGTCGCGCTCGGACTCGATTCCGGCCAGGCGGTCATCATGCTCGTCGTCTCGGGATTAATCGCCATGGTAATCTTCTTCGTCTTCTTCGGCATTCTCTTCGGGCTCAACATGGCGATCGCCTTCTAAGGCGGGATTGTTTTACGACTACAAGAACGCACCAGGGTCGGGCTGCCGCTTAATACCGCTCAATCCAGCCGCCGCCAAGTAGAAGGTCGCCGCGGTAAAAAACGGCAGCCTGGCCCGGCGCAACGCCCTTTTGAGGGCTGTCGAACACGACGTCGGCCCGGCCGTCGGCCAGAGGTTTGACCAGCGCGCCGACCGCCGGCGCCCGCGACCTCACCTTGACCTCAACCCGCTGCGGCCCCTGCGGCGGCTCGATGCTTACCCAATTGATCCCGGCGACGGCTAGGTGGTTGCGCTCTAGGTCTTCCTTGTAGCCGACTACCACGCGGCGGCTCTCCGATTCGACTGCCAGAACATATAAAGGCCTGTCGGCGGGTATCCCCAGCCCACGCCTCTGGCCGACTGTGAAGCGATGGATTCCGTCGTGCCGACCCAGAACTTTGCCATCGACGGTAACTATCTCTCCGCACAGATCGACCCCGGGCTTGAGCTCTTCGACCAGCGCGGCATAGTCATTGCCGGGCACGAAGCAGATTTCTTGGCTCTCGGCCTTTTCCGAAACCGGCAGGCCCATGGCGGCGGCGGTCTCCCTGACCTGCCCCTTCGTCAAACCGCCTAAGGGAAATCGGATTCTGCGTAATTGATCCTGCGTCAAATCGAAGAGGAAATAGGACTGGTCCTTACCCGAATCGGCAGCCTTGCTCAGCGCAAGCCGCCCCCCGGGCTGCTCCTCGCGCCTGCAATAGTGGCCCGTGGCGAACTGCTCCGCACCCAAAGCAATTGCGCGCTCTAGGAGGAGCCCGAACTTTATCCTGCGATTGCAAACGATGCATGGATTCGGCGTGAGGCCGGCCAGATAGGCTTCGACAAACGGCTCGATTACTTGTTCCTTGAACTCCGACTCGAGGTTGGCAAACTCGTGCCTGATGCCGAGAATCCGCGCCACCTGCACCGCGTCCCCGAAGGACGAGGCCGGATCGCAGTGGCCGTCCCCTGACGCTGCGGCTCCACCAAGACAGCCGTTAAGCATCGTCAAGCCGATAACCTCGTGACCCTCTCGCGTCAGCAACGCCGCGGCGACGCTGCTGTCGACGCCGCCGCTCATGGCCACAGCAATCCTGGACCGGGTTCTCATAACCACCACGATTCTAACAGCAGGGGGTAAACGATATGAGGCAGGAGTTGAGCAAAGTCACTTGCTTTGAAATATATTGTTGATCTTTGCGGAAAGGCTGGGCGAAGGACCTTCTTCACGGGACTTCTTCTGGACGTAACCGCGGAGCAACTTTTCAAACTCGACTCTGCCGTAGCACTTGCTGCAGTGTTGAAGATGATAATCGATCTCGGAACTGCGTTTCTCGTCGAGTTGACCATCAATGTAGAGGAAAACCTCAATTAACGACTCAAGGCATCTTCCGTGATTTTCGCCATGATGTTCGTCTGGCCCCATTGAGCAAATTTCCCCTTATTTTTCTTTATTCTACGGGAATCCCCAAACCCATATTCCTTATTTTGAGTCAACCGCGATTAAAAATCAATATTTATCAGTTGCCGGCGCCGGCCAGGAAGTCGGCGATACGTTCGAGCACTTCCAGGGTTCTCACGGTGAGTGCGCCTCGATTCGGCTCCAATTGCTCCATCCAGCGCGAATAGCTTGTCTTGAAGTTGTTGAAATCCCTCTCGCGCAGGCAGGCCACGATCAGCCTGAGGCCGTCGGGAGCCTCATCCAGATCCTCGATCGTTTCGCTCAACTCGGCCTCCAGCCGAGTCATCCGATCCACTACATCGCCGGGCGTCGCTTCGGGAAACTCGTCCATCACGATTTCCGGCTCAACGGCCTCTTCCGGCGCGGGCTCAGCCTGCTCCGCCTCGACCTCAACTTCCTCAGCTTCTCCGATATCCATGCTCTCGACCGGTAAGGGTTCAACGGTCACAGGTTCGACAGGCAACGGCTCTTCGGCTTCGGGCTTTGCCTCCTCGGCCGCCGCCACGCTTTTGTCACCGGTCTCGCGCTCGCGCAGCAGGAAACGCTGGAACTCACGGCCTTCCTTGCGCGACTTCAACTCATGCAGCACCTTGTCGCTCATAACCTGGTGGCGGTACTTCAGCAGGTAGCCCATCAGCTCGATGTCGCTCTCGAAGCCGCCCTTGACCTGGACGGTATCGTCGACGCGCCGGTCCTCGGCCGCGGTGATCAGGATCGCGCCCCGCACCTTGTTTTCCAGCTGCAGTGTTTTGGCTTCGATCTTGCCAATCTCGACCGAGCCGCCGTTGATGCTCACCCTTTCCGCTCCGATTGCGCGAACCTCAAGTTCGCTCTCGCGGCTGTTGAGCGTGCGGGTCTGGATCTCGCCGCAGCGCAGCGCGCCCCCCTCGACGGAAATGCTCGCGGCACGGATATTATCGGTCTCCAGGCGGCCGCGGATGCGGATCAGGTGTTCCGCCCTGATCTGGCTCGAGCGGACCGTGACGCCCTCGTCGATCAGTATCGAGCCGTGCTGGCTGGTGAGTGATGTCAGGCCCTGCTGGCTCTCCTGCAGGATCAGGTCGCCCTGGACGTCCAGCTCGATCCTGTTGCCGTCGCCGACGATTATGCGTGCGCCGCGCGGCACGACCATCGCTTCGAATGCTCTTGTTTCCCCGGCCATAATCAGCGAACTCCTTATTCAACGCCGTCTGTAGTGCGGCGCGCCGTTTGAAGTAATCAAGACCGTTGCGAACCGAATCACACCAGCTATATCACTGTTTTTAACACAAGCTCCGTATTTTCACAAAAAGCGCGGCTTTAACACAAGCGCCGCTCTCCTCTCCCCCCGAGCCAAGCGCAGAAACTCAGCGCTCCGGGCGGCCGGCCTGCAGCTCGCTGCGGATCGAGTAAGTGTCGAAATAGAGGAGGTAATCCTTGGGATCGAAATACTCGTCGCCGCGGCAAACAGCGAAATGCACGTGCGGCGCCGTGCTCCAGCCCGTGTTGCCGACCAGCGCGATCGGCTGCCCGGCACCGACGCGGTCACCCTGGCGCACCAGCAGCCTGGAGCAGTGGCCGTAGATCGTGGAATATCCGGTCTCCCCGTGCTCGAGCCTCACGAACAGCCCCAACCTCCCGTAATCGGGCATTCTGAGATCCTCCCAGCGGCCGGCCAGGGAGACCACGCCCGATCCCGAGGCCAGCACCACCGCTCCCTCCGGCGCGGACAGATCGATGCCGTTGTGAATCTCGATTTCGTCGTTGAACGGCGATCGGCGCGTCCCATAGCTCGAGGCAACGTCAAAGCCGCCGCGCAGTGGAAGACGGATCGGCATTTGCTCGATGATTGTCGCGAATCGCTGGTGGTTCTCCAGCCGGCGTTCCAGATAGGAGAGCGCCGAGAGCAGGTTTTGCGCCCTGTCGCCGCCAAGACGTGGGTAGCCGCCGGATTGCCACTCGCCGCCGCCGAGGAGAGTGTCCACCTTTTCCACCAACGCAAGCTCGAGCGCCACGCGCGCGCTGAGCCACCCCATGACGGTCCGCTTCTCGGCGATGCCGGACTCGAGAACCGCATTCTGCGCTCCGAGTCCCTGCGCCTTTTCTGCGGCGGCGGTCACCCCGCTGTACGGAACAATAACCCAGGAAACGAATGCCCATGCCGCTGCGACAATTAAGGCTGCCAGGCAGAACAGGGAGAACAGGATGGTGCGCCCACTCAGGGTGTAACTGCGGAACTTGCCCTTGATACCTTCCGGTCGCAGGGTTACCGTGTATGAGCGCATCGTTTGGCTTTGCTATTTCCTTCTCTTTCCGGAAGTTTAAACAGGCACAAAGCCGGCGTCAACGGCGCGACCGCCCAGGTGACGAAATGACGGTCATAGAAAAAGACCAGGTATGGAGAAACCTGCTGGAATATATCGATTCGCAAGAGCTGTTTCTCCCGAGCCGTGTCAGATCCCGACTCAACCCCGAAGCCGAATCGATATTCGAGGAGTTCATCGGGCTGATGCTGTGCAACAAGATGATCATCCCCTTCAAGAAAAAAAACCTCACCAACAGGATCGCTCACTGGATCTTCTGGCTTCGCACAAAGCTGTTTTCCAGAGACAGGAAAGTGCCGACAATCTATGTCATAGGCCCCTGCTGGAAAGAACCCGGCGGCCAGTCTCTCGACGAAATTCTCAATGCGGAGGCCGGGAAAGAGTAGTTGATAATTTGCCATAGCTGTCCATCAATGCCCACACGGCACCCCGCGCATCCGTTTAAATTGCGGCAACCCCTTGACTCAATTAGGGTTGTAGCGATACAATCCCGCAAGCAACATCGAGGGGAAATTATCCGGGATGAGTACGCAGATCGGTGACCTGCTTGTCAAAAAGAACCTGATTACGACCGAGCAACTCCGTGAGGCCGAAAAGAAGTCCCACGAGAACGGCGAGACTGTCACCTACAATATCATTTCGCTCGGCTACGTGGACGAGCATCGCTATGTCTCCATGCTCAGCAAGCATTACGGCATCCCCAGTGTCGACCTCGACAACGTCGAAATCGACATCTCCGTCCTCTCGCTGCTGCAACCCGAATTCTGCGTGAAGAATTCCCTCATCCCGATCCGCCGCAACGGCGCGGTGCTGGTAATCGCGATCGCCGACCCGGCCAACCTCTTCGCCATCGACACAATCCGCTTCATGACCAGCTACAACGTGGAGACGATGATCGCCGGGGAGATGACGATTCGCGAGGCCATCGAGCGCTACTACGGCGAGCCCGCGCGCAAGGACCATCTCAGCTCGGTGCTGGAGTCGCTCGAGATACCCGACGAGACGATCAGCGTCGCCGAGGAAGAGGACGAACTCGATGTCGCCGACCTCGAGCGCAGCGGCCAGGACGCGCCGGTAGTCAAGCTGGTCAACGTCATTCTGCACGAGGCGGTTCAGCGCGGCGCGAGCGACATCCACATCGAGCCCTACGAGAAAAGCTACAGGGTCCGCTACCGCATCGACGGCATCCTCTACGAGATCATGCGCCCGCCGAAAAGACTCAAGGACTCCGTCGCCAGCCGCATCAAGATCCTCTCCCAGCTCGACATCAGCGAGAAGCGCCTGCCGCAAGACGGCCGCATCCTGCTCAAAATGCGCACCCCGACCGGGATTAAGGATCTCGACCTGCGCGTCAGCGTGCTGCCGACACTCTACGGCGAGAAGATCGTCATGCGCATCCTCGACAAAGAAAACCTGATGCTCGACCTGACGAGGCTGGGTATGGAGCAACACAGCCTCGATATCCTGGCGCGCGACATCCAAAAACCCTACGGCATGATCCTCGTCACCGGCCCCACCGGCAGCGGCAAGACCAACACCCTCTACTCCGCGCTCAGCATGCTCAACAACGACGACGTCAACATCCTGACCGCCGAGGATCCGGTGGAGTTCAACCTCGCGGGCATCAACCAGGTGCAGGTCAAGGAGAAGATCGGCCTGACCTTCGCCTCCTCACTGCGCTCGTTCCTGCGCCAGGATCCCAACATCATCATGGTCGGCGAGATCCGCGACTTCGAGACCGCCGAGATCGCGATCAAGGCGGCACTGACCGGGCACCTCGTGCTCAGCACCCTCCACACCAACGACGCGCCCGGCACCATCAGCCGGCTGATGAACATGGGCATCGAGCCGTTCCTCGTGGCCACATCGGTTCTCAGCATCCTCGCTCAACGCCTGGTGCGCAGGATCTGCCCCGACTGCAAGGAAGTGATGGAGATGCCGCCGAAGGCCCTGGTCGATATCGGTTTCACTGAGGAAGAATCCAAGACCGTGAAGGTTTACAAGGGCCGCGGCGTCGACTGCAAGACCTGCGGAGGAACCGGCTATAAAGGCAGGATCGGCTTGTTCGAGCTCATGGAGGTCAACCAGTCCATCCGCGACCTGGTTCTCTCCGGAGGCACGTCGGACGACCTCCGCCGGCAGGCAAAAGCCGACGGCATGATCACCCTGCGCCGCAGCGGCCTGGAGAAGATAAAGGCGGGAGTCAGCACGCTCGAGGAGGTCCTGCGCGAGACCATGAAATGATGTCTCGCCTCGCCCCCCCGCCTGCAACGGTGCAAGACCGGAAGGAGCCGAATAGATGAGCACTGAGTTGTCGCTGCATTCGCTGCTCAAAACCATGATCGAGCAGAGGGCCAGCGACCTGCATATCACCACTGGCAGTCCGCCGCAGATCCGCGTCGACGGACGCTTGGTTCCGATCAATATCCCCGTGCTCAAACCGGCGGACACCAAGCGAATCGCCTACTCGGTCCTGACCGAAGCGCAGAAGCACCGCCTCGAAGAGGCCCTCCAAATCGACTTCAGCTTCGGCATCAAGGGGCTGGCCCGTTTCCGCGCAAATGTCTATACGCAGCGAGGCTCGATCGCCGCGGCCTACAGGCTTATCCCTTGGGAAATCATGGACTTCGGCAAACTGGGGGTGCCCCAGGTCGTCGCCAATCTCTGCGATAAGCCGCGCGGCCTCGTGCTCGTCACCGGCCCCACCGGCAGCGGCAAGAGCACGACCCTGGCGGCGATGATCGACAAGATCAACCGCGAGAAGCCGCTCCACATAGTCACGATCGAGGACCCGATCGAATACCTCCACCCCCACAAGCGCTGCCTCGTCAACCAGCGGGAGCTGCACGCCGACACCCACTCCTTCGCCGACTCCCTCCGCGCCGTCCTGCGCCAGGATCCCGACGTCGTGCTCGTCGGCGAGATGCGCGACCTCGAGACCATGGAGGCCGCGCTGACCATCGCCGAGACCGGCCACCTCACCTTCGCCACGCTGCACACCAACTCCGCCGCCCAGTCGATCAACCGTATTGTCGACGCCTTCCCGGGGCACCAGCAAAGCCAGGTCCGTGCCCAGCTCAGCTTCGTGCTCGAAGGAATCCTCTGCCAGTCGCTCCTGCCACGCCAGGGAGGCCCCGGCCGCGTGCTGGCGATGGAGATTCTCTTCCCCAACTCAGCGATAAGAAATCTCATCCGCGAAGATAAAATCCATCAGATCTACGCAATGATGCAGGCGGGCCAGGCGAAACACGGTATGCAGACCTACAACCAGAGCCTGGCTTCGCTCTACCTCAAGAAGAAGATAAGCCTGCAGACCGCAATGACGGCCAGTTCCATTCCCGATGAGTTGGAACAGCTCATCAGCCGCGGCACCGGAGTCATCGAGGATGCCGGCAAAGCCAGGTCGGCGGGCGCGGCCAAGGGTCAGGGAGGTTAAAAGAACGCCATGCCGAGTTATACCTACGTTGGACGCAGTCGCGGCGGAAAGCTGCACCGGGGCGAGCTGCTGGCTGCGAACAAGACGGAGGCGATCGCCGCGCTGCGCAAACAGCAGATCCTGGTGACCGTCGTCAAGGAAAAGGGCAAAGAAGGTGGCCGCCTCTTCGGGCGCGGAAAGGTGAAGCAGAAAGACCTGGCGGTCGTCACCAGGCAGCTCAGTTTCATGATCGACGCCGGCCTGCCGCTCAACCAGGCCCTGGAGATCATCGGCTCCCAGGTCGACAACAAGGCCCTGCAGAAGACGATGTTCGAGGTTCGCCAGGCCATCGAAGGCGGCTCGAGTTTCTCCGACGCCCTCGCCGAGCACCCGCACGTCTTCAGCGATCTCTACACCAACATGGTGGCGGCGGGAGAGGCGGGCGGCATCCTCGACACGATTCTCGAACGCCTCTCCGTCTACATTGAGAAAAACGTCAAGCTGGTGCGGGCCGTCAAGAGCGCGATGATTTACCCGCTCAGCGTCGTAACCATCGCCGTGGGCGTGGTGCTCGTCATCCTCTGGCAGGTTATCCCGACTTTCGCGAAGCTCTTTACCGGACTCGGCAGGGCCCTGCCGGCGCCGACACAGTTGACCATCGACATCTCCAACTTCATCGGCAACTACATCCTCTTCATCATCGGCGGCATCGTGGCTCTGGTCTTCGCCATCAGGTGGTACTACTCCACACCCGGCGGCAAGCTGGCGTTCGACAGCCTGATGTTGCGATTGCCGGTGCTGGGCATCGTTTTGCGCAAGATCGCCATCGCCCGCTTCTGCCGCACGCTCGGCACGCTGATCAGCAGCGGCGTGCCCATCCTCGACAGCCTCGACATCACCGCTAAGACCGCCGGAAACAAAGTTATCGAAAAAGCCGTCATGGAAGCCCGCGACAGCGTCGAAGCCGGCAAAACCCTCAGCGAGCCACTGCGCGACTCGGAAGTCTTCACCCCGATGGTCGTGCAGATGGTCCACGTCGGCGAGCAGACCGGCGAGCTCGACGCGATGGTCAACAAGGTCGCCGAATTCTACGAAGCCGAGGTCGACGCGGCGGTGGCGGACCTGCTGTCGCTGCTGGAACCGCTGATCATTATCTTCCTGGGAGTGACCATCGGCTGGATCGTCGTCTCGATGTACATGCCGATCTTCTCGCTCATCGGAGAGCTGACCTGAGGCCCCCGATGCACGAGGGGGACTAAACATGGCCCAAAGAAATCCGCCGCTCACGGGTGACGGCGATGGGCCCGCCAAGGATTTCGCCGGCACTCTGCGGCTGATTCTTATCCTGCGCGTGGTGATCGTCACCGCCCTGCTCGGCTCCGCGCTCTACGTCCAGATCTTCTTCGGCCTCACAAGCGACTCGCTCTATTTCATCATCGGCCTGACTTACCTGCTGACCGTTTTCTATGCCGTCCTGGCAATCCCCTTCCGCGCCAACAGGATCTTCGCATTCGTCCAGTTGCTGCTCGACGTCGCGCTCGTCTCGCTGCTCGTGCTCGTAACCGGCGGCGTCGACAGCTCGTTCATCATCCTCTACTACCTGCTGGTCGTCAGCGCCGCGATCGTGCTGGGGAGGATCAGCAGCTTTGCCATCGCCACCGTCTCGGCTCTCCTGCTGGCCTGCGTGGTGATGATCGCCAACGGCGGCTTCATCGACCTGCAGATCCTCTACCCCTTCGCGCGCCCGGCGATGAACACCCTGCTCTACACGCTGGCGTTGCACGCCTTCGCTCTCGAGCTGCTGGCCGCCCTCAGCGGCTACCTCTCGGGCATGCTGCAGACCACCGCCGCCCGCCTGCGTGTGCGCACGGCCGACCTCGCCCGCTTGAGGGTGCTCAACGAAAGCATAGTCCGTAGCAATCCCAGCGGCATCATCACCACCGACATGGACGGCAAAATCACCTTCGCCAATCCCGCCGCCCTGGGCCTGCTCGAGCAGCCGTTGGAAGAGATCAGCGGGCGCGACGTGCGCGAGCTGCTGCACTACAATCCCGCCGCCCCGGAGCCGATGCTCAGCGACGAGGGCTGGGACCGGGAAATGCTCCTGGCCCACAGCGACGGGGAGAATATTGATGTCGGTGTCAGCCGCACACTGCTCATCGATGCCGATGGGATGCTCGTCGGCAAGCTCTACACCATCGACGACCTGCGCGAAATCAAGGCATTGCAGGCACGCCTGCGGCTGCAGGACAGAATGGCCGCAGCCGGCGAGCTGAGCGCGGCGATCGCCCACGAGATCCGCAATCCCCTCGGCTCGATCAGCGGCAGTGCGCAGATGATCCGCAAAGCCCCCGAGCTCTCGGAGGACCAGCTCTACTACATGGATATCATCATCCGCGAGAGCCAACGGCTGAGCTTGATTCTCAACGACTTCCTCGCCTTCACCCGCGCGCCGGTCTGTTCCCCCGTTGAGATCGATATCCTCAGGATAGCGCGCGAGACGGTCGACCTGCTCGCCAACAGCACGGAGGTCACCAGCGACCACCAAATCGAGTTGCAATACGGCGGGCTCGGCGAGCTCGTCGCCCGCGTCGATGCCAACATGCTGCGCCAGCTGATCTACAACCTCGCCAGCAACGGCGTGCGGGCGATGCCCGATGGTGGTAAGCTGCTTCTCACCCTGAGCCGGGAGGGCGACAACGCGGTCCTGAAGTTCTCCGACGAAGGCCACGGCATCCAACCGGAGCGCCTACAGAAGTTGTTTCAGCCTTTCGACTCGGGATCCCGGGGAGGAGTTGGGCTCGGGATGGCGATCGTCTACAGAATTGTCCAGGAACATGGCGGCAGCATCGTCATCAGAAGCAAGCCCGAAGCCGGCACGAGTGTGACCGTCGCGCTGCCCGGCAGCGGTGGCGATCCCTCGGGTTTCAGCGTCCGGGTGGAAACAGCGGAGCCGTAATTGGAAAAGATCCTGATTGTCGACGACGAGCGCAGCATGCGCGACTTCCTCCGCAAGATGCTGGAAAAGCAGGACTACGAAGTAAAGGCTGTCGGCTCAGGCGCCGACGCGATCGCCGAGCTCGAACGAGACGGCATCGACCTGATGATCACCGACATCAAGATGCCCGACATCAGCGGCATCGAGCTGATGGAGCGGTGCAAGAAGATCAGTCCCGACACAGTGGTCATCGTCATCACCGCCTACGCCAGCCACGACACCGCCGTCGAGGCGATGAAACTCGGCGCCGAGGACTACATTACCAAGCCGTTCGACGTCGACGAGTTCTCGATAATCATCCGCCGCAGCCTCACGCGAAAGCGCCTGGCCGAGGAGAATATCCTGCTGCGCCGGGAGCTGCAGCGCGAGCACCGCTTCGAGAACATCATCGGCAAGAGCCGGCCGATGATTGAATTGTTCAGGCTGATCGAGCGCGTCGCCTCCACGCCGTCGACCGTGCTGATCACCGGCGAGAGCGGCACCGGCAAAGAGCTGGTCGCCCGCGCGATTCATTACAACTCGCCCCGCTTCGAGCACCCCTTCGTCTCGATCAACTGCGGCGCCCTGCCCGAGACCTTGCTGGAGAGCGAGCTCTTCGGGCACGAAAGGGGCTCATTCACCGGCGCCGACCGCACCAAAACCGGGCTCTTCGAGAGCGCCGGCGGCGGCACGCTCTTCCTCGACGAGATCGGCAACACGCCGATGTCGATGCAGGTCAAGTTGCTGCGTGCGATGCAGGAGCGACGGGTGCGCCGCGTCGGCGGCACCGAAGAGCGCCCCATCGACGTGCGCATCATCACCGCCACCAACGTCGATCTGGAGAAGATGGTTGAGCAGGGCGGTTTCCGCGAGGATCTCTACTACCGGGTCAATGTGATCAAGATCGATCTGCCTCCGCTGAGAAAGCGCCGCGAAGATGTGATGCTGCTCGCGCTCCACTTCCTCGACAAGTACGCCGCAGCCGCCGGCCGCCCGATCCGCGGCTTCGCCGACAGCGCCCGCCGCGGACTGGAGAATTACTCCTGGCCCGGCAACGTCCGCGAGCTTGAAAACGCCATCGAGCGCGCCGTGGCGTTAGAGACCGGCGAGGTAATCACTTCCGCGTCGCTGCCCGACCAGATCGGCTCCGCAAAGATGGCCGCTACCGGCGAGGCGCTGGAAATCCCGGAAGGGGGCTTCGACCTCGAGCGCCACCTCGAGGAACAACGGCGCAAGTACCTGAAGATCGCCATGGAAATGGCGGAAGGAAAGCAGACGAAGGCAGCCCGACTGCTCGGCCTCAGCACCCGCTCCATCAGATACCTGCTCGACAAATTCAACATGAAATAATCCCGCCGGATCCAACGCAGCCGAGGTCTCCGCATAGAAAAAGGGCGGCTTGCTCAGCCGCCCCTGAGAGCTTTTCGCTATCGACTGGTCAGGCTTCCTGTGGCTCCGGCCCCACCTGCGCCATCAGCTTGTTGCGGTAGTCCATCATGTCGTCGGCGATCTTGCGAAGCACGCCGCGGATCTCCTCATGATTGTCTTCGGGCGCGTCGATCGAGATCTTGAAATCCTCGTCCAGGATCCTGATTACCACCGGCCTGTTGTTCTTCTGCACTTCGTAGATCCCGCTGGCGGCGTCACTCAGCACCTTCTTGAAGCCCACCTCTCCCAGCTCTGCCAGGAGAACGTCGCGGACAAGACCCCGGTGAGTGCGTGAGGTGGTGTTGAGGACCAGGAAGGGTTCGGGAGCGACGGATACGACTCCCTCCTTGACCTCCGCCCGAGTGCCCATCCCGCCGGTCTTGAATGCGGGAACCAGGGCCGGGGGAGCGAGCAGTGTGGTCACCAGCGTCAGCAGGATCGCCACGCCGAACATGTCGGTGGCGATAATGCCGTTGGCGATGCCGACTCCGGCGATGATCAACGCCACCTCGCCACGCGGCAGCATTCCCACGCCGACTCGGTAGGCACCGCGCATGTTAAAGCCCACGAACAGCGCGGGGATGCCGCAGCCGAAGACCTTGGAGATGATCGCGAAGAACGAGATCACCACGCCGTAGGGCCACAGCAGCGGCAACATCTGGTTGAAATCGACCATCATGCCCATGACCACGAAGAACACCGGCACCACGAAGTTGTAGACGCTCTTGAGCTGCTCCTCGAGAAAGTGGGAGATCTTCGTATCGCTCATCGCCAGGCCGATCGAGTATGCGCCGATGATCATCGCCAGGCCGAAGAGCTCAGCGGTAGCCGCGCAGGCGAAGGCCAGCGCAAGCCCGAGGCCGAAAGTCGCGCCCTTGGACTTGAACCAGCGCAGTCCCTTCTCGATCTGCTTGCTGAGGAGTATGCCGATGCCGGTGAGCCCGAGCCAGAAGAGCACGGCCTTGAGGGCGATGCCGATGATCGTGTTGACGTCCAACGTCCCGCCTGCCAGCTCCACGATCGCGATGGCGTTGACGATCGCCAGCACCAGAATCCCGAGCACGTCGTCGATGACCGCGCCGGCGAGAATGGTCACGCCCTCGGAGGTGTCGAGGCGGTTGATGTCGCTCAGCACCCTAGCGGTGATGCCCACCGAGGTGGCGACCATCACTGCGCCCATGAACAAGGCGGTCGGATCCCAGATCGACTCAATGCCGGGGATGAACCAGAAGGTTGCCAGCGCGCCGAGGAAGAACGGTGCCACCACACCGCCGATGGCGATAACAGTCGCCGGGCCGGCGTAACGCAAGAACTGCCGCAGGTCAGTCTCCAGCCCCGCCATGAACAGCAGCACGATCGCGGCCATCTGCGCCACCGCCCACAACTCCGGGCTGACGGCGAAGTCGGGTTGCAGCGGCGAAGCCTTGAGAACCGTCGCGAGGCTGACAGTCTGGAAGAGTTGCCCCACACCCGGGATGTTGAATAAGCCGCCGAAAGCATAGGGGCTGATCAGGATGCCCCCGATCAGCTCGCCGAGCACTCCCGGCTGGTGCAGGAAGCGCTCGAAAATCTCGCCGCCCACCTTCGCGACCAACAGGATTACCGCCAGCTGCAGCATCAAGATTGTGATGGCGTGCAGCAGATCGTGGTGGCGGATGACTTCAGGTGCCTCGAGCGCCCGCAGGATCGTCGAACCACTCTCCGGCGTCGCTTTGACCCTCACGCCCTGGCCGATCGCCGGCTCCCCGTGGCCGCCCTCGGCTTCATGGCCGTCATGCCTCTCGGGCAGCAAAATCGAGAGATTGTTAATCGTGAAACCTACCACTCCTTCATCCGACCTCAGCAGCGATCCGATCGTGCCGGTGAGCTCAAGCTCATCGGTCGGCGCCTGCTCCACGGTCTTCAGCGTATGATGACGGCCCACCCCGGTCTCATCGAGGCTGACCAGCAGCCAGACGCCCGGATGCAGGTTTTCCTTTGCCAGGCCGGACCATTGAGTTTTCTCGTTGAATCTGTACGGTTGGTTCTGGAAAAAGATCTCCGAATCGTCGATACGTTCTACCACAATCAGGTGCTTGCCCTCGGCTTCCGGCGAGTCGCCGATAACAACGGGCATCAGAGTCACTGCTGCGGCCAACGCGGCTACGGCGATTATCAGAAAGCGGTACGGAATCTTTTTCATTGTTTTCTCCTGTCTGATCTAACGTCAGAATAGCTTTAACTATAACAAGGTCAAGTGTATACGCTATCCATTGCGGCATCAAGATAAGTGAATGGAAAGCGGGATTTTTATACTTGTTAAATAGCGATTATACTGACGGGTCAGGAGGGTAATCCATGAATGTCGATGAGATTCCAAAAGAAATCGCCGAGCGCTTTGCCTCCGCCAAGCGCATCGCCGTGCTCACCGGCGCGGGGATCAGCGCCGAGAGCGGAGTCGAGACATTCCGCGGCGAGGACGGCACGTGGAGCAAGGTCAATGTGGAGGACGTCGCCACGCCGCAGGCCTTCGAGCGCGATCCCGTGAGGGTCTGGGAGTGGTACGACTTCAGGCGCAATAAGCTGAAGAGTATCGAGCCCAACCTGGCTCACTACGCCCTCGCAACGATGGAAAAACACTTCCCCCATTTCGCTCTCGTCACCCAGAATATCGACGGCCTGCACGCACGCGCGGGATCGAATAACATCATCGAACTGCACGGCAATATCTGGGAGGTCAGAGATACGCTGACCGACGAGATAAGCGTCCTTGACCAGTCGCCGCTCAAGGATCTGCCCCCACATAACGACAAGGGCCACATGCTGCGGCCCAACGTTGTCTGGTTCGGGGAAATGCTGCCCCCGGGAGCCATGGAGACCGCCGCCAAAGAAGCCGAAAATTGCGATGTTTTCCTGGTGGTCGGCACGTCGGCCGTGGTCCAGCCCGCCGCCTCGCTGCCGATTATTGCCAAGCGCTCCGGAGCGATGGTGCTCGAATTCACGCTGCAGTGGACGGAAATCAGCGACTTCGTCGACCACACATTCCTCGGCAAGGCCGGAGAGACGTTGCCGCCGTTCCTCGGCCTGATAAGCAGGTAGGCAGGCGCGACCCTCCCTTTCGAGAAACCTTTGCCGCAGCTCACGGCCTCCGGCATATCTGAATTTTTCACAAATGTTTTGTTGCCAACAACCACCACTGCTGGTATCTTTCCTGAAATTTTGTACAAGGTCTGGGACTTCGTTGAAAGCCATCCTGATGCTCCGGAACGGACGTGCTCTGGAGGGCTGTTCTTTCGGGGCTAAGGGAGAGGCGGCCGGCGAGGTCGTATTCAACACCTCAATGACCGGTTACCAGGAAATCCTGACCGACCCCAGCTACCGCGGCCAGATCGTGACAATGACCTACCCGTTGATCGGCAATTACGGGGTCAACGAGGAAGACATCGAGAGCCGCGGCCTCTACCTCTCCGGGCTTGTCGTTAGGGAGTATTCCAGGTTCTACAGCAACTGGCGCGGAGTGGTCAGCCTCGAGAGCCTCCTCGAGCGCCGCGGGGTGGTGGGCATCTCGGAGATCGACACCCGCTGCCTGACGCGCATGATCCGCCGCGACGGCGCGATGAGCGGCATCATCTCCACAGAGGACTTCAACCACGAATCCTTGCTGGAGAAGGTTCACGCGACGCCCGAGATGGTCGGGCGGGACTACGTTACCGAAGTCACGTGCGACAAGTCGTGGCTCTGGGAGGCCAGCACGAGCCAACCCTTCGCCGCGACCGAAAGCTACCCCGAGCCACGATTTGAACTCGTCGCCTTCGACTACGGCGTCAAGTTCAGCATCCTCCGCTCGCTCGCCCGACGCGGTTGCCGCGTGCGGATCGTTCCCGCCGGCGCCGGCTGCGATGAAGTCCTCGAAAGCAATCCGCGCGGGCTCCTGCTCAGTAACGGCCCCGGCGATCCGGCGGCACTGCCGGGGATTATCGCAACCATCAAACAACTGCTCGAAAAACTCCCCGTCCTCGGGGTCTGCCTCGGGCATCAACTACTGGCGTTGGCACTCGGCGGCGACACATTCAAACTGCCGTTCGGCCACCACGGCGGCAATCATCCCGTGAAGAACCTGCTCACGGGAAAGGTGGAAATCACCGCGCAAAACCACGGCTTCGCGGTCGACCCTCAAAGCCTGCCCGATCACGCAGAGGTTACCCACACCAGCCTCTACGACGGCACCGTGGAGGGAATCCGCCACCGGTATCTGCCGGTGTTCAGCGTCCAGTATCATCCGGAGGCGGCGCCCGGCCCGCACGACAGCGGCTACATCTTCGACGATTTTGTCTCCGCAATTGCCGCTGGAAAGCTATAAACGTGGACTTATTGAACTGATGCCGAAGCGAACCGACATAAAGAGCGTCCTGATCATCGGCTCGGGGCCGATCGTCATCGGCCAGGCTTGCGAGTTCGACTACTCCGGCACCCAGGCCTGCAAGGCGCTCAAGGACGAGGGCTACCGGGTTATCCTGCTCAACTCCAACCCGGCGACGATCATGACCGATCCGGGCGTCGCCGACAGCATCTACATCGAACCGCCGACGGTTGAATTTGCCGAGAAGGTGATCGCCAACGAGAAGCCCGACGTGCTGCTGCCGACGGTCGGTGGGCAGACCGCGCTCAACCTCGCGGTCGAATTGGACAAAGCGGGAGTCCTGGAGCGGCACGGCGTGGAACTGATCGGCGCGCGGGTCGAGGCCATCGCCCGCGCCGAGGACCGCGAGTTGTTCAAGCAGGCGATGGACGAGGAGGGCCTGCCGATGCCCCGCGGCGGCTTCGCGCGCAGCCCGGAAGAGGCCGTCGGCATGGTCGGCGACACAGGCTTCCCGGCAATCATCCGCCCCTCATACACACTCGGCGGAATCGGCGGCGGCATCGCCTACAACATCGAGGAGTTCAAGGATCTGGCGCGGCGCGGGCTAGCGGCCAGCATGATCGGCGAGATCCTGGTGGAGCAATCGGTCATCGGCTGGAAGGAATTCGAGCTGGAAGTGATGCGCGACATCAACGACAACGTCGTCGTCATCTGCTCGATCGAAAACCTCGATCCCATGGGAGTCCACACGGGCGACTCGATCACCGTCGCCCCCGCCCAGACGCTGACCGACGCCGAATACCAGAAGATGCGCGACTGGGCCAAGCGCGTGATCCGAGCCATCGGCGTGGAAACCGGCGGCTCCAATATCCAGTTTGCGATCAATCCCGACGACGGCCGCATGCTGGTGATCGAGATGAACCCGCGAGTCAGCCGCAGCTCGGCGCTCGCTTCCAAGGCCACCGGCTTCCCGATCGCCAAGGTCGCCGCCAAGCTGGCGGTCGGCTACACGCTCGACGAAATACCCAACGACATCACCCGCGTGACGCCGGCATGCTTCGAGCCGACTATCGACTACGTCGTGGTCAAGGTGCCGCGCTGGGAATTCGAGAAATTCCCCAAGGCCGACTCCACCCTCGGCACGCAGATGAAAAGCATCGGCGAGGCCATGGCCATCGGCCGCACGTTCAAGGAAGCGTTGCAGAAGGGCTTGAGGTCGACCGAGACCGGCAAGCCGGGACTCGTCACCCGCATCGGGGATGACGAGAGGCTGGGCGACTTGCGGGCGAAGCTGATGCAGCCGAATGCCGACCGCCTCTTCTACATCGCCAAGGCCCTGAGGCACGGCTGGAACGTCATCGACGTGCAACGGCTAACGCGCATCGATCCCTGGTTCATCCTCCAGATCAATGAGCTGATGATGCTGGAGGCCGAGCTGGCTCGGCACACCCTCGACAGCATCCCCGACGACCTGATGCGGCAGGCCAAGCGTTGGGGCTATTCCGACGCGCAACTCGCCACACTGCTGAACGCGGAAGAAGAGGGTGTGCGCAAGTGGCGTGAGCAATCGGGCCTGTATCCGGTCTTCAAACGGGTCGACACCTGCGCGGCGGAGTTCGAGGCTTTCACCCCTTACCTCTACTCGACCTACGAGACCGAGGACGAGGCCTCGCCCACCGACGCGCGCAAGGTGATGATCCTGGGCGGCGGACCCAACAGGATCGGGCAGGGAATCGAATTCGACTACTGCTGCTGCCAGGCTAGCGCAGCTCTCCGCGACATGGGAATCGAGAGCATCATGGTCAACTGCAATCCCGAGACGGTGAGCACCGATTACGACACCTCCGACCGCCTCTACTTCGAACCCCTCACGCTCGAGGACGTGCTCAACATCATCCGCATCGAACAGCCCGAAGGAGTGGTGCTGCAGTTCGGCGGCCAGACGCCCCTGAAGCTGGCCAAGGAGTTGGAGAAGGCGGGAGTGCGCATCCTCGGCACGCCGCCCGAGGGCATCGACCTCGCCGAGGACAGGGGGCGCTTCGGCAACCTCGCCGAAGAACTCGGCCTCAGGTTGCCGCCGTGGGGAATCGCCGATTCGGAAGCGGAGGCGTTGCGGCAGGCCGAGAAAGTCGGCTACCCGGTGCTCGTCCGGCCATCATACGTCCTCGGCGGGCGCGCGATGGCCATCGTCTACAACGACGACGAGTTGCGCCATTACATCCGGCGCGCCACTGACGTCTCGCCCGGCAGCCCGGTGCTCATCGACCGCTTCCTCGAGGACGCCTTCGAGGTCGACGTCGACGCGATCTCCGACGGCCGCAGGACCGTGATCGCGGGCATCCTCGAGCACATCGAACAGGCGGGAATCCACAGCGGCGACAGCAGCATGGTGCTGCCCAGTTATATGGTCCCCCCAGAAATCCTCGACGAAATCCGGGAGGTTGCCTACGCGATCTCCTCGGCCATCGGCGTCGTCGGGCTGATGAACATCCAGTTCGCGGTCAAGGGCCGGCAGATTTACGTTCTGGAGGTGAATCCGAGAGCCTCGAGAACCATCCCCTTCGTCTCCAAGGCCACCGGCCTGCCCTTCGCGAAGATGGCGATGAAGGCGATGATGGGCCTGACTCTCGAAGAGCAGGGACTCACGGCGGAGCCCGCGCCGGAAGGTGTTAACGTGAAAACGCCGGTTTTCCCCTTCAGGTCCTTCCCTGGTGAGGACCCGCTGCTCGGGCCGGAGATGAAGAGCACCGGCGAGGTGATGGGGCGTGACAGGAGCTTTGGAGCCGCTTTCGCCAAGAGCACCACGGCGGCCGGTATTCAACTGCCGACGGAGGGTTCCGTCTTCATCAGCGTGCACGACCACGACAAGGAAAAGGCATCGGCAATCGCCAGAGACCTGTCGGATCTCGGCTTCACCATCTTTGCCACGGCCGGAACCGCGGAAGCGTTGAAAAAAGTCGGAATCGAAGCGACCGTGCTCTACAAGATATCCGAGTGGCGCCCGAACGTCCTCGACGCGATCAAGAACGGCGACGTCAACTTGATCGTCAACACGCCGTTGGGGCACACCTCATTCCAGGACGATTCCTTCATCCGTATCGAGGCGCTCGCCAGAAGTATTCCCTGCCTCACCACGCTCAGCGCCGCCGCGGCGGCGGTCGAGGGCATCACCGCGATACGGCGGGGAGAATACCGGGTATCGCCGCTTTAAGAGCCGCACTGTTTAGGGGCTACCGCCCGCGACCACAATACGCGCAAGCATAACCAAGGAGGCGACGGTGCGCCGCCCCCCGAGCTGTTTCCAGACGGGTTACAGTGTTACTGCTTCGCGCCCTGTGCCTGGATCGCGGTCATCGCCACGGTGAAGACGATGTCCTCGGCGGTGCAGCCGCGGCTGAGGTCGTTGGCCGGCATCGCCAGGCCTTGCAGCACCGGGCCAAAGGCGTTGCCGCCCGTCAGCCTCTCGGTGATCTTGTAGGCGATGTTGCCCGCGTCGAGGTTGGGAAAGACCATCGTGTTGGCCCGGCCCTTGAGCACGTCGTTGTCCTTGCACTTGCGCGCGCAGATATTCGGAATCACCGCGGTGTCGAATTGCACCTCGCCATCGACGCGGAGCTGCGGAGCGCGCTCGCGCACGATGGCGGTCGCCTCCAGAACCTTGTCGATCAGCGGGTGCTCGGCGCTGCCCTTGGTGCTGAAGCTGAGCATCGCCACCACCGGTTCGGTCTCCAGGAACAGGCGGCAGCTCTCCGCTCCGCAGAGGGCGATTTCCGCGAGCTGCGGCGCGGTGGGATCGGGCATGACGGCCCCGTCGGTGTAGATGAAAGCACCGTTGTGGCCGAATTCCTTCTTGGGAATGACCATCAGGAAGAAGCTGCTGACGACGCTGAATCCCGGCTTCAGCCCGATGATCTGGATGGCGGCGCGCACGGTGGAGGCGGTTGTGTTCTTGGCGCCCGCCACTGATCCGCCGGCGTCGCCGTTGCGCACCATCGCGGCGCCGAAAAAGAGCGGATCGGCTGCGATCTCCCGCGCCTCGTCCAGGGTGATTCCCTTGTGCTTGCGCGCCTCGTAAACAACCGGGGCGTAGCGGTCGAGCATCGCCGGGTCGGTGGGATCGACGATCTCGACGCCGTTAAGATTCGCTCCGCATTTCCCGGCCAATTCGGCCACGGAATCGCGGTTTCCCAAAACTATCGGCAGCGCTATTCCTCTCTCCCTGAGGGAGGCGGCGGCGATCAGAGTGCGCTCATCATCTCCTTCGGGTAGCACGATTCTCTGTACATCGGCGCAGGCGCGCTCGACAATTCTCGCTTTTATATCCATTTCCGGTTCACCGTGAGTTGTATTGTGAACAAGGTATTGACAAAACTTCATGGCGGTCAAGCAACCGCAAGCCATTCTTAATCACGGGGCCGCCGCTGTCAATAGTGCCTGCAGGAACGATTTCATGACAGTTGGCGAGGGCACGTTGACGCGTCGCTCGAGCAGGGCGATACTATGGCGTTAGAACACATGGGATACCAATGCTTTCGTTAGCTGAGATCTGGCGGGCTGGATTCAGCCGCATCAGTTGCGGCAGGAAATGCCGGGAGATCCGCTCGGCCATCGAACGGGTGCAGAAAGAGCGCCCCAGGCTGCTGATCCTGCTGGCCAGAGCAGCCCGGGAAAGCGGCTCGTTCGGGGCGGATTTTAGTGCTTCGGCGAAGGATCTGCTCAAGACCAGCGGGGAGTTGGAAAAGCTGAGGGAATCGCTTGAAGCCGCTCGCAGGGTCGTCGATGAACTGCAAGAGCAAGTAGCTCAGTCCGACAGCGAATTCTCGACCCGAATCAAGGATGCCGGGCAACCTTTCCGCGATGCGCAGGAGGCATCTAATCAGCTGAAAAGACGGCTCGAGAGGCTGGAAAGCGAGAGAACGCGCCTCGAGCGGGCTCTGCCGCTGCTGCGCGAAAGCGCTGAGAAGCTCGAAGCCAGGATCGCCGAAATCGAGACCTCGGATTCGACCGACGGCAGGCTGTCGCGCCTGCGCAGCGACCTGCAGAGCCGGCGGCGGGACGCGATCGATTCCGAGAAACGCTTGAATCAGATTGAAGACGAGGAGTTGCCGGCTATCCGGCCGGAGGCGGAGTCGGCAGCCCGCACGGCAGAGGGGATGAGGAACGAGTTGGAAGAGCTCAAGGCAGAAGCGTCGGAGCAGGGAGCCGGCTTGCGTAAAGAGCTTAAAACGGCACTGGAGAACAGGAAGACATTAGAGAGGGAGGCGCGAGCGCTGGAAGATTCGATTCCGCCGCTGCTTTTCCAGTTGGGAGAAGAGCTCAACGGCCGGCGTATAATGCACGAGGCGTTGAGCGAACATTATCACAACCTCGATGCGCAGTTGGAGGAGTTAAAAAAACTGCATACGGCACTAGGAACCGCCAGGGCCGATCTGAACGAACTGGATAAATCCGCCTTGCGCTTTTTCTGGGGCCTGGCAATTGGGGCTGGTGCCTTGCTGGTGGTGGCTGCGGTTGTTTCCGTTTTCATTCTGGCCGGATAGCGGCCACCGAAAGAACAGGGATTAGCAATGCCGCAGATGCATGACATCTTCAGAGACGGAGTGGAATTCATCCGGCGAAGCCTCAGGCGAATTATTCTCTCCGCCCGCCTCAGCGACGAGCGCCAGAAGCTGTCGGATTGCCTGAGCGAGTTGGGTCGGAAAGCCTGGGAGCAAGGCATCCCAACCTGCAAGTCCCTTCCCACGGGCAAGGAACTGGGAAAGATTCAGGATAAGATCGACGATCTGGACCGGCGGGCAGCCTCCGAAAGTGAGAGCTTGGAGACGCAGATCAGGGAAACCGAAAGCGCGGCGTTGGAGGAGGGAGAGCGTTTCCACGACGCCATCTCCCGCCTCGAAGGCGCACTCGGGCAGAAGGCTCAGCGGGAGAAAATCCTGTTCGAAATCAAAGGAAGAATACAAGAGCTCTCCGACACGCGGGAACGCTTGAAAGACGATCTGAAGTTCTGCTCCGACAAGCGCCGCCAGCTGGAGATCGGCGGCCCGGATGCCTCCGGCGCCGGGAAAAGCGCCGCCGAGTTGACCGCGACCGAGGATGCGCTCAAGAATCAGTCGAAGGAGATCGCCGGCGCGATCAAAACCCTGCAGAACAGGCTGCGCTACAACGAGCGGGCACTTCCTCCCCTGGAGCAGACGACCGAGGGAATCCGGGAGGATATCAAGGCAAACCGGGCGCAATGCGGGCTGCTGAAAAATCGGTTGAAAGAGATTCGCGGTGAGCTGCGCGAGCATCGCAATAACGCCGCAAGCGAAAGAGAGCCTTTGCACAGGCAACGCCGGTCGCTATACCCCGCCCTCGGAAAAGAACTGTTGAAGAATCGCTCCGACGAGCCCGAACTCAAGCCTCTGTTCAGCTCGGCCGACCTGTCGATGTCCACGATCGAAGGACTCAAGCAGGACATCAAAGCCGGAAACCAGCTGCTCGAGCTACTTGATCAAAACGCCGTGGCCGCGTTCATCGGCATCCTTTTCTTGACCGGAACGCTGGCCCTGATGATCTTTTCGCTGATAATTGCACTGATTATCATCCTCTGAAAGAAAGGATTACTTTGCGGCAGGGAGCTCATTTTTTCGTTTCGATCAGCAGTATTATCAGCACCAGCAAGGTTTTTGCCGGGATAGTAACAAATCTCACTGAAAATATTGCTGTTTCGAGTATTAATTCCTTCAGATTGAAAAAGTTGCAGCTTCATAGTAACATTAATAGATTTTCAGGAGTCGGCTGAACCGAAGGACTTGCTATGCCCGCCCTCGACCTTTTTCTGTATGAGGAAGATCACATAGCGCTCAAGCAGGCCGTGGAGCGACTCTGCCGCGAGAGCGAGGCCAAGGCTGTCTTTCTCATCGACAAGAACGGTCAGCAGATCATGGCCGCCGGAGACTACGGTGACATAGATACCGTTTCGCTGGCGACTCTGGCTGCCGGCAACGTCGCGGCGACCGACGGCCTGGCAAGGCTCCTCGGCGAACAGGGCTTCACAATCCTCTTCCACGAGGGCGAGCGTGACAACATCCACATCTCGATCGTCGGGGACCTGGCCATACTGGTGGTCATCTTCGACGAGAGGACCTCGGTGGGGCTGGTGCGCTTGCGCGTAAAGCGTTCCACCGACGCCCTGGAGAGCGTGCTGTTGCAGGCTGTGGAGCGCCAGCAAGCCCTTAAGGAGCAGTCGGCCAAGCCGGAGCAGAAATCCGGCTTGCAGGAAATCACGGATGAAGAGATCGAAAATCTCTTTAAATGATGGCGGCGTCAGCATTCGCCGTTGATATGGCGGGGGGCTCACAGGCAAGTGACTTACGTTAATTATTCCGCGCGGGAGATCAACGTAAAGATTGTTTATTACGGTCCCGGACTCGGTGGCAAGACGACCAACCTGCAGTATATCTACAACAGCTCGGGCGCGAAGCAGCAGGGAAAGCTGATCAGCCTGGCCACCGAGACCGACAGAACGCTTTTCTTCGACTTCATGCCCCTCGATCTGGGCAACATCCGCGGATTCCGCACACGCCTGCACCTTTACACCGTCCCTGGGCAGGTCTTCTACAACGCCAGCCGCAAGCTGATTCTCAAGGGTGTCGACGGCATCGTGCAGGTGGCCGACAGCCAGGTCGAGCGACTCGACGCAAACATCGAGAGCATAAACAACCTGCAGGACAACCTGCGCGAGCACGGCTACGACCTGGAGACCATCCCCTACGTTCTGCAGCTCAATAAGCGGGATCTCAAGAATGTCGTCTCGAGCGAGGAACTCGCCAAGACACTTCATGTCAAAAACGAACCGGTTTTGGAAGCCGTCGCCACCGAAGGCAAGGGAGTGTTTCAGAGCCTCAAGGCGGTTTCAAAGCTGATCCTCATCGACCTCCGCCAGCGGCTTGTCTGACTCCGGCGGCGTTCACCTGGTCTTCAGAACTTCGACATACTTCTGCTTCAGCCTGTAGACAAACACCAGCAGCTCGGCTATCAATTCGTAGAGGGTGGGATCGATCTCCTCGCCAAGATCCATCTTCGAGAGGATCGATACCAGATCGGGGTCCTCGGTGACCGGGATGCCGTGCTCCTTGGCCAGGGCGATGATCTTCTCGGCGATCCTCCCCTCGCCCTTGGCCACCAGGCGCGGAGCGCCGTCCTTCTTGGGAGTGTAGCGTAAAGCGGCCGCCCTCAGGCGATCCCTCCCGCCGCGCTTTTTCTTGCCATCGTCCGTCATCGTCACACGTGCAGGTCGACAAGGCCGTTGCCGCCGGAAAGGATTTCCGCGTCCAAGCGGTGAAAATCGTCGACCTTGCGACCATCGGCCGCCGCCTTCAGCAGCGCAAGCCTGAATCCTCTCGACTCCAGTTGCGCGGCGAATTCCTCTTCCATTCCGGCGGCGATTTCAGCCACTTCGCTTTTCTCGGCGAAGAGGTTTACGTAAAGCGTCCTCTCCTGCAGCAGTGCGTCGATCCTGATCTTTCCCAGCGTTTCGAGATCGAGCAGCAGCACCGCCGTGAGGCTGCCGCCTTTCTTGCCCTTGCCCGTCCCGGAAAGGTACTGCTTGATCTGCACCTCGGTCATCTCCCCGAGAATGCTCACCGGAAACAGGATGTGCTGGTAGAGGCCGCGGTCACGCAGGTGAACGTTGAGCAACTGCAAGTTCTCCAGGCGGTCGCGCAGCTCACCCGCCGTTTTGCCCAATTGTTCCCGGGCCGTATCTGTGGCCAGCCTGCGGGTAAGTTGCTCGATGAGTTCTTCGACCGCCCTCTGAAACGGCGCGGCTTCACGCCCCTGGAGCGATTGGGCAAGGACGCGGAGACGGCCGGCGAGATTGTTCAACGCCTCCTCGAGCAGCCGGGCTTCGGTGCCGCGCGGCAAGGTTTCCAAAGCCTGCCGCGCCTCCTCGAGCGGCCGGGCTTCGGTGCTGCGTAGCGCGGTTTCCAATGCCTGCCGCACCTCATTGACCAGCTGAGTCAACTCGGCCGCCCTCTGACCGAGGAGGGGTGCCCAACGGCTCTGAAAGGCCTGCAGCATCGCTGTCGTCTCGCGCTCCGTAATGGTGGTAACGCTCTGTTGACCCAAGGCTGCAATCAGCCTGCCCAGGAGGCCCTTCAAGCCCTCGACCTCTGCGCCGGGCACCGGAGCACCGGGCGCTCCAACCGCAACCTCCCTCAAAGCAACCTCCAGGCCTAATCCCAGGGAAAGCAAGACCGCGCGCAACTCCGACCCCAGAGCTTCGCCTTCTCCCGCCACCTGCGGTAAAACAAGCTGCTGCGCGAGCCCCTTGAGCAACTCTTCAGGAATCGAGAAGCCGCGCGAATCGAGAATAATGCTCACTTGGCGGGCCAGGCTTGCCGCCGACTCAGCCGTATCCGCTCCGGCGAACAGCGAACGCAACGCCGATGCGAGGTTCTGCTCCGCAGCCGTCCGTTCCGCGAGCACTTCGAGCTGAAGGTTGGGGCCCAGCTCGCTGATTCTCACGGTGATCGTCTGCTCGGGGCGCAACTGCAGGGCTCCTTCGGCCAGGAAGCGCTCGCCCCCCATCTCGATCAGCGCCTTGCCCCCGGCAAGCAACTCGATCACTTGGGCGCCCAGCACCTGGCCGCGGATAAACGCCGCGATTTGCGCCTCCTGCCCCTGCGCGCCGCCCGGCCCCTCCATCTGCGTCTGGAGCTGGGTAGCCGCAGAGGCTACAATCTGGCCGATGATCAGGGAATCGCTCATTCAACTACCCGGTGAAAATGAATCAACTCCCAGCGTTGAACCTCTCCAGGTCGAGGATCAGCTCAACTTCTCCGCTGGGGATGTTGAGGTCGCGCGCGATAGTCTCGGCGCTCAGCCCCTGGCGGGCCAGGAACAGGATGTCTTCCTTTACCTTCTGCGGATCAAGGTGCGCCCCGTTAGCCTCAGCGCGTTCACGGGTGGTCTCGGGATCGGGGCTCGAGCTCAGCTTCTCGGCCAGCGCGCGCTGCCGGTGTGCCAGCCCGTGAAACTGCTCCAGCACTCTGCGCTGCGCTGCGGCGATCTGCTCGAGCTCGCTCAGAAGCCCCTCCTGGCGCTCCGCCAGAGCGCGGACGCGGAAGAACAGTGCGGCCGCCAGCACGGCGGAACCCGCCGCCAGGATCAGGGAGATAACGATGAGGAAGGTTTGCATTTAGAACCGATCAGGTGGCAAACATCGCATTGACGAAGCTCTCCACCTTCTCGACCTCTTCGTCGAGGGACGCCGTAAAGCGCTCGAAATCGAGTGTATCCAGGAGATGATTGCGCTCGCTGAGCATTTGCCACGCCTCGTCGGAGCGCATCTCTATCGCCTTCTCCGGCTCTCCACTGATGCCGATCCCATGCTCGCGGCAAAGCAGGGCGGCCAACCGCACAACGCAAGTCACCTCGCCGTAATCGCTGGCTATCCGGGGATTCTCGTTGAAGGCGATCACTTCCTCCAGCAGGCGCGGGAGGCGCCAGCGCACAGCGAGGCGTTGACCGACTTCGCTGTGATTGAAGCCCAGGACCGCCTCCTCGGCCTCGCGCAATGGCACCCCGTGTTCGTACGCGTTATGGATCGCCTCCTCAAAAAGCAGGGGGCGGTAACTCGCCAGCACAATCTTGCCGATGTCGTGCACCAGCCCCGCCAGGAAGGCTTCCTGATAGAAGTGGTAATCGAGCAAAGAGGAGAGGGTGCGGCTGATGTTGCCGGTGGCGACGGAGAACTGCCAGAAGCCCTCGAAGGGGAAGCGCTCGATCTTCGAGTGCCGCCCGAAGGCGGTGATGATCGAGGTGCCGTAGACAAGGTTCTTGGTGGCATCGAGACCGAGCACCACGATCGCCTGCCGGATGGAGGTTATCTCGCGGAAGAAGGAATAGTATGCGGAGTTGACAATGCGCAGCAGCCGTGTGGAGATCACGGGATCGGTGGAAATCGCCTCCTCGACCTTGGCGATCGAGATGTTGGGGTCGCTGGTGAGCTCGATGATCTTCTTGATCACCTCAGGCAGGGTGGAAAGGTCCCGCACCCCCCTGATGAAGCTGTCGACCCGTTTGAGGCGTTCATCATCCATCGCTCTTCCCGTGTAAGCGATACCTGCTTAAAATTCGAATATTTCCCTGTCCTCTTCCAACAGGTCCGAGACGTGCTGCACCAATTCGGCCAGCTTGTCATCGGCGAGGCCTAGAATCTTCACTGCCTCTGTTTCTTCCATTTCCACGGCAGGCTTTTTCGTCGGCCCGATACCCAGCTTGTTGGACAAGGCATTGGCGAAAGACACTATAGCCGTGAGTTTCGGATTGTGCTCGGCTTGATAAGGGGTGTGGTGATGCAGCACCGCTTCCTCGAGCTCCGGTGCCAGATTCCACTTGTGTAGTACCAGCGAGCCCACTTGGGTATGGTCGAAGCCGAGGATTCTCTGCTCGTTGGGGATGAAGTCGCTGCCGGTGTTATAAACTTCTTCGATGATCTGATGGTACTTATCGCTGAAATTAACATTGAGCACGCTCTTGCCGATGTCGTGCAGCAACGCAGCGATAAAGGCCTTTTCAATGTCGGCCGCGCCCAGCATTTCCGAGCTCCTGCGGGCGATGACAGCGCTTGCGAGCGAGTGCTCCCACAGCAGCTTGGTGCTGAACATTTGTGTGCTCGGTCCCCTGGCGTAGATCGACTTCGACGATGCTGCCAGGACGATCGACCTGATAGTCGAGAATCCCAGGATCACGATGGCATGCGACAGAGTAGTGATGTCGCGGGAGACGCCGAACATCGCGGAGTTGGCGATCTTCAACACCTTCACGGTTAGGGCCTGATCGCGCGAGATCATGGCCTGCAAATGGTTCGCAGAGATGGAGGGATCACCGATCATGGACATTACCTTGACGGCGACAACCGGCATCGCGGGTAAATCGCCTACGCGTGCGATCAGCTTTTCCAGCTCGCTCTGGCTCATCCCGCCCTCTCGAATCTATTAATGACTTCTGGGATAATAAATCGGTCGCGCCCCGGATTACAAGATTAACCGAGAGATTGAATGCGGGCCGACTTGCTCTGAACTTCGCTCACGCGAAACGCGAAGTTACCCTCCACTACAACTATTTCGCCCGTGGCGATAGTCTTGTTGTTTACCAGAAGCTCGACCGGTTCTTCCACCGACTTGTTGAGCTCGATTATCGATCCCGGCCCCAGCCTGACGATTTCCTGGAGGGTCATCTCCGTCTTGCCCAGCCTGATCACAATCGGCAGCTCGAGATCAAGGATCAGCCCGACGTTGCCGCTCCCACCAGCCGGCCCCGCTTCTACCGGCTGCTGAGCCGGTGGTTGGGCATGCTGCTTCGCCTCGGCCGCCGTCTCGGCCAATGCGGCGGCCACCGGGTCCTCCTCGACAACCGCAGCGGGAGGCGCCGCGGCGCTTGGTTCCGCCTCCACCAGATCCTCCCTCAGCGATGCAAAGGATTCCTCGGGAATGCAGACAGCCAGCGTGCCGGCGTCGGCGCCGTCGAACTTTACCGACAAGGCTATGCGCATCTGCTTCTCGTCGCCGAGCAGGAGGTTGAGGTCGATGTTCGGCTCGAGCGCGTGGACCTCCACTTGCGAGAAGCCGGCAGCACCGGCATAGCGCTCCCTCAAGCCGGTGGCGATCACACCCAGCAACTGGTTGATCGCTTCTTTGAGGGCATCCTTGGACTCCTCGTTCATCGGACGGTCGTCAACGCCCTCGCCCCCCAGCATCATGTCGACTATCACGCTCACCAGTTTCGCAGCCATGACAAAATATATCGATCCGCTGGGCCCCTCCGTGAAGGTCGTTGTCATCAGAACCATCGACTCGGGATAGGCGATCGGAGACCACTCCTCAATCCCCTCCACCGCAACCTCCGTCTCCTTGGGAAGGAGCATCGGCAGCACCGATGAGGTGCTCTCCTGGAACAGGCCTGCAATCTCCGTCAGCAGCTCTTTATCTCTCGCTTCCATCAAAACCTCCTGGCGCCGCGGGCTAATCGCCGCCTTCGGAGCCAGACATCCTCTCCTTGACCACGAAGCAGCGCTGACCCGTCTTGTCAACCACCGCTCCGGTGAGCTTGGGGATGCCGCCAACGGAAAGAACCGTATCGCTCTTGCCGTCGTAATCCAGAATCAGAAGATCACCCTTCTTGAGGTCGACCAGATCGTTGATGCAAACCATCGAGCCGGCGATCTCGGCGCTGATCGATTGCTTCGCCTCCAGCATGTGGCGCTTCATGCGGATGATGTCGTCGGGATCGTGGATGCGCGGCGATCCGGTGGATAATTCGTGGTCGAACTTGCCGGTGATGGGCTCAATCAGCGACGTCGGGATGCAGAAGTTCATCAGTCCCGAGACTTCGCCGACCTTGACTTCAAACACGATCAGCACGACCACTTCGTTAGGCGCGACGATCTGGATAAGCTGCGGGCTGGTTTCCCGCGCTTCCACCCGCATCTCCACTTCCATCGTCTTGCGCCAGGTGTCCATCAGGTCTTCCAACGCCAGATTGATCACCCCTTCGATAATGTTCTGCTCGATCTCGGTTATGCTGCGGTCGATCTCCAGGGGCATACCGGGGCCGCCGAGCAGCTTGTCGATCATCGGGAACGCGAGCGATGGGCTCAGCTCGAGCGCGGCGTTGCCCTCCAACGGCTTCATGCTGACCGCGTTGAACGAGGTGGGATCGGGCAGCGAGAGCAGGAACTCGGCATAGGAGAGTTGCTCGACACTCACCAGGTTCACCTCGGTAATTGTGCGAAGGTAGGCCGACAGAGAGGCGCTGAAGTTACGAGCGAAGCGGTCGTGCATGAAATGCAGCGAGCGCAGCTGGTCTTTGCTGATGCGCTCCGGACGGCGGAAGTTGTAGAGGATGAATTTTTTCGACGACGGCGCCGCCTTTCCCGGAGCGTGGGTCTCCTCCTCGACATCCGGAAGCGCGCCCTCCTCGCCGTCGGCCACAGCCTCCAGCAAGGCGTCAACTTCCTCCTGCGTAAGTATCTTTGCCATCGATCTACTTCCCGCTCAGCTCGGTCTGCATCCGGCCGCGAAGCCGCAGCACAGCTTTCGAATGCAGCTGGCTGACGCGCGACTCGGTGATACCCAGCACGGCACCGACCTCCTTCATCGTCAAGTCCTCGTAGTAATACAGGCTCAGAATAAGTCTCTCTTTCTCAGGCAACCTATCGATGCCCCCTGCCAACAGCCTCTGCAGCTCGAGTTTCTCCATGATGAACGTGGGCGAGTTCTCCTCGCGGTCCGGTACATATTCTACCAGATTCTCGCTACCTTCCTTGGTGACCGCCTCGATGGAGCCGATCTGGACTCCCCGCACATTGTCGAGCAATGAATAGAACGCCTTCAGGTCAATCTGCAGCTCGGCGGCGACTTCCTCGTCCGTCGCGTTTCGCCCCAGCTCGTTCTCCAGTGTCTTGTAAGCCCGCTCCAGTTCGCGCTTCCGCTTGCGGAAGGAGCGCGGAACCCAGTCGAGCTCTCGCAGGCCGTCGAGAATCGCGCCTCGCACCCGCAGCTCGGCATAGGTCTTGAACTTGACGCCGCGGCTCTGGTCGAACTTGTCAACGGCATCCATTAATCCGATGATACCATAGTTGATCAGGTCATCGAGCTCCACGTGGCTGGGCAGGCGGTTGAGGATACGCATCGCGAGGTACTTGACCAGCGGCAGATGGCTGAGAATCTGCTGCTCGCGTTGCTGTTCGAGATATTGCTGCCCCAACAACTGCCTACCCCTCAACCGGCTGCGGAGCCGCCCAGCACCTTCATCAGCCGCTCCCAAAAGCCCGGCGCCTTGTGCAACGCGCCGGAGGTCGAGACAAGCCTGCGCGCCAGCGCCGAGATGCATCGGCTTGCGGGACTATTAGGGTACTGGATGATAAAGGGCCGTTGGCGCCGCACAGCCTTGCGGACGCTGTCATCTTCGGTCACATACCCAAAGTACTCTATCTTCACGCGCTGGAAGCGGTAGAGCGTCGTCGAAATCCTCTCGTAAACGCTCATCGCCTCCTCCTCGTCGCGCACGGAGTTGACCACCAGCTTCACGCGCGCATCACGCTGCTCGCTGAGCAGGTGCTTGATCAGCGCGTAGGAATCGACAAAGGCCGGCGGCTCAGGGTTGGTAATAACGAGGACTTCGGTGGCGGAGCGCAGGATGTTTATCACGTTGTCGGAAATGCCCGCCGCGGTGTCGATTAGCATGTGCTGGAAGTGCTTCTCCATCACCTGCAGCGCGTTGAACAGCTTGTTCTGTTGCTCCGGCGATAACTGGGCGAGATCCTGCATCCCGGAAGTGGCCGGCACCACCTTGATTCCTCCGGGCCCCTCGACGATGATCTCGCCGATGCTGCGCTCGCCGCTGAGAACATGCTCGATCGTGAAGCGGGGGCTGAAGCCCAGTAGCACGTCGATGTTGGCCAGGGCGTAATCGGCGTCGAGCAGCACCACCCGCCTCCCCAGCATCGAGAGCGCGATCGCGAGGTTGGCAGCCACAGTGGTCTTGCCCACGCCGCCCTTGCCGCCGGTGATGGCGATGGAGACAGCGCGCCCCGTGCTGTCGGCTTCCTGAGCCGACTCCCGTTGCACCATCTGACGGAGCCGCGACGCCTGGTCGGTGACGCTCATAAATCCCTCATCCAAGCAGCATTCTGGCCAGCTTGCCCGGATTGGCAGCCTCGATGTCGTCGGGCACGTTCTGGCCCGTGGTGAAGTAAGCTATCGGCAGCTTGGTCCGCACCGTTTCGTTTACCACCGGTCCGTATGTCGTGGTCTCGTCGAGCTTGGTGAAAACCAGTTTCCTCGGTCCGATTGGGAAGAAGCGGTCGGTGATGTCGCAGAGATCCCGGTTTTTCGTGGTCGCCGAGAGCACCAGCATCACCTCGATACCCGGATCGTCGGCAAAATAGCTCTTGAGATCCTTTACCTGCTCTTCGTCGGCCTGGCTGCGGCCGGCCGTGTCGATCAGGATAAGAGAGGCGTCGCTGTTATCGGCAATCGCCTGGCGCATCTCGTCGGGACTGTAGCTGACAAAAAGCGGAATGTTCATGATGCGGGCGTAAGTTTTGAGCTGCTCGACCGCGGCGATCCTGTAGGTATCAATGGTAATCAGGCAAACCTTCCGCTTCATCTGCAGGCTGCAGCGGGCGGCGAGCTTGGCGATGGTGGTTGTCTTGCCTACCCCTGTGGGGCCGATGAAAGCCAGCACGGCGGGGCGGCCGCCGTTGAGGGCGATCGGCTTGCCGGCCGGCATGACGTTCGCTAACAACTCCTCCAGGCTCTTCCTGGCGAGGGATATGTCCTTCAGTTCCTCCTTCTGCAACCGATTGTTCAACGCCTCGACCAGGTTATAGCTGAGGCTCTCCTCGAGTTCGTTGCCGATCAGGGTGCGGTAAAGTTGCAGCGGGATTTCGCTGAAATCGAGTTCCTCGGTCAGGCCCGCACGGCGCGAGAGCACGCTGAACAGGCGCTTCAGATCGCGCATCTCCTCGCGCAACGGCTCGATGTCGGGGCCGGCATGGTTGCGGCGCATCTCGTCGACGAGCGAACGGATGGCAAAGAGCTCCTGCTTGAGCGGCTCGATGCTCTGGCTCAGAAGCATGCGGTTCTTGACGATCTGCTCCTCGATGTCGCTGGGGGTGTACGCACTCTCCGCCTTCTTCACCCTCTTGGTCGGCTCCAACCGCTCAGCAATCTCGTCTTCCTTCAGGGGGGAGGCATCGTCGGCGGCGGCGGTGACCTCCACGAAGCGGCGCCCCAACCGGCCGTTCATCTCCCTGGTGGAAATGATCAGCGCATTCTCTCCCATCTCGCGGCGAATCAGCGCCAGAGCATCCTTGATTGTCGAGGCCGTGTACTTCTTTACCCGCATTCTTTCAGTCCCACCGTGGCGTTTTCTCAGTAACTACGGGTTACTTGCAAGTGCCTCATTATAACAGATTTTTCCCCTTCTTACATCATCCGCAATGCTCTGAAAAGGACTCGTTCGGGCGTGGATTAAGGCTTCTCCCGCGGGCTTCACGCGGGAACCTTGTTGCGGAGTTTGTAGACGTAGGCCAGGACCTCGGCGACGGCCTTGTAGAGATCGGGCGGGACGAGATCGCCGATCTCGCAGGTGCGGTAGAGGGCTTGCGCCAACGGCGGATTCTCGACCAGCGGAACTTCGTTCTCCTCGGCGATTTCCCTGATACGCCGGGCCAGGTAGCCCCTGCCCTTGGCGACCACCTCGGGTGCCGACGCCATCTCCACATTGTAGAGCAACGCCACGGCGAAGTGTGTCGGGTTGGTGATCACCACATCGGCGCGCGGCACCTCGGCCATCATCCGGCGGCGTACCATCTGATACTGCAGGGTCCTGATCCGGCGCTTGATCAGCGGATCGCCCTCGGTCATCTTCATCTCGTCCTTCACCTCGCGGCGCGACATCTTTAGGTCCTCGGTGTAGCGGTGGTGCGTCCAGGCGAGATCCATTACCGCCAGGATGATGAACAGCAGCAGGATCTTGAAGAGCGCCACGAAGATGAAATTCGCTGCGTATTCGACAGCCTGCGGCAGCGGGATCATCATCAGGCCCGGAAGATGCGGAAGCTCCGCCATGATCGTATCCCAGGTCATCCACACTACAACCAGGACGATCAGGATCGTGCGCAGGAAATTCATCGCGGCCGAAGGGCTCATGATCATCCGTTTCAAGCCCTCGATCGGGTTGAACTTGTTGGGCTTGAACTCGAATGGCTTGAACGATATGTTCCAACCGCCCTGCATCAGCGTCGACGCGAAGATGGAGGTGGCTAGGAGAGCGAGAAACAACGGCCCGACGATCAACGCCAGGCTTCCGGCAACCTCCCACAACAAATTGATGACCGAGGGTTGATTGATCTGCATGGTGCCGGCGGCGGTCAGCAGTCTGGTGACAAGCCGGCCGAGCGCAACCGTGCCCATCCCGCCGAAGAGGAAAGTGACGAGGAGCGCGACAGCGAAGGTCATGATGTTGGAAAATTCCTTGCTGCGCGGCAGCTTACCGTCTTCCCTGGATTTCCGCCTCTTGCGCGGAGTCGCGGGTATCGTCTTTTCCGACTTGTCTTCCGTACCCATTGCACGCTACCCAAAGAAATTCAGCAGACGGCTGATCTCGCCCAGCACCTTACCCAGCATGTACTCCACTCCCCGCGGCATCGCGCGGAGGGTCACGGCCAGCACGAACATGCCGAGCAGGATTTTCAGCGGGAACTGCAGCATCAGCATGTTGAATTGCCGGGCCGTCTTGGCCAGCACCGCGATGACGATCTCGACAAAGAAGATCGCTGCGAGCACCGGCGCCACCACCTGGAGGGCGAAGAGAAAGATGTTCGAGCCCAGCCTGATGAACACGTCGCCGGCCTCGAGCCTGAAATTCAATCCCAGAGGCGCAATCACCACGTAACTCTGCCGGATGACGCCCATGAGAATGATGTGAAAGTTCAAGCTCAGCAGCAGGAGGATCGTCACCAGGTTGTAAAAGGCGCCCATCAGCGACACTGACACTTCGGCCGAGGGATCTAAAACGTTGGCGATGCGCATACCCATGTGAAAGCCGATTATCTCGCCGGCGAACTGGACGGCCGAGGAGATGGTCCTGCCCAGCAGGCCGATGGAGACCCCGATCAGCAATTCGCCGCCGATTGCGAGCACGAGGGTGACCGCATCGGGTGGAATCGGCGGGATGATGCCGATAACCGCGGGGAAGAAGAGAATGGTTCCGGCGAAGGCCAGCGATAATTTGATGATCGGGGGGACTGAGGAGGCGCCGAAAACCGGCGCGAAGGCGATAATCCCCGCCACTCGGAAGAGGATCAGGATGAAGCCCTGAATCTGCTGGATGGGGACAGCAAAGCTCATCGCTAGCGCACGTAGAGGTGGAGTTGCGAGAATAATCGGGCGGTGAAGTCGGTCATGATCTGCATCATCCAGGGCAGCGCGATCAGCAGCACGATGAGGACGGTGATGATCTTGGGGATGAAAGTCAGCGTCTGATCCTGGATCGAGGTCGCGGTCTGGAAGATGCTGATCAGCACGCCGACGACAAGGCCGGCGATCAGCATCGGCGCCGCCACCAGCAGCAGCACCCTGATCGCCTCCGTGGCCACGGCCATTACGAGTTCCTGCGACATCGCTATCCCATAGTAAAGCTGCGCACAAGTGAGCCGATCACCAGGTACCAGCCGTCCACCAGCACGAAGACCAGCAGTTTGAACGGCATCGAAATCAGGATCGGCGGCAGCATGATCATGCCCATCGACAGGAGCACCGAGGCGACCACCATGTCGATGATCAGGAAGGGCAGGAAGACCAGGAAACCGATCTCGAACGCCGTCTTGACTTCGCTGAGCATGAAGGCCGGCACCACCACATAGGTGGGTACCTCCTCGAAAGTCGAGGCCTGCACCCCGCTGATCTCCATGAAGAGGTTGAGATCCCTCTCGCGGATGAATTTCATCATGAAGTTGCGGATGTGGCCCTCCGCCGCCTGCACCGCCTGGAAGGCGCCGAGGTTGCCCTCGTTGTAGGGCACCACAGCGTCATTCCAGATGCTCTGACCCACCGGCCACATGATCATCATGGTCAGGAACAACGCCATGCCGATCAGCACCTGGTTGGGCGGCACCGTCTGGGTGCCCAACGCCTGACGCATGAAGTGGAAGACGATGACGATGCGGGTGAAGCTGGTGAGCATTATCAGGATCGAGGGCAACAGCGAGAGGACTGTCACCAGGAGCAGAATCTGCAGCGGGAGGCTGATGGTGGTGGCCTCGGCGCCCTCGCCGAGGGTGATGTTGATGTCGGGAATCCGCTGCTGTTCCTGGGGGGGAGGGGCCCCGCCGGCGAACGCGCCGGGCAGCCAGAGAGCCAGGTATGCCGCGACGAGAGCGAAGAAGATGACGCTGCGGCGGCTTAGCCGCTTGATAATCACGTTGCCGTCGGCCTGAAGCAGCGGCCTCACTGGTCTCCCCCGTTCAAGACTGCGAATCTTCCCTGCCTTCCGGTTTTTCGCCTCTAAATCGCTTCAGCAGCCGGGCGAAGCCGCCCTCCTCAGCAGCCCCGCCTGTCTCGACATACGGCTTTATCTCGTCGGCATCGAGAGTCGATAGCAACGAAATCTCGCCCGAGCTGATTCCGATCAGATAGTAGCGCTTCCCCACCCTGATCACCGAGATGAAGCGGCGGTCGCCCAACGGCACCGAAGCCACCACCTGCAGCAGCCCCGAGCTCCCGAACGAGAATTTTCTGCCCATTGTCAGCTTCAGCAGCCAGGTAATGAGCAGGATGAGAGCGATGACGACGGCCAGCGCCAGAACCAGGTTGATGACGTAGGGCCAGATATCGAAATCCCTGGTCACAAGGGGCTTTGCAGCCTGGCCGGCCTGGTCGTCTGTCTGCTGACCGGCTTGAGCGAGCGCGTTGATCATGGCGGGAAGGAAGGCCGGGCGGCAGCAGTTCACCTCTCCCTCCTTCCGGGCTCGACGACTTCAGTTACGCGGATGGCTAGGTGGTCGTCGATCACCGTGACATCTCCGCGGGCGATAAGCCTGCCGTTGGCGAGCAGGTCAAAGCTCTCGCCGGCGCTCTTGGAGAGCTCCACAACCGCTCCGCGGTCGAGCCGCAAGAGATCGCTGATCGTCATCAACGTCTTGCCGATGAGGATGGTGATCTCGAAGGGGATGTCGCCAAAATCCTGTAGCTCTCCCAGATGGAACTGCTTCTTCGGAGTCCCCTCTTCCGAATCCGTCGCCATTCACTACCTCGACTGCACCACGAATTCCCTGAAGTTGACCCGCCTCACATAGTAAGCTTCCGGGAATTGGTTATTAATCATCTTCAGGAGGTCGTCCTTCAACTTAGTCCAGACGGGAGTCTCGATCTCCTCGGGAAATTTGCTGGCCATGAAAGTGATTATCGTGTCGCTGATGCGTGACATCACCGCCTCGTTGGCTTGCATCTCCTCCCTGATTTCCTCGCTCCCCACCTCGAGGGTCAAGCTCACTTTGAGGTAAACCTCGTTCTGCATCAGACCGGGCGGCTTGCGCAGGCGAATCAGGAAGGGATCGGCGAACTCGAGCACGCCCGGCGGATTCTCGGGATCGTAGAGATCTCCAAGGGGCTTGCTGACCTTCTCCACTACCGCGGCGGGTTGCTCGCCGTCCGCCGCCGGCGGCGGCAGGATCATCTGAGCAACGAACCAGCCCGCGACCACAGCCACTACGATCACCACCAGCACTATGACTATCTTTATGAGGCCGCCGCCCTTCTTTCCCGCAGCCCGTTCTGAAGCTTCCTCCGTTTCCGCTGCCTGAAAGTCGTCCGCTTCATCAACCATCGCTAAGCCTCATTGTATAACATTTGAGAAGATCGACGCGTCCGGCGGCTCCAGGTAGATTCGAACGCGCCTGTTCGCTGCACGGTTCTCCGGCGTGTCGTTGGGGACCTTGGGGCGGGTCGATCCGTAACCGGCAACTATAAACCTTTCCGGTGGAAGCCAGCTGCCCCTCTCCTCCCGATCCGACAAAAGATAATCGAGCACGGCCACTGCGCGCCGTGCGCTGAGTATATAGGCATCGCGCGGCGGAAGCGAGTTATCGGTGTGACCCTCGACAATCACGCGCCTGTTGGACATCTCCAGCACCCTTGCCAGGAAATTTCTCAATAAATTGAGAAAGTCGGAGGACTCTGCCGTCAGCTCTGCGCTGCCCTCCCTGAAAAGTGCTTTCTCGGCCAGGATAATAGAGATAGCGCCTTCGGGAGCGTCCTCGACTTGAAACTCGACTGCGTCGGCCACGCTGCCGCTACCCAAGCCGGCGTCAACGCTGCTCGCGAAATCGATCATCGCCGCCCGCGATGAGCTCTTCGGAATGTCGGGAATGGGATCGAAGACAAAATCGCTGGAGTGAACCATTTCACCTGCCGACATCAGGCCCAGCTGGTCGCCGGCGAACGAGCGGAAAAATTCCTGAAAACGCTCGCTGGAGATGCTCGACATCGAGAACAGCAGGACGAAGAAGGTGAGCAGCAGCGTGCACATGTCGGAGAAGGTCACCATCCAGCTTCCTGAAGGCGCCCCTTCTTCCCTTATCAGGATCTTACGCCCCACACATCACCTCATCTCGCCCGAGCGTTCGAGCCGCGGGTGCTTGATTATCACTTCCACCCGCCGGTTGAGGGCCATGTTTGCCGGTGTATCGTTAGCGACCAGCGGCCGGTACTCCCCGGCGCCGCCGGCCGACAACCTGTCAATGCCGATTCCCCGGGAGTTCAGATAGCTGAGCACGCTCATCGCGCGCGCTTGCGAGAGCTCCCAGTTGTTGCGCCACGTCCCACCGGGCGGGAGCTGGCTGGTGTCGGTGTGGCCCTCGATTGCGATCTCGTTGCGGAAGGGCCCCACTATCGCCACCAGGCGGTCGAGGAAGCGCCGTCCCTGGGGAGTTAGCCGGTCGTCCCCGGGGGCAAAAGTGAGCTCTTCTCCCATGGTCACGACCATGCCTCGAGGTGTCACGATGATCCCGATGCTACCCTCGAGCCCTATCTGGTCGGCGTATTTCTGCAGGGCGCGAAACTCCTCGTAATGCGACGTCATGACATCATAAAGCAGTTCGTTACCGGGCTTGGAGGCTTCTGCGGTAAGTTCCTGCCCGGCGCTGCCGGTCTCGAAGATGCTGAACATTCTGGCGGCCTTCTCGAAGATGCCTACGAACTCCAACTGGACCGAGGTGAGCGCCATTTTGACCCGCTCTACATCAAAGGTCGAATAGGCGGTCAGCAGGATGAAGAAGGCCAGGATAATAATCGAGAGGCTGGTGAAAAGGGAGACATGAACCGGCAGCTTCGGGCGTTGCCTGATGATTATCGGCTTGGAATGGTTGTTTCCGATCATGGCTTGCTAGAATTGTGTGGCTCTCTCCCCCGGTGGCAGGAAGGTGTTAAGTTTCTGCTCTACGATGCGCGGCACGTCCCCGCTTTGAATGGAGAGGATGCCCGCCATCGTCATCTCCTTGAACAGCAACTCCTCGTTGGAGCGCTTCTTCAACTTCTCCGCCAACGGCAGAAAGACGAGGTTGGCCAGCAGCGCGCCGTAGAAGGTTGTCACCAGAGCGATGGACATTTTGGGGCCGATGGAGGAGGGATCGTCGAGGCTTTGCAGCATGAAAATCAGGCCGATGAGCGTGCCGATCATGCCGAACGCGGGTGAGAAGTTCCCCATCGCCTCCAGGATGCCCGAGCCGATGCGATGCCGATCGGCCACTTTCTCCAGCTCTGTCTCCAGAATCTGCCGTGTCAGCTCCGGCTCGGTGCCGTCGACGACGAGTTGGATCCCCTGGTGCATGAACAGATCGGAAGCCTCGCCCGCGACGTTCTCGAGGGCCAGCACTCCATCGCGCCTCGCGACCCTGGCGAATTCGACCATGCGCGGAACGAGCTCTTTGAGCGTCTCAGCTTTATGGAAGAAAGCTTTGCTCAGGGCTGAGATCAACTTCTGGATATCAGCCAGAGGAAAGGCGATGAGAGTGGCACCGAAGGTTCCGCCCAAAACAATCATCATTGACATCGGATCGATGAAAAAACCGAGACCGTTTCCGAGTATGATGGAACCGAGAACCAGACCGAAGCCGACCAGAAAGCCGAGGACGGTTGAAATATCCATCAGGACCCCTCTCTGCACCGCCGTCCGGCGAATATTATGCGATAGAGATAAAATCAAGCGGCACAGCGTTTTAACGCTGGAATATTAACATAAACGGCTTTTTTTGTAAAGCTTTACAAGGAATCCGGCGGCATCCCCGACCGGCGTTTCCGCCGCGCGAACCCGGCCCGAGTAGTGATTCCCGCAGGCGCCCTGTATGGAAATGCGGGGGCTACTCAACTAACATCCTGCCTTTTTCCAGCACCCTTACGCCGCCGACGTCGAGAGTCGGTTCCAGCACGATGCCGTCAAGATGGACGGGCACATCCACTACTCCCCCGAGCGCGCTGTTCTTGCCGATCGCGACGTGGACGGTCCCCAGCACCTTCTCGTCCTCGAGGATGTTGCCGACAAGTTTCGCCCGCTCGTTTGTTCCGATTCCCAGCTCGGCGATGTTGCGGGCATCGTTGCCGAAGGGAGCGATGGACGCCAGCAGCATGCGGGCCGCCTCGCCGCCGCCTATATTGACGGCGTGACCGCCTCTCACTTCTATTTCGATCACCTCGTCTTCCAGGATGCCGGAGTCGCCCATTGCGCCGTCTATCACCAGCACTCCCTCGGTCGTCCCCTCCAGAGGCGCTATGTAAGCTTCTCCCGCCGGCAGGTTACCGAAATCCCTGCCGTTGCGAAGGATGCCTGTGTCGGCTTCGCCGGCGCGGCCCTGCAGGCCGAAGCGCAGATCCGTGCCTCCTGCGGCGGTGAGGTGGGCCTCGTTCGCATCTGTGAGCAAGGCGGCAATCCGGCGGCTCAGCACGTCGATCCGCCGGTAGTCGGCGCTCATCGCGCGCAGCATCGTATCCTCGGTTATCCCCGGCAAGGTCGCTATCCGCGCGCCCCTATCTGAGGCCGCCATCCGGGCGGCTGTGTGGCTCAGGCTGCGGAATGTGGGGCACAGAATTACCTCGGCGGCGTACATCGCCGCCGCCACTAGCGCCGGCGGCTCCTCTCCGTCGATTTGACGCGGTGTCATCTCGAGCAACATCGCCTCGGCGCCCGCCTGCAGTGCCGCATCGAACAGAGCCTTGCCGATCGAGCGGCATGGCTCGTCGGTGATTACGAGGCAGACTTCATCCTTTAAGACGGCAAGGCACTGGTTA
>DATKUA010000127.1:0-2848 GCA_035530855.1 Acidobacteriota bacterium | reverse complement strand
GCGGCGATGCTGATCGAGATGCCGATGTTCAAGCGGCTACGTGACGCCGTGGGTGAGGAAGGAATGAGCGACTATCTCGAGGTCAACAAGTGCCTCGACGCCATCCGCTACGTACCGCACGCGAATCCGACGCCGATACTTTTCCAGTTCGGCCGCTACGAGCAGTATTTCAAGGAAGATGCAATGCAGCGCTATGCTGACGCTGCCAGCGAACCGAAGCTGGTCAAGTGGTACTCCACCGACCACGAGATGAACGAGTTCCAGGCATTGCTCGACCGCGCCGACTGGATGGAGCAAAAGCTGAAAATCCCCTCGATAAAGCCGCTGCTGAAGGCTGCGCTCGAAAATTAACCGGCGATCGAGTCCGGCTGAGATCGCTTTATCGTTTTTCGCCGGCGATATTGAGAACCATCACGGCCGTCTCCTCGACGATCGGGAGGCACTTGAGGTTGTCAAGATTCTCCGATTCGAAGCGCTTGAACCCGGGATCGTCGGCCAGATCAAAGCCCAGGATATCCGTGCAGTAACGCGAGGCGAATTTCTCTTCGAATTCTTTAACGAGTTGCCTAGCCGCCTCGTAGGCCCGCTCCTTGGATTCGGTGTCAGCTGCAACGTCTCTGCCGAGGAGCATGTTCAGGGCCATGATTCCGCCGCTGAGGGCTCCGCAGAGCCCTGATGAAAGCCCCGTCGCGGCCCCGAAACCGGTGGCGATTCGAGGTATCAATTCCGATTCGATTCCGTAATGATCTGCGACAGCGCTGAGAACGCTTTCCGCGCAGTTGAATCCCGAGTTGAAATAATCTCCACTGTGCTTGGCAATGCTGTACATGAAAATCTCCACTTGATTTCGACTTCGAAGTGATGCAACAAGAAGGACCTGGCATCCTTCCAGACCTTGATCTGTCACGAACAGCATCGTATGCCGGCCCGGAGATTGAGCGTACCCCTTTCCGTCAATACGTGTTGCATCACTCCTGAAGCCATGAATATGGATATTGCCGAGCATTCCGGGTAGAGCTTTGAATCAGCGCAACACTCATGTCCCAAGCTCTCCACTCTCACCTTGTCAAATCCCGCGTCGTGCAGCCACGCGCCGAGATCCTCACGCCGGAAGCCCGGCCAACGGTCGTGGTGCTCAGTCCGCAGCGATTCGTAATCGTGTTTGTCGATGTCGGTGATCACCACATGCCCGCCTCTCCTGACGATCCTGCCGATTTCCATTACCGCGCCTGCAGGATCATCCACGTGGTGCAGGAACATGTTGGCAAAGGCGTAATCTATCGTCCCGCTCTCGATCGGCAACTCAAGGGCTTCGCCCAGTCGGCATTCCAGATGCTTGTGGCCGGAGAACTTGCGTTTTAATTCATCGATCATAGCCTGTGACTGGTCGACAGCGATTACGCGCAGCCCCCGTTCCAGCAGGCCTTCGGTGATGAAGCCGGTTCCGGCGCCAATATCCGCGGCGAGCGCGCCGGGAAGGGGTCCGGCTATTTCCAATACTTTTTCTCGTACGGCATCCGGAAAGAAGGCAGCGCGCATACGATCCCATTCATGCGCGACACAATCGAAGTAGGATTCACATTCCATAGCGCACCTCTTGTCGTTTTAGAGAACGGAGAGTTTCACTTACCATCAGACTGGGCTCAGCAGCATTTATCCTGATTCTTCCGCCTTGTATCGTCTTCAATAAGTGAATCGACCAGCAATCCAAAGCAGCTGATGACCTCCTCGTGCTTTTCAGCGGGGATCATTTGAAAAATGCTCTCGTAGTACTCGTCGTTCACCTGGTTGATTTCCGCGCAAATCTTGCGGCCCTGTTCGCTGAGACAAAGCAGCGTATAGCGACGGTCGACGGGGTGCTCCCGCCGCTCCACCAAGCCGCTGCCGACCAGGCAGTCGATCGTCAGGCTGAGTGTACTCTTGTCGAGGCCCATGGATTCCGACAATGCCGCGGCGGTCGTTTCTCCCTGTCCCTCGATTTCGAGCAGCAGGTGACACTGCGCCATCGACACTCCTGTGCAGAAGCAAGCGTCTTTGATTTGGCTCTCGATCAGGCGCTCGAAGCGCCGTAAGTTCCTTCTGAAACCCCTTATCTTTGCCTTTTCCACAACCACCCCCGAAGTTGGTTGTATTATACAACAATTGTATAGCGCAACCGTTAAGTCGTCAAGCCCCCCCCCGGGGGATTTTCCCGATAATCGGCGATCAGGCAGTGGGAGTAAGGACACCCCGGAAAGCCGGCTCAGGCCTCAGCCAACATTCCGTGTGAGCTTGGCCACTATCTCCTCGGCGGTCATCACGCGGGCGAAACCCTTGCGCAGAACCTTCAACTCCGGCTCCTGCATCGCGGGATCGTCGGTGGAGGTGACGTCGCTGCCGAAAACCACCTTGAAGCCGCGCTCGTAGGCCTGGCGGGCGGTGGATCCGCAGCAATAGTTGGTCAGCGTGCCGCAGATGATCACTGTTCCCTTGCCCAGGTTCTTGAGTATGGTTTCCAGCGGCGTGTCGTAGAAGGCGCCGTAGGATGGCTTGTGGATTACTATATCTCCCTCAGCCGGGGCCAACTCGTGCCAGACGCGCCCCTCGAAGAAGTGGCTGGAGCGATCGATCTGCAGGTCGGCATACCTGCCCGGCATGGAAGCTCCGGTGGCCGGGCGGTCGAGGTAGTCATGCGTTTTCGAGTAGACCGTGTAGATGACCGGAACGCTAAGTTCCCGGCAGAACTCGATCAGGCGCTTGATGCGCGGAACCTGCGCGGTGGCCTCCGGCACCCAGTCGGGAGTCCAGCCCGGCTTGACGAACTCCTCCTGCATATCGATGACCAGCAGGGCGCAGTCTCCGGATTCGA
>DATKUA010000126.1:0-30351 GCA_035530855.1 Acidobacteriota bacterium | reverse complement strand
GCCCATCACCTGGTACAGCGGTGTTCGGCATACGCTCTCGGCTGGCGGCCGACGTTGATGCTGCCCAACGCTTCAGTCGTCGATGAAAACTACGGCCCGCCCGGCGCGTATGTTCGCAAGACGATCACCCCTGTCGATAAGGCCCTCTTTGCTGCCGTCTCCGGCGGCGGCAGCGGCTGTTACGCTCCGGGGACGCGGTTGTCGAGCGTAGGCCTGACGCGCCTGGTCGGCGACTCAGCCTATCCGCTGGCTCCCGTGCTACTCGAATGACACACTCTCCCACCAGGCGCGAATTCCTCGCGAGCGCAGCTGCCGTTGCCGTGACTTCCCGTACCCTGCCAGCCGGAAGAAAAGATCCACGGCGCACGTTGATCGATCCATGCAACCTGACTCCACTGCCGGGTGTTCGGTTAAGAATCAGGAACCTCGATTCGAAGAAAAGCTACTCGCTTCGCACCGACTCCGATGGGACGTGGGACATGGGCCTCCTGATTGCCGACGTGGCCGATCCGGCGGGCGAGCGTTTCCGGATCAGAATCAAGCCGCAGAATATCGGCGGATACGACTACGCCGGACTCGATTACCGGGCAGTGCTCAAGCCGGGGATCGAGGCCAATGCCAGAATCGGGCGCTTGGCTCTGATACCGCTCGCGGGAGCCGGGCGCGATTTGGGTATCGATGACGCGGCATTCGAGACCGCCTGGCCGGAGATGCTGCGTGATGTTCTCTTCACCCGCGAAAACACCCCGGATAGCATTCCCAAAGGAGCCGCGCGCGGCGCTGTAACGCGCTTCGAGCGGAAGAAGATAATCCTGCGCCTCGGCGCGTCGCTAGACACTGCGGAGGCCGATTTCGTTCGCGACATCGTCGAGAACAATGCCCTGCGCGATCTCACGGCCGGAGAGATGCGGCTATCCCTGGTCGTGGATCTGCCAACCTCTGATGAGCCCTTCTATGCGGACGAGCTGCCGCCGGGGACGATAACGGTCGTCAAGCGCGACAACTATCCCAAGCCGGTTGTCAGCCTGCGCTTCTCGAAGAAGAATCCGCATGAGATTGTCGCAGCCGGAATTGTGCTCGACGACATGACGCTCAACAGTTTCTACCGCGGGGGTGCGGGCAGCGAGGAAGAGATCGCCTACGCGCGCCACATCGTCCAGCGCTGCCTGGCCGAAGCGCTGGGTTACCGCCCCACCGCCCGCCTGCCCAACCGTACTCTGCTCGACGCCAATTTCGATCCCCCCGGCGGCGTCCGCCGCACAGGTATCAGGCCCGAGGATATTCTTCTCGCCCGAGTCCTCTACGGCGCGCTCTGGCTGGCGCCGGGAAGTCGGTGGTCGCCAGGCGGTAAGTTAGCGATCATGACTGATTATCAATTTCCAAAAGGTATTAATTCGGTCTAATTTCCTCGCTGCGGGAAACGCGCAGCGGGCAATTGTCATGAGAGCATCATGCTTCTGGTTTCCCTCAGCCCTTCCATATAGGCATATCCGTGCGCGGGCAGGACGATGCGGCGGTTGTTGGTGCGGTCGTCGAATTCGTTGAAGGCCTCGATCTCGGCTGAGGGCTCAACGGCCGAGCGTTCCGGCCACTCGTTGAAGGAGTTGACGAAGAGCGGTGCGATGCCGAAGTCGCTGACCAGCATCGATCTCTCAAACACGGCGGCAGCCTGTTTGGCGGCACAGATGATGTCCTCGCGGTACTGCGGCAGCTCGCCGGGATTGACCGTGGGCAGGAGCGGCAGGTTGCTGCGCACAACCTCGTCGTTATAGGCGTGGCCGATGCCGGGGATTACCTCCACGCCGCTCCCCTCTGCTTTGCTCTGGATGGCAAGGTAAAGGCTTGCGCTCAGCTCGGCGAAGCGGCGCACGTCCCCGCCGGCGCGTAGCACCTGGGTGTCGTTGTGGAGGTTGAAAGCGGTGACTGCGTCGTAGTACTCGAAGCCGCTTGTGTCGCGCCCCCACCAGACTTCGTCGCCGATGAGATAAGGAGCGTAGCCGCTGCGCGCCATCCGCTCGCGCGCTTCTGCGATCAGGTTGCCGTAGCCGCCTGTCGCGGCGCGCGTCACGTAAAGCACGACAACAGGGCGGCCGCCGATGCGCCAGTAGTTGGGATGGGAGAAGTTGTCGAGGGCGATCTTCTCCATGTCGGCGAGGAATTGCCCGCGCTTGTCGGGCTCGGCGAAGTCGAGGGAGCCGAAGCGAATCGCCTGATCGTAGAAGACGGCATAGCGGAAGCCGGGGAAGCCCGAGAGCAGGGATCGCAGGCGGGCAAGGTTGGAGTCGCTGTAGCGGCCGTCGTCGGTCGTGGTGCCGAACCACTCGACAAGGAAGCCGTCGATGCCGTACTCGGCCGCCCAAAGCAGATGTTGGTAGAGGACGCGCGGATCGTCGCTGCGGTAGAAGCCGAGGGCGGGCGGGTAGTCGCGGTTGAAGGTGGGCCACCGCCTCTCCTCCTGCCCGCGGTACCAGAGGTAGTAGTAGGCGAAGATCAACGGCACTGCCATGGCGCGCCCTCAGATCAGAGGCAGGATGTTTTCCTCGATCAACCGTTTGCCGTCGCGGATCCCCCTGAGGAACTCGAGACGGTGCGGCTGGAGGTAGAGGTGCCTGCCGCTCTCGAAATCGTTGATGCGGTTGAAGGTCTCGATTTCGGCCGTCGGTTCGACCACAGAGCGTTCCGGCCACTCGTTGAAAGAGGTGATGAAGAGGTAAGCGTCGCCGGTTTCATTGAACAAGCGATTGCTCTGCCAGACCGCCTGCTGCGCCCTCATGCACTCGATCATGTCGTCGCGGTGTTGCGGATAGTCGCCGTCTTCGAAAGTGTTGATCAAGGGCAGGTTGCCGCGCAGGAATTCATCGTTGTAAGCGTGGCCGATGTTGGGAATGACATCGGTGCCGAAATAATCAGCCTCAGGCTGGATGTCTGCATAGAGTGCGGCGGTGGCGGCGGCAAACTTGCGCACGTTGGCGCCGACGATATTCATCCACTTGTGATTGTGGAGATTATAAGCGGTCACCGCATCGAGCTGGGCAAATTTCCAGGTCTTCTGCCCCCACCAGATCTCATCGCCGACGATGTAGGTTCTACCGTAGCCGAGGCTGTCGCTCCGATTACGCGCCTGCTCGAGAACCGCTCCGTCGTCGTACTTGGCACTGCGCGTTAGGTAGATCGCGACCACTGGACGGTTTCTGATGCGCAGATAGTTAGGGTGCGGGAAATTCTTCTGCGCAGCATACGCAAGATCCGAAAGGAATAGATCGCGCCGCCAGGTTTCCGTGAACTTGAGGTTTCCGGCGAAACGGATCGCCTGGTCGTAGAAGATGGCGAACTTGAAGTCGGGATAGTCCACCAAGACGGAGCGCAGCACGGCGAGGTTGGCGTCGCACTTCTCCGGCTGATCGTAGTCGTCGCGCGGATCAGCGCTGTCCGGCCCGAACCACTCAACCAGGAAGCCGTCGATGCCGTATTCGATCGCCCACTCGACGTGCTGCCTGACAACCGCCTCTTCGCCGGAGTTGTAGAAACCGAGGTAGGGGCTGTACTCGCGCAGCGTGGACCAACGAGGGTCCGCCGCCCCGTCGTACCAGGGGTAGTAGTAGGCGAAAATCTTGAGCTTCGGTCCGTCCGACATGATGTGGCAAGGATACACGATCCGGCGAGCTGCCGCAGCATCGCAACCCACTCCAGTGCGATCGCCACGCGATAATCGTGGCTGGCCCTTTAACTTTCCGCTTACCGTGGTTTTACGGTTACTTATTAAATGGAGAGGATTTTCCTGATCATCAACATGTAGCCTGGGAGGCTTCGCCGGAGCTCTCTCCTCGACGGGGTGGCGGCAGGCAGGAGATCGAGCCGGCGGCGACTCGCCTCCGCGGGCGCAAACTATGTACGTGGAAAGGAGGCAGGCCATGACCATTAAGCTGGACGGGCTCGAGAATCACCAGGAGCTTGAAGTAGCGGTAAGCGGGCCGGAGGGAGCCGATCGGCTCTTTATTTACACCGGAATCGCGGTTCTCAATTTCAAGGGCGAATCGGTACATCATTGGAAAAGGGACACGATTACTTTTCTGGTCGGCAGGAATTTCGGAGCGGGTCAATTCCGCAGGGCGACGGCTTCGGCGGCGCTGGCCAGCATTTACAACGACAACGTGTCCAACGATGCGGGCTGGGCGGTGGACAGCGTCGATGCTGACTGGGATGACGAATCGAAGAAGGTGCAGGTGAAAGCGGATTTGGCCGTGCGCGACACCGACGGCTACATCTACAGGATCTCCTACGAGGTCTTCGTCCTCGCCCGCACCCGCGGCGAGAAATCCTGACAGTCAAGTCCTTGCTGAGGAGTGATCAAATCTTCGGCAACCGTGCTTCAGAAGGCAGGAGCCCCGCCACCGCCGCCCCGTCGTACCACAGGCAGTAGTAGGCGAAAACCTTCAGTTTGCGGCCGTCGGACATTGCCCGTATAGGATACACGACGGCAAGTCCGGATGCAGACTCAATTTTGTCGGGTGGCCGTAATGTCGCCGGATGAAGTCTTCAGAATGAGACTTAAATTCTCTCCCTCTCTCAGAATCCCCACCGGAATGGTGAGGCCGAGCGCCGGCTCGTAGGCCGCCAACTCGCTCTCGCCTCGCGGCTGACAGATCAGAGTGACCGGCTGCTCGATCGCCCGGCCGCCGAGACCCCAGATGCCCTGCTCGTTCCAGTGAAAGCGGAAGACCAGTGTCTTGTTCGCTCCCTTTATCCTGATGAAGCTCACCAGTCCTTCACCCGGGCTCCACCAAGCCTGAATCGTGCCAAGCACCAGATACTCCTCGATATCACCCAAATCGGCAATTCTCGGCGTCAGGAATTCCTTCCAGCCCTCCAGACGCTCCGGATTAACCATCAATCCGCCGAGGGGATCGAAATCCCCGGCAGCGATTGCATCGATTACGCGCACCGCCTTCTCGTTGATTTCGCTGCATTCTGAAGCGATGTCCTCGGGCGGCGCGATGATCGCGTTGACCATCTCCTGCCCGACGGGCACCAGCACGAGCCTGCCACCCAGAACATTCGCATCGATAAACTCGCCCGAATCGAGCAGGAAGCGCCCGGCGAACGCGGCGGGATCATATCCCTCGCCCTCCGCCGCCGCGGGGAAGGGATCGAAGTCCTCTCCCAGGGCAATTCTCACCAGCGCATTACGCATCAGGTAGTTGGTCGGGAAGCCGCTGATGCGGCGGTTGGAAGCATAGAAGACGACGACATCACGGTCGATGTAACGCATGAAATTCGAGTTAGCCCCGAGATCGTTGCCGCCGTCGTGGGTGATCAGGCGACCGAACTCGGTTTCGCGCGAGTCCCAGCCATAGGCGTAGTTGTTGAGTTCAGGCGTGTAGAGTTTCTCTTTGGCTTCTGCTGAGAGGACGCTTTCGCCCATCAGGGCGCGGTGCCAGAGGAACATGTCGTAGGTCGTCGACATCACGCCGCCGTTGCCGAGCAGGTTCCAGTAGGGATAGTCGCGTTCCAGGGCGGTGCCGTTGTCGGTGTCGTCGTTATACATGCGGCTGATCACCATCCCGCTCCAGTCGGGGCCGCGGTAGCCGGTATGTTTCATCCCGGCGGGTTTGAAGAGATTCTCCAGCACGAAGTCCTCGTAGGGTTTTCCGGAGACGATCTCCACAATAGCGGCCAGGACGCTGAAGCCGGCGTTCGAGTACTGGAATTGCTCGCCGGGCGTGAACAGCAACATCGCAGCCAGTGCTCTGCGTACCGCTTCGTCGCGCGGCGTGGTCTCGTAATCGTCGCCGGTATAGTCGACGAAGCCGGCAGTGTGGGTCAGGACTTGGTGCAGCGTGATCTCTTGCTTGTCCTCGGGAACGCTCTCAAGATATTTGCTGATAGAGTCGGCGGTGTTGAGTTTGCCCTCCATCTCAAGCTTCATGATCGCCGCGGCGGTGAATTGCTTGGTGATCGAGCCGATGAGGAATACCGTCTCGGCTGTGTTGCGGATCCCCTTGCCGATATCAGCGTATCCGTATCCCTTGTTGACTAGAACCTCCTCGCCGCGCGCGACCAGGACCGCTCCGCAGAAGCCGATACCTTCAAGACCCTTCATGTAGGCGTCGATCCGCTCACCGATTTCGCCATTGATCAAACCCGCAGCGTCCATCGGCGATTCTTCGGCGGGCGGCCCCCCGCATGCGCCGGTCATCGCGGCGACTGAAAAGGCAACCAGGAGTACAACGACAAAGCCCACCTTCTTCAGCATGTGCTTACTCCTCTGGTTTGATGTTGAGAAACGTGCCGGACACCCACGTACACCCATCCTATTCGATTCAGACGTTGTTGTAAGCAGACAGGTCGACTCCGGGACCGCCTAAGCGGTTTTCAATCCTGGGGGACAGCGTCGAAGACGAGGCCCTTGACCTCGGAGTGATAATCGGCATTCCCCGCCCGGCCGCCGACACCAAGAGCATCCCCTTTTTCCACCCAGGCGACGAACACCCGGTTGCCGCCTGGCAGGCAGGCGGCGTCCATCATGTAGAGCATATTTTGGTGATCGAACAGCGATGTGGTTTTCGGGCCCAGTTTGCCTTTTTGGTTTATATACCTACCTAACAGGAACTGACCGTCGCTGGCAAGCTGATAGCCGCCGGGATCGTCGTTGAGCTTGACCAGTTCGGTGATGTAAGCTTTGTCATCTCCCAGGGGATAGAAAAACTTGCGAACTTTTTTCAGGCTCGGGCGGTAGAGCTGATTGTAGCACTCGCCTTCATTCCACCAGGGGAGTTGATACCCAGGCCCGCCAAAACTCCCCAAGTCATCCCAACTCAGCACGCAGATCTTATTTGAAAGCTGGATGAACTCGACTTGCATGGAGATGTAATCTCCCAGCTCGACTTGTTTGATTGCCTGGCCAAAGGGACCGAGCCTGAGGAGAAATCCGCTGCCGTTGCCATTGTCATTCTTTTTCCTGAGGGCGAGGACAAATCCGCCGCCTTCCAGGCTTATCAATTCCTGAGGTAATGATCCGAACGATTCGACACCCTGCCAGTTAATCTCCTGGCTGACAAACTGGGGTACCGACGCTGTCAAATTGCCGTTGTGATCGAGGAAACGGGTGTAGACGCCGGGCTGATCGGATTCTAGCTTCTTGGCGGGGCGATCGTAGGCGATCAGGAAGTTCCCCTTTGCAGACGGCGGCGTCGCGGGTATTCCGGGAACGAAGGTGATAGCCGGGCAAAGAAAGCTCGTGCCTGTCGGCGTCAGTTGAATGGGCTGGCCGACCGGCTTGCCCTTGCTGTCGAGTTTTAGGCTCCAGAGGTTCATCGGCGTGTTGTATCCGTCCTCATAGGCGTCGCACACTCCCATGTAGCTTTTATCGAGCGGGTTATATGCTATATCGAAATTCCAAATGAAGCTTTCGGTGCCGGAAAGCATTCTAGCCTTCCTGACCTTGAACTTGCCGCTCTTGCTCAGCTTGCAGAGCGCCGCATAAAGGCGTTTGTTGTCAGCGGTCTTGATGTTCAACCACACAACCAGGATATCGCCGGTGTCCGTGTTGACCGCGACGCGGACGGGATAGTTATCGTATTCGACATTTCTCGAGATCGAGAAACTCTGCTCGTCGGCGCAGAGGCCGGTGCATGCCACAAAGAAAAGAAACAGAGTGATAGCAGGTATAATTATATACTTCCTCATTTTGCACACCCCCAGCTGGTGAAAGGATTGCCCACCACAATTCAGACAAATGAGATTTCCTCAATCCATTTTGTTATGGATCAATAAGAAAATCAAATTGCGGACAAACTGCCATTTAACCGGCGGAATCTGTTCCGGTCGGCTGCGGGTTGTCTATAGGCTCCGGGTATCTATTGCTCGGATTGAATTTCTACCCCAGCTGGACGGCACGATGCACAGCTCATTAGAACAGCACCAGAGACGCAAAGGTTTCCCAACGCAATAGAATGACCGACGCTATTACTTCATCAACGCCTCGATCTCGTCGGGGTGTTTGGGGATGTCGGCCGAGAGGTTGCGGCGTCCGTCGGCGGTGACGAGGATGTCGTCCTCAATTCGGATTCCCCAACCCTTGTCGGGGAAGTAGACTCCCGGCTCGATGGTGACGATCACGCCCGGCTCCATCGGCTTGGAGTTGTCGCCGACATCGTGGACGTCAATGCCGAGGTAGTGGCTGGGGCCGTGAATGTAGTTCTCGCCGTAGCCCTTCTCCTCCGATAGCTTCTTATGCAGCGCGTAGACATCGTCGATCGAGACACCCGGCTTGACGAAGTCGATCAGCTTCTCCTGGATCTCGAGCACATCGAGATAGACCTTGCGCTGCTCGGGCGAGAACTTGCCGTTGACAGGCCAGGTGCGGGTGATGTCGGAGATGTAGTAGCGGTAGTCGGGACCGAAGTCCATCAGCACCAGCTCGCCGTCGTCGGCCACGGCGGCTGAGTCGGGGTAGTGGAGGATGCAGTTGTTGGGCCCGGCGCCGACGATGGCTGTGTAGCCGTAGCGCAGCGCGCCGTTCTTGAGGAAGACCGCGGCGCAGATGCCCTCGATTTCGGCTTCGGTGATGCCGGGGCGGGTCGCCTTGAACGCTGCGACGTGCGCCTCGCCGGCAATGCGGCAGGCCTCGTCCATGCGCGCGATCTCCCAGGGAGTCTTGACGCGGCGCAGGTCCTCGATCTCCAGCCTGACATCCTTGATCTCGTGGCCGGGCAGCACCTTCTCCAGCCAGCCCTGTACCAGCGCTGAGGTCGAGAGAGTGCCCGCCCAGGGCAGGCTCGCGACCGGCCCGAAGGCGGGATAAGCGGGCCTGATAGCGGTGCAGATTGCGGCCCCCTCGGGCACGAGTTCCTTGAGCGAGGCTTCGAGTTTGTCGATCGGCCGGACATCGGCAATGCCGAACTCGGCGACAGCCTCGGGGCCGGGGCCGATGGTCGGGCCGTTGTAGATCGCGTCCCTGCCGGTGCGGCCGGGCGCGAGGAAGAGAATGGCCGTGTCATTTCGTCCGTCGAGCACGAGCGCGGCCATCGGGATCTCGACGCCGGTGAGGTAATAGAAATTGCTCTCCTGCCGGAAGCGCCCGCCGAAACTTCTGTAGGCGCCGAAGAAGACGGCCGTCTCGTCGCCGAGCCGCTCGAACATCGCCGTGCGGTGGCGCGCGAACTCGGCGCGGTCGTCATCGGTTATACCCGGCGCGATCTGGCTCCATGCTCCAACGGACGAAGTGAGCAGGGCGACGGCAACAATCGCGGAAATAGCGAACTTACGCATCTTATTCCTCCCCTGAGATTCCGAGCCGGCTCTCTGGCCGCGCTGGCACAAATCCCTCAAGCCCAAAACAGGAAACCGCCCCGATGGCGAGCAGTGAACAAGGAAGCGGGATCATCGGGATCGAAATGAAGTTTACTATAAAAATCCCCGAAATATGTCCCTTATTGACCGGGTTAAACAGAATCCGCCCGCAAGCGCAACCAGGCGGCTCGGGAAATAAAAAGCCCCATTCCGGCCTTCATTGCCGGAACGAGGCGTTGGTTTCGAAGCAGAAAGCCACCTGCCTGCGCAATCACGTCACAAGTGGCTGCTATTGGAAATTAACTATTTCTTCGCGTGGCACTTGGTGCAGGAAGTCGGAGCCGCGCTGTCCTTGTGCTCCTTCTTGTAGTCTTTATGGCAGTCCCTGCAAGCCTTGTGGAAGGCGTCCTTGGCTGTCACTTCGCTGTCGGCGGTGTGGCAGTCATGGCACTTCTGCTCCGGCGTGTCGGTGTCGTTCTCGAGGGTGTGATGGCAGGTCTTGCAGGTGTAGCCCGCGTCCTGGTGAGCCTTGTGCGGGAAGGCCACATCACCCTTCGAGTTGGCAAAGGTGATGTTCTCGGGAACGTCGGACATCGCCGCTGCGGTGCCGATGATAAAGATCAAGCCGAGCAGACAAGTAAGAGAGATTCTTCTCATTTAACCACTCCTGTTGAAAGGAACGATAATCACGTATATTTCGCTGCTATCAGACACATGTTGGCAAATAAAGTTCCCATAGTCAATTATTATGAAGTACGTCGCCAGTCAGTTTTTGCCTTGACGGCACAGTGAGACTGCCCTAAAAAATACACGAGGCCGCACACAGAGGAAGGGTGAGCCACATGCAAATAAGCTTTGAGACCTGCCCGGACAAGCAGGACTACCAGTCGCTGCTGGTGATCAACACCGATGCCCGCTGGCGCGAGTCGCTCTACTTCAGCTTCTACACCCCCTTTGGTGAGAAGCAGGAGAAGCTCTTCGCAGGCAGGGCGATGTCGGATCTCCATTTCAAGAACAAGCCCTGCGTTTGCGTCCTTGCCTTCGACTTCCACCGCTGGGACGAGGAGATGATCGAGCAGGCGCTCGCCCTCGAGTTGCCGCCGGTGGCTTTCGAGACGCCACTCGCGGAACTGCTTCAGAAGTCGCTGGAAGAACGCGTACGCAATCCGGAAGGATTCGCAATCAAGATCAAGGTCTGAAACCGCGTCCGCCCCGCTTTCTCATTTTTGATCTGGGCCGGGCATTTTTCGCGATTTGTTCAAAGAATGGCGAAATCCGCCACTAATTACACCTAACTGACGCATTCTCTGCAATATTGTATCGCTTACGCCCTTGACATCCCCAACACCCCCTCTTAACATTTCTCAGAAATGCCCGCGGGACAGCCGCATAGACAACCGCGGGGAAATGACCAATAACTCACTCCAAACCGGTTCCGGAATGGCGATATGACCGCGACCGAATTTATCCCTGTAATCGTAATGCTGGGTTTCGCTTCCGCCGCCGCCGTCGGCATCGTCTTCTTCAGCCACTTCATCGGCAGGCGCAAACCGAATCCCGTGAAGCTCGACTTTTACGAGTGCGGTGTGCCCCCGCTTGTTTCACAGCGGATGCGTTTCCACATCCGCTTCTTCGTGATTGCGCTGCTGTTCCTGATCTTTGACTTCGAGACCGTGGCGCTGCTGCCTTGGGCCATAAGTTACAAGAGCCTGCTGGCCGTCCACGGCTGGGCGCTTCCGCTCATCTCGATCCTCATCTTCCTGGGAGTGCTTGTGGTAGGCTTTGTTTACGAGCTTTCCAAAGGAGCCATTAAATGGGAATAGAGGCACACCTGGGGCACTTCTTCACGACCAAGCTCGGCTATCTCGTCAACTGGGCCAGGAAGAACAGCCTCTGGCCGATGCCTTTCGGCACCGCCTGTTGCGGCATCGAGTTCTCCGCCGTCCTCTCCAATCGATATGATCTGGCCCGCTTCGGCGCCGAGGCGATGCGTTTTACGCCCCGCCAGAGCGACTTGATGTTCGTCTCGGGAAGGGTGCCAAACAAGCTTGTGCCGGTGCTGCTGAAGACATACGAGATGATGCCCGAGCCGAAGTGGGTGCTCAGCCAGGGAGCCTGCGCCTGCAGCGGAGGCATCTTCGATACCTACTCGGTTTGCCAGGGGGTGGACCATTTCCTGCCGGTGGATGTTTACGTGCCCGGCTGCCCTCCGCGGCCGGAAGACCTGATAAAAGCCCTGATGATGATTCAGGACCTGATCAAGACGGAGCGCCTCGACAAGGAGCGCGACAGGGAGGCGAAGTTCCGCAATGGATGATGTGAGCAGAGGTGTTAACTACTACAAGCTTTCAACCGCCGCACGCGAGCGGCGGGAAGGCGATATCGCGATCCAGAAGCGGGCGTTGGAGTTGTTACAGGAGAAATTCGGCGAAGCGATCCTGACGGCGCAGACGATGCGCGACGACATCACCGTCACCATCGGCCCGGATGCCATCAAGGATATGCTGGTCTTCCTGCGCGACTGCGAGGAGCTTAAATATAATTTCCTCTCTTCACTCACCGGCATCGACTACCTGCGCTACGACATCCCGCAAGAGTGGGGCGAGATCCGCTTCGGCGTCGTATACAACCTTCTCAGTCTCGACAATCACGCTAACTTCGCTGTCAGGGTTGTGGTTCCGGAAGGCCAGCCGGTACCCAGTATCTACGACCTGTGGCGCACCGCCGACTGGCAGGAGCGCGAGGCATACGACCTGCTGGGCATCGAATTCGCCGGTCACCCCGACCTGCGGCAACTCTTCCTCTACGACGACTTCGAGGGCGAGCACCCGCAGCGCAAGGACTACCCGTTGAAGGGCAAGGGCGAGCGCGACCGCTCGTGGCTGAAGATTCAGAAAGCTGCCAGGGGAGAGAGCTGAGATGGCGACCGAACAGAAGATCGCTGAAGACACCGGCCACCGCATCGAAAACATGTGGCTGAACTTCGGCCCGCAGCACCCGAGCGCCCACGGCACGCTCCACCTGGTGATAGAGGTCGACGGCGAGCGGATCGTCAGCAGCATCCCGCACATCGGCTACCTTCATTGCGGCTTCGAGAAGCTGGGCGAGCACCGCAGCTACAACCAGTTTACGGCTATCGCCGACCGGATGAACTACCTCAGCCCGATGTGCAACGACATCGGCTGGAGTATGGCCTGCGAAAAGCTCTTCGACGTCGAGATCACCGAACGTTGCGCCCTTATCCGCATGATCGTGATGGAGCTCAGCCGCATCGCCGACCACATGTTTGCCACCGGCATGCAGGCGGTCGACATCGGCGCCTTCACCTGGTTCCTTTACGGCTGGCGGCACCGCGAGGAGATCTACGACATCCTCGAGCGCTGCTGCGGCCAGCGCCTGACGACATCCTACTCCCGCATCGGCGGTCTGATGCGCGACATGGACGACACCGCAGTTGCGATGGCGATGGACACAGCCAGGCGCCTGCCGAAGACGCTCGACGACATGGACGGTCTGCTGAAGCGCAATCGCATCTGGGTCGACCGCACTAGCGATGTAGGTTCGTTTTCCGCCGAGCAGGCGCTCAATTGGGGTTACACCGGCCCCTGCCTGCGCGCCGCGGGAGTTCCCTACGACGTGCGCAAAGACGATCCCTACCTCCTCTACGATCAGGTCGACTTCGACATCCCGATCGGCGAGCACGGCGACGTGTTCGACCGCTGGAACGTACGCATGGAGGAGATGCGCCAGAGCGCCAGGATAGTGGAGCAGTGCTGTCAGATGTTGAAGCCGGGGCCGATCAACACGCCCGACAACCGCTTTCACCTGCCGCCGCGCGAGCGGCTCTACGACAACATCGAGAGCATGATCATGCACTTCAAGCAGGTGATGTTCGGCCACGGCACGCGCCCGCCGAAGGGCGAGATTTACTGCCGAACCGAAGCACCCAACGGAGAGCTGGGTTTCTATATCGTCTCCGACGGCACGGATAATCCGTACCGGATACATGTGCGCAGCCCGTCACTGATACAGTTCTCCGCGATACCCGAGCAGATCAACGGGGGGATGATCAGCGACCTCGTGGCGATAATGGGCAGCCTCAACATCATCGCCGGAGAGCTTGACCGCTAGGGGTTGGATTAACGAGCCGAAAGGCCAGGGGCAGGAGTTAAGAGTGGCAACCGAGCAGACTCGTAAGTTTGAGTTCTCGCCCAAGAGTGCGAAGAAGATCAAAGAGATCGTCAAGCGCTATCCCGATCCGAAAGCGGCGGCACTGCCCGCGCTGTGGGTTGCGCAGGATGAGGCCGGTTGGGTCAGCCCGGAGATTTGCACAGCGGTGGCTGAGCTGCTCGGCGTGACGCCCGCGCACGTGCTGGGGGTGGCGACCTTCTACACGATGTTCAAGAAGGAGCCGACCGGCCGCCAACTGATTCAGGTCTGCTCCACGCTGAGCTGTTCGCTGATGGGAGCTGAAAGCGTGGTCGACTACCTCGAGCGCAAGCTGGGAATCAAGTGCGGCGAGACCACGCCCGACGGCAAGTTCACGCTGATGAAAGTCGAATGCCTGGCGAGCTGCGGCACCGCACCGATGATGCAAATAAACGATGACTATTACGAAAGCCTGACTGAGGCGAGGATCGACGAGATTCTCGCCAGTCTGGAGTGATCGGCCGATGAGGCACACTATATACAAGACCGATTTCCTGCTGGAAGGCGCCACCGAGGAAGGCAGCGAGGCGATCGACTTCTACGAAAAGCAGGGCGGCTACTCGGCGCTGAAGAAAGCCCTCACGAAGATGTCGCCCGAGGAGGTGACCGCCGAGGTCAAGGAGAGCGGGCTGCGCGGCCGCGGCGGCGCCGGCTTCCCCACGGGCATGAAGTGGGGCTTCCTGGCCAAGGGCACCGGCAAGCCGGTTTACCTTCTGGTCAACGCCGACGAGAGCGAACCTGGCACGTTCAAGGACCGCTCAATCATCGAATTCCGCCCGCACACCCTGATCGAGGGCAGCGTAATCTCCTCATACGCCATCGGCGCCCACACCGCCTACATTTACATCCGCGGAGAGTTTGTGCGCCAGGCGGAGATGCTGGAGAAAGCCCTCGCAGATGCGCGCAAGAAGGGCTACCTCGGCAAGAACGTCCTCGGCAGCGGCTTCGACGTTGAGATCCACGTCCACCGCGGCGCGGGCGCTTACATCTGCGGCGAGGAGACGGGCTTGATCGAGAGCCTCGAGGGCAATCGCGGCTACCCGCGGCTGAAGCCGCCTTATCCCGCCGCGATCGGAGTGTTCGGAAGCCCGACGATCGTCAACAACGTCGAGACGTTGGCCAATGTGCCGTTCATCATCGACAAAGGCGCATCGTGGTTTAAGGGTATCGGCACGGAGAAGAGCACGGGCACGCGCATTTTCGGCGTCAGCGGCCACGTCAAGCGGCCGGGCATCTACGAGTTGCCGATGGGAGTGCCGTTGCGCGAACTGCTCGAGGAGCACTGCGGCGGGGTCCGCTCCGGGCACAGGCTTAAGGGAGTGATCCCTGGCGGCAGCAGCGTGCCGGTGCTGCGGGCCGATGAGATCGACGGCGTCAACCTCGACTTCGAGAGTTGCGCCCAGGCCGGCACGATGCTCGGCAGCGGCGCAATGATCGTGCTGGACGACTCGGTTTGCATGGTCGACACCGGCCTTAATCTCGCCCGCTTCTACGCCCACGAGAGCTGCGGCCAGTGCACACCCTGCCGCGAGGGCTGCTGGTGGATGGTCGGCATCCTCAACCGCCTCGAGAAAGGCGAAGGCAGGACGGAAGACATCGATCTGCTGGCCGACATCACCGATAACATGATGTTCAAGACGATCTGCCCGCTGGGCGACGCGGCGGCGATGCCGGTCGAGAGCTACGTGAAGAAATTCCGCGACGAGTTCGAGAAGCACGTAACCGAGGGCGGATGCCCGATAAAGAAGGACAAGAGCATCAAGGTGCCGGAGAATGCCTGACAAGGTAACCATTACCATAAACGGGAATGAGTACAAGGCCACTCCCGGCCGGACCGTGCTGCAGACTGCGCTGGATAACGGCATCAACATCCCGCACTTCTGCTGGCACCCGGCCCTCAGCATAGCGGGCAACTGCCGCATCTGCGCCGTGGAAATCGAGGGGGCTCCAAAGCTCGGAATCTCCTGCAACGAGCAGGTGCGCGACGGCATGGTGGTCCACACCGAGAGCGAGAAGGTGCTGCGGGCCCGCGCTTCGGTGCTCGAGTTCCTGCTGATCAACCACCCGCTCGATTGCTCCGTTTGCGACAAGGCCGGCGAATGCACCCTGCAAAACTACACCTACGAGCACGGCCGCTACCCCGGGTGCGCGAGCACCGACAGCCGGATGACGCTGCCCAAGATCGTGCCGACAACAAAGGAGTTGTCATCGAAGATCTGGATCTGGGCCAACCGCTGCATCCACTGCAGCCGCTGCATCCGCTTCTGCAACGAGATCACCGGCACCGGGGAGTTGACATTCACCAAACGAGGTGTCCGCTCGGAAATCGACTGCCATCCCGGCAGGCCGATCGACAACAACCTGGCGCTCAACGTGGTCGACATCTGCCCCGTCGGCGCCCTGCTGGACAAAGAATTTCTCTATGCCAGCAGAGTCTGGTTCCTCGACCGGCGCGACAGCGTCTGCCCGCATTGCTCAAAGGGCTGCAACATCCACATCGAGAGCTTCCGCAACGAAGTTAAGCGGCACGTGCCACGCCCGAACAGCGAGGTTAACAGCTTTTGGATCTGCGACGTCGGGCGGCACAACTTCAGCTACTACGGGCGCGACGACCGCATCCGCCGGCCCGAGATGCGGGTCGACGGCGGCTTTGAGGAGCGCTCGCGCGGCGATGCGATAAAGATGATCGCCGAGCGCCTGCGAGAGGTTTCCGGCGATAAGCTGGCAGGCATCGGCAGCGCACAGTGCACCTGCGAAGACAACTACGCCCTGCGCCAGCTGGTGGAACAGCTGGGCGGCAAGGCTTTCGCCGTGCGCAAGACGCACGCAGGAGATGCCGAGAAGTTCCCGGGGCTGGAAATCGAAGCGGAGAAGGCGCCCAACAGCCGCGGCGCCCTGGCAACACTGGAACTAGGGCGACTCGGCACCGACTCGCTCTGCAAGCAGATCGAGGCCGGCAAAATAGAGGGCGTCATCGCGCTTGGCAACGAATTGGATGTGCCGCTTGGCGAACAAGAGAAACGGGCGCTGGGCAAACTGAAATTCCTGCTGGTGCTCGACTCGTGGCGCTCCGATCTGGCCGAAATGGCCCACGCACTGCTGCCGGCCGCCAATTACAGCGAGAAGGACGGTTCGTTCGTCAACTCCGCCGGTCGGGTCCAGCGGATCCACCAGTGCCTCATCCCCGAAGCAAGCGAGGCGATGAGCGAGTGGATCTGGATCAAGCGGATCAGCGACGAGCTGGAGGGCGATTGGGACTTCAACGGCCCCGCGGGGCTGTTCGATGCGATGGCGAAAAGGATCGGACCGTTCTCCGGCCTTTATTATCAGGCATTGGGAGAGACCGGACTTCCGATGAAGTAATAGTTTGGGAGTAAGGATAAACTTCGGGAGAGAAGGATATGGCGACGGCTGAGCGGAAACTCTGGCCCTGGCAGATCAAGCGGAGCGTGCCGCTGGGAAGGCGGATAGCGCAGATCATCAAGGGCCTAATCATCCTCGGCATCGCGGTCGGGCTGCCCGTCAGCAGCATCGCCGCATTCCCTATCGCCGATTCCTTCGTCTACAGCATGTTCGGCGAGGGAGCGTTCCAGCTCGGGATCGCCACGGGAGTCAAGGGAGTCTTGCTGCTGGTGGTGATTTTTACCTCAGTCGCTTACCTGACACTCGCCGAGCGCCGCTTCGCCGGCCTCATCCAGCTCAGGCGCGGACCTAACAGGGTAGGCTGGTTCGGCTTCCTGCAGCCGGCGGCCGACGGCATTAAGTTCTTCTTCAAAGAGGACATCATTCCGGAGAACGTCCACAAGCCGCTCTACCTGCTGGCGCCGATCATCATCTTCACACCCGCGCTCACGGTATTCAGCGTCATCCCCTTCGGGCCGGGCTCGGTGGGAGCTAATCCCTATCAGCTCGCTTCGGTGAACGTGGGAATTCTGCTGATCTTCGCGCTCTCCAGCCTCGGCATCTACGGCATCGCGCTCGGCGGCTGGGCCAGCTTCAGCAAGTGGAGCCTGCTCGGCGGCTTGCGCGCCAGCGCGCAGATGATCTCCTACGAGGTCTCGCTGGCGATGGCCGCAGTCGGGGTGCTGGTCTTCGCCGGCAGCTTCGACCTGACGGCCCTGGCAAACACGCAGGCAGGCTACTGGCTCGGCTTCATCCCCAAGTGGAACATGTTCCCGCAGTTCCTCGGGTTCATCGTCTTCGTGGTGGCCGTTTTCGCCGAGACCAACCGTCTGCCGTTCGACTTGGCGGAGGCCGAACAGGAGCTTGTCGGCGGCTACCACACCGAGTACAGCAGCATGAAATTCGCCCTCTTCATGCTGGGCGAGTACGCGAACATGATCACCGGTAGCGCGCTGATCACGCTGCTCTTCCTCGGCGGCTGGCACGTGCCCTACCTCGAGTTCCTCGCCCTGCCGGCGTGGATCGCCGTGATGGTCCAGATCTTCGGCTTCTTCCTCAAGCTGTTCCTCCTTTGCTTCCTCTTCATCTGGGTACGCTGGACCCTGCCGCGCTTCCGCTATGATCAGCTGATGAACCTCGGCTGGAAGATTATGCTTCCGATAGCGCTGCTCAACGTGATACTGACCGCCGTAGTCGTGGCGTTCGTATAAAGGGGTAGGAAATGGCAATCGGCGTAAAGGTCCTTAAGAAGCCCAAACTCGGCTGGCTTGAGAGGCTCTACCTCCTGCCGATCATCAAGGGGCTGTGGATCACGCTGCGCTACTTCTTCAAGCGCAAGCTCACGGTGTTATACCCCGAGGAGAGGGTTCCGGTGCGTTGGGGCTATCGCGGCCTCCACCGCCTCAACAAAGACTACCGCGGCAACGTCAAGTGCGTCGCCTGCTTCATGTGCTCGACCAACTGCCCCGCGGAGTGCATCGAGATCGTCGCCGGGGAGGCGCCGTTCGGCTCCTACCGCGAGAAGTATCCCGTGCGCTTCCAGATCGATGAACTGGAGTGCATCTTCTGCGGCATGTGCGAGGAAGCCTGCCCCGAGGTGGCGATCCAGCTGACGCCGACCTACGAGATGAGCGAGTACAGGCGCGAGGACTTCCTGCTGCAGAAGGAAGACTTGATGGAAGTTCAGGAGTTCTGGGTTCTGCCCCGCTACTCTAAAGTTCGGCCTCAGCGCAGGCTGATGGACGAGGGGAAGTAGCAACGGAGAGGAAGTAAGGGGGCGGCGATAGCCGCCTTGAACATACAACCGGGGTAACGGTACAGGGGTGGCCGCAACCGCCGCCCAAGGGAGTACTGAGAGGATGTGGGAAGCGATTTTCTTCTACGCTTTCGCCGCGGTGGCGGTGGCCTCAGCGCTGCTGATGGTGCTGATGAAAAACCCGGTGGTCAGCGCCGTCTACCTGGTGATCACCTTCTTCTCGATCGCGGGGTTGTTCGTGATGCTCAACGCCCAGCTGATCGCTGCACTGCAGGTGATTGTCTACGCCGGCGCGATTATGGTGTTGTTCCTGTTCGTGATCATGCTGCTCAATCTCAACCGCACCGCCTTCACCTCCTACAAACTGTTCTTCACCAAGGTCTTCGCACTGATCCTGATCGCTGTCATCCTCTGGGTGGTGGCCGGCAGTCTCGGCGCGATCCCTGAGCAGGCAGGCGAGACCGCCCTGCCGCCGGTGGACAGCAGCTACAAGTTCGGCACCGAAGAGGCTCACGCGCAGGTTTTCGCGGAGATGCTGTTCACACGCTATGTCTATCCCTTCGAGATAATCGGAATAATGCTGCTTGCGGGAATCATCGGGGCGGTGCTGATGGCAAAGAAGAAGGTGTGAGATGGAGATAGGCCTCAACCATTATCTGATACTCTCTGCGGCGTTGTTCACGATCGGCGTGCTGGGCGTGATCCTGCGCCGCAATGCGATAGTCATCTTCATGAGCATCGAGCTGATGCTCAATGCCGCCAACCTGGCATTCATCGCTTTCTCGTACTATCTCGGCTCGATAGAGGGCCAGATGTTCGTCTTCTTCGTGATGAGCGTCGCGGCGGCAGAGGTAGCCGTCGGACTGGCCATCATCGTGGCGTTGAACCGCAACAAGGGGACGGTGAACATAGACGAAGCCAACACGATGCGGGGTTAACCTGGGGATGGAAAACTATATCTGGCTGATACCGATCCTGCCGCTGGTCGGCTTCCTGATCAATGGCCTGTTTGGTCGTCAACTGGGCAAGAAAGCCGTATCGGTCATAGGCCCGGGAGTGGTCGGCCTCAGCTTCCTGCTGTCCGCATGGAACTTCTTCCAGTTGCCCGCCGAAGCGACGGTCAAAGCCTACTACACCTGGATCCAGGTGGGTGATTTCGCGGTCAACGTGCAACTGCGGATCGACCAGCTCTCAATCGTAATGGCGCTGGTGGTGACGGGAGTCGGCTTCCTGATCCACGTCTACAGCGTCGGATACATGCAAGGCGAAGAAAAGCTCGCCTACGCGCGCTACTTCTCCTTTATCAACCTCTTCAGCTTCGCGATGCTGGTGCTGGTGCTGGCCGACAACTTGCTGCTGATGTTTGTCGGCTGGGAGGGTGTCGGGCTCTGCAGCTACCTGTTGATCGGCTTCTGGTACAAGAAGGACAGCGCGTCCGACGCCGGCAAAAAGGCATTCATAGTCAACCGCATCGGCGACGCCGGATTCCTGCTGGCCATCTTCACCGCTTTCGTGTTCTTCGGGGCGCTTGACTTCGACACGATTCTCGACCCGGTGAACGCGGCGATGGTGCAGGGACAATTCGGAGTGGTGCCGTGGATCGCAATAGCGCTGTTCATCGGCGCGATCGGCAAGAGCGCGCAGATTCCGCTCTACGTCTGGCTGCCCGACGCAATGGAGGGCCCGACACCGGTCAGCGCACTGATACATGCGGCGACGATGGTGACGGCGGGCGTCTACATGGTGGCTCGCTGTAACGTGCTCTACGCGCTCTCGCCGAATGTGCTGATGATAGTGGCGGTGGTCGGCGCGCTGACGGCGATCTTCTCGGCGACGATCGGCGTGGCGCAGTACGACATCAAGCGCGTGCTCGCCTACTCCACTGTCAGCCAACTCGGCTACATGGTCTTCGCCTGCGGTGTGGGCGCTTACTCGGCCGCGATCTTCCACCTGATGACCCACGCCTTCTTCAAGGCCTGCCTCTTTCTCTGCTCCGGCAGCGTGATCCACGCGATGCACGAGGAGAAGGACATGCGGAAGATGGGCGGCCTGCGTGTGATGCTGCCGATCACCTATCTGACGATGCTGATCAGCACGCTGGCGATCGCCGGCATCCCGCCGTTCAGCGGCTTCTTCAGCAAGGACGCCATCCTCTGGGCGGCTGTTGCATCCGGCCAGAGCGGACTGTGGTTCCTCGGCGCTGCGGCGGCGTTACTGACCAGTTTCTACATGTTCCGCCTGATGTACATGACCTTCAGCGGCGAGCTGCGCGCCGACGAGGAGACCAAGAAGAAGGTCCACGAAAGCCCGGCGGTGATGACCATTCCGTTGGTGGTGCTGGCGGCGTTGGCGATCGTGGGAGGCTTCATCGGCCTGCCGGCGGCGTTCAACGAGAACTTTGGCCTGCCCTACGACCAGTTCGGCCACTTCCTCGAGCCGGCAGTCAAGGCTGATGTTGCGGCCGAGCTTGGGGCAATGCCCCTTGAGGAACTGAAGAATCGTGAGGCGGCGTTGGCGGAGGCGGAGCACCAAGTGGCCGAGCACAAAGCGGCACACCCGCACGACATCGCGGGTGAGTGGCTGTTCATGGGTATCAGCGTGGCGTTGGCGCTCGTCGGATGGCTGCTGGCGCGCTGGTTCTACAAGGACAAGAAACCCGACATTCTTGCCGAGCGGGGCGGAGTGGCATTCTCCCTGCTCAACAACAAGTACTACGTGGACGAGCTTTACGACGTGTCCGTCGTACAACCGGTCGTCAAGGGCTCGGAGAAGATATTGTGGAAGATCGTCGACGCCGGCCTCATCGACGGAGTGGCCGTCAACGGCTCGGCGAAGACGGTGAACATTGTGGGCCGCATAGCGCGCCTGTTCCAGAACGGCTACGTCCAGTCGTATCTATTCTTCTTCCTGGCCGGCGTGCTCGTGCTCCTCTCGATCATCTTGTAGGGGAAGCAGACAGTGCTAGAAGCCTTATTCGAAAACCTGCTGCCGATCATCACCTTCCTGCCTGCAGTGGGGATGGTGCTGGTGCTGCTGCTGCCGCGGCGGCTGGAGGAGGGCATCAGGCAGATCGCCCTCTGGTCCTCTATCGCGACATTTGCCCTGGCGGTAGTCCTCTTTATCCAATTCCAGGCCTCGGCGCAGATGCAGTTCCAGATAGCTTGGCCCTGGATCGAGCTCGCCGGAGTGCCGATTTCCTTCGGCATGGGCGTGGACGGCATCAGCCTGCTGCTGGTGCTGCTGACGGCGTTTCTGACGCCGCTGGCGATCCTTAGCTCCTGGCGCTATATCAAGGATCGCGTGAAGGAGTACTACGCGCTCTTCCTGCTGCTCGAGGTCGGCATGCTCGGCGTCTTCCTTGCCACCGACCTATTCCTGTTCTACGTCTTCTGGGAGGTGATGCTGATCCCGATGTACTTCCTGATCGGGATCTGGGGCGGTGAGCGCAAGGTCTATGCGGCGATCAAGTTCGTGCTCTTCACGTTGTTCGGCAGCCTGCTGATGCTCGTGGCGATACTCTTCCTCGCATTCAGCTCTGGCGCGGGCACATTCGACATCGGCACCATCGTCGAATATCTGACGCTCAATCCGCTGCCTTCCGACATACAAATGATGCTGTTCATCGCCTTCTTCCTGGCGTTTGCGATCAAGGTGCCGCTCTTCCCGTTCCACACCTGGTTGCCCGACGCCCACGTCGAGGCGCCGACCGCCGGCTCGGTGATCCTTGCCGGTGTGCTGCTGAAGATGGGGACCTACGGCTTCGTGCGCTTCTGCCTGCCGATGTTCCCCGACGCGACGCTGCAGGCGTTGCCGACGGTGATGGTGCTGGCGATTATCGGCATCATCTACGCCGCACTGGTGGCGATGGTGCAGCCGGACGTCAAGAAACTGGTCGCCTATAGCTCAGTGGCCCACCTCGGATTCGTGATGCTGGGTATCTTCTCGCTCAACATGCAGGGGTTGCAGGGCGGGATGTTGCAGATGATCAACCACGGGCTGAGCACGGGCGCACTCTTTTTAATCGTCGGCGTGCTATACGAGCGGCGCCACACCCACCTGATCGCCGACTATGGCGGTATCGCGCGGGTGATGCCGGTGTTCGCCACGATCTTCATGATCATCACTCTCTCCAGCATCGGGCTGCCGGGGCTAAACGGATTCATCGGCGAATTCCTGACAATACTCGGCGCCTTCCGCTTCTTCTGGGGTTACGGCCTGGTGGCGGTGATCGGCGTGGTGCTTGCGGCGGTCTACATGCTCTGGATGCTGCAGCGGGTGATGTTCGGCAAGATCAACCATGAAGAGAACCGCGAGCTGCCCGACGTCAACTGGCGCGAGCTGGCCTATCTGCTGCCGATAGTGGTATTCGTTGTCTGGATCGGCGTCTACCCGATGACTTTCCTTGAGAAAATGGAGCCGTCGCTTCACTGCCTGCTGAAGCGAATCGAGAAGCCGCTGAAGGAGCACTACCCCAACGCTGACATCGGTGTAGATCCAGCGTTGGAGGCGGAGATCGATTGCGGGCTTCCGGAAGTGTTCGAACCGCAGCTGGACGAGCAAGAGGGAGAAAACTAAATGGAAGTCGCCATTGGACTTTCAGACCTTGCTGCTGTAAGCGCCGAGATCATCCTGGCGGCAACCGGCATCATTATCCTGCTTGTCGACATCTTCGTCGCCGACAAAAAGAAAACGATGCTGGCCGTGCTGGCCCTAGTCGGCATCCTGATGGCGGGCTACGCAACCTATCAGCAATACGATTACGCCTCTGGCAGGCTCGCCTATGAGCAGTCATTGCCGCTGACGGAAGAAGGGCCGACAATCAGGCAGAACTTCGACGGCACGCGGTTCGCTCTCGGATACATCGGCGACGGCCCGGTGGTTGTCGACAATTTCTCGGTGGTCTTCCGCTATATCTTCCTGCTCGGGACGGCGTTGACGATTCTGTTGAGCATCGGCTACCTGCAACGCGAAGGGAGCGCGCGGGCGGAGTATTACGCATTGCTGCTGTTCGCCACCATCGGCATGATGATCATGTCCAGCGCAGCCGACCTGCTGACACTGTTCCTCGGCTTGGAAACGCTCTCGATTCCGATTTACGTGCTCGCCGGCTACCACCGAAACCTGATCCGCAGCAACGAGGCGGGACTCAAATACCTGCTGATGGGCGCCTTCGCCTCGGGCTTCTTCATCTACGGAATCGCTTTCATCTATGGCGCCACCGGCACGCTGCGGCTGCGTTTCATCGCGGAGCGGCTGGCCGAACTCGACGCGGGTGGCATCACATCAGCGCCTTACCTGCTGATCGGTGTGGCCCTGCTCCTGGTCGGCTTTGCTTTCAAGGTTGCGGCAGTGCCGTTCCACATGTGGACTCCGGACGTCTACGAGGGGGCGCCCACGGCGATCACCGCATACATGAGTGTTGCCGTCAAGGCGGCAGCTTTCGCGGGCCTGCTGCGGGTGCTGCTGGTGCTGGTGCCGTTCCAGACGCTGATGGAGGTGGTCAACGGCGCGCTTTGGTGGATTGCAGTGATCACGATGGTCTTCGGCAACTTGATCGCCCTGGTGCAAGACAACATCAAGCGGATGCTCGCCTACTCGTCGATCTCCCATGCGGGATACCTGCTGGTCGGCGTGCTGGCCGTGATGAACCTTGGCACGACGTCGATGGCCTTGGCCTCTATCCTCTTCTACCTGATCGCTTACACTCTGATGAATATCGGCGCTTTCGCCGTCGTACTGCTGGTTGCGCGTAAGGGCGACAAGTTCGAGAAGATAGACGACTATGCAGGGCTGGGCCGTAAGCACCCGGCTCTCGCAGCGGCGATGGCGTTGTTCCTGGTGTCACTAGCCGGTATCCCGCCGACTGCCGGGTTCTTCGGCAAGTTCTACCTCTTCGGCGCAGCGGTCTCGGCCGGCATGATACCGTTGGTTATTATCGCGGTTATCAACAGTCTGATCTCCGTCGGCTATTATTTCCGGCCGATTATGGCGATGTATTTCAAGCCTACCGCCAAGGACGAGGAAGAGCGCGAGGCGATACAGATTCCTTATGCGGCGGAATTCACCCTGTATTTCACCGCCACGGCAGTGCTACTTTTCGGAATCATCCCAAACAGGATTATCCCGCTTGTCGACTCGATAATTTCTGGTTTGTGACAAAGACTCGATAGAGGTTGTAAGGGGGGATAGCGCCTCGGCCTTGAGGGGGCCGGGGCGCGATGCTAATTGCCTCCTTTTAAGGAAAAATCCGCAAGAAATTTGAACGTTTTGAAAGCGTCCTGAAAAAAATCCCACAGGCCATTATGCTTAATCTTGCAGCAGACGCCCCGCCCGGCACTTTTTTCCCGTTTGTCCTCTTTTTGCCGAAAAAGCCAGCTTAGACAAAGGCTCATCTAAACGTTTAACATCTTTGGAATCAACATGTTAATAGCGTGTCGCGCCGCTCGTTCGAGCGGCATTGATTTTGCTCTTTAACTCAAGGAAAGAATTGTAACCGGGGTTCAACAATGAGATGCGCTAATCCAAAGTGCAGCAAGCAAAGGCCCTCGGGCTTCATCAGCCGCCTGGTTTCCTGCGACGAAGGGATTGTGCGCGAGAATCTCTGGTACTGCGACGAAAGCTGTTTCAGGCGGGTGGTGCTATCCGATTATTTCAAGCGCAAGAGCAGCGGCTCCGAGCTGCGAACGAGTACATATCCGATGAGCTCACGCGACTTCGGTGCCGCCTTGCTGCGCAGCGGCAAACTGAGCTGGTCGCACATCGAGGAGGCCCTGGAGGCGAGGCGCGGCAACGGTAGAATGCCACTGGCGCACTACCTGCTGCAGAAAGGCCTGATCGACCGGCACGACATCCTCGAAGCCCTCAGCCGTCATCATAAGGTACCGCTGGCAAAGATGGGAACGCGCGAACTGGATGACAGGATGATCGGTCTGATTCCTGCGCAAATTGCCCGCCAGTCGGGAGCAATCCCTATCGCACTCGATCGCACAACAGGCAAAATCAGCCTGCTGATGCGCGACCCCTCCGACCTTACGACTATGCTCGCCGTCAAGCGGCTCACGGGCTACGAAACGCAGGCCTACCAAGGCGACCCGGCAGAGATCCTCGGGCTGCTTGAGCGTTATTACCCCAAGGAAGCGGCGCCGAGGCCCAAGACTGATAAAGGGAACCAACGGTTGGCAGTGGCGCAGTAACACGCCCGGGGCGTTCGAGGGCCAAGGATCTTATTCCGGCAAGAAAATCATATGGGCCAGGCTTTTCCGGTTCTTGCTTGGGTGGGCACTCCAGCCATCCGAGCTCTCCGGGATGGACTTAACCCTCGACTGACGAGTATGTCTCAAGTAATGCAAGGCGGTTATTCGTTTACCAAGGCAAGTTAATAGGTACAAGCAACGGCCCGGGCCCCCATGGCCCGGGCCGGGCACCGCTACCGGTCGGCCAAAAGATTTGGGGTCCGACGCATCCACGGCCAGCCGGTGACGGCATTTCTATCTTTGCGCCTCAGTAAATGAGGGCGTAGTTCTGCGAGATCTCGCTGACGTTCAGATATTCGTCAGAGCAGGTGATCACGATCCTGCCGGTGAGCGGAGTCTCTGAGAAGGGCATCTCCACCCAGAAGCGGTAGGTGCCTTTCCAGATGTCGCCGCCGTCGTCGGGGTAGTAGTAGAGCGGCGTGGAGACCACGTCGCCGTCAGGGAAGAAGACGGTGATAAAGATGCTGTAGACGTAGTCGTCGGGGTCGTTGAACTTCAGCGTGCCCTTGACCTCCTGGCCCGGTTCGACGAGGGTCGGGAAGGTCAGCTTCAGCACGGTCGGCACCGGATCGGCCTCGGTCGGAAGCGCCCTGCGGGAAGGCAATGCTTCGTCGCCGGCGGCCTTCGGGCGGCGCGAAAGCTCGGCTTTGCTTACCCCGAGCGCTCCGCCGCCGCGGGTGCGGATCACCACCTGCTTGTCGGTCGATTTGGTATCTTCATCCTGGCTGGTGACGGCCGTGACGCCGCCCACAAGAACGAGACTGAGCATCACTACCAGGGCGCCGATCCATATCTGCACCAGCAGAGGGATTCGTTTTGCGACGTCTTTGTGCCTCATTTTTCTTCCTCCGGTCTTAGTACCCTTTCCGAGAGGAAGAGGAGCAAGCATTGTGCCAGACTGGCTGATCGCAGCAAGGCGTTTAATATCAACGAGATAGTTGAGTGCCAACACCCGGCGGTGCCGGCTAGGTGTCCGCTTCGGGTGACAGTCAGATCAGATTGTTGGCCACCCGAAGTTTCTGGTAGCATATGCATCGGGGGATTCTCACTGTGGACGACACGCTGAAAGAACTTAAAAAGCTCCGCGAGGAGACTGAGGAGCGCTTCCGCGAGCTTCTCGACGGTATTGACGATGAGCAAGCCCGACTGCGCGAAGAACTACTGCTGACGGCCGAGACGATTGAGGCATTGGTGAAAGCCCCCCGGGACATTCCTCTCGGGGCTGCCGCGGCCTGGCAGAAATCGCAGGCTTTGCAGGAACGCCTCCTCGGGCTGTGCGCCCGGCTGGCCGAAGGGCTGCGGGAGATGATGGCGCTCGACAACGCCCGAAGCGCCGAGCTTGCCCGTCAGGTCACGGCGTTGCCGTTAGAGCGGATGGACCTGCTTGTGGGTGAGTTGGAGCGCAGGCTGGAGCAGCTGGAAAGCCGAATCCAGAGGCTGGAACCCTAGCCGATCTCTATCCATGTTCTTCACACCAAAGCGGTAGTAGATACTAAGCAGACCTCATCTCATGCATATCTCTGGCCTTCGTGTCTTTTCCTCAAGATGGCATTGCTGGCGGCGACCAGCCCGCGCAGCAGTTGAAGATCGTGACTATGCAGCCCTGATCAGTCGCGAAGCAGCTGGCGGGCGATCACCATCTTCTGGATCTCGCTGGTGCCCTCGCCGATGGTGCAGAGCCGGCTGTCGCGGAAATAGCGCTCGACCGGAAACTCCTTGATGAAGCCGTAGCCGCCGTAGATTTGTACTGCTTCGCTGGAGATGCGGACGCAGATGTCGCCGGCGAAAAGCTTGGCCATCGCCGACTCGAGGTTGGTCGAGCGGCCCTGGTCTTTCAGATAAGCCGCGCGGTAGGTGAGAAGGCGGGCGGCTTCGATCTCGGTAGCCATGTCGGCCAGCTTGAACTGCGTTCCTTGGAACTGGGACAGGGTTTTGCCGAATTGCTTACGTTCCTGCGTGTAGCTGACACAGTGGTCGAAGGAGCCTTGGGCGAGGCCGACTGCGAGCGCGGCGATGCTGATGCGGCCGCCGTCGAGAATTTTCATCGCCTGCTTGAAACCCTCGCCTTCCTTGCCTAGCAGGTTCTCCTTCGGCACGCGGCAGTCCTCCAGCGCAATCTGGACGGTGTCGCTGGCTCGCATACCAAGCTTGTCCTCTTTCTTGGCGATGGAGTAGCCCTCGTAGCCCGGCTCGACTACCAGGGCGCTGATGCCGTGCGTGCCGGACGCCTCCTTGTCGGTGATGCACATCATCACGAAGACGCCGGCGTGAGTGCCGTTGGTAATGAAGGTTTTGGTGCCGTTGACGAGGTAGTGGTCGCCCTTGTCTTCCGCAAAGGTCAGCATGCCGGCGGCATCGCTGCCGCTGCCCGGCTCGGTCAGACCCCAGGCGCCGAGCAGGCGGCCGCTGGCCAACGGCTCGAGGTATTTGCGCTTCTGCTCATCGGTCCCGAAGAAGTTTATATGGTCGGTGCAAAGGGAGTTGTGCGCCGCCACGGTAAGGCCGATCGAGGGATCAACACGCGAGAGCTCCTCGATGATCACTACGTAGTCGAGGGTGGTCATCCCCGCGCCGCCGTACTCGGGATCGATCGTCGCCCCCATCGCGCCCAACTCGCCGAGCTGCTTGACCACGTCCATCGGTAGCTTCTGCTCGGTATCGCACTCCCGCGCAATCGGCTCGATTTGATCAAGCGCGAATTCCCGGATGGTATCCTTCAAAATCCGGGTTTCTTCGGGCAATTCGAAATCCACGGCTTCCCTCCCCTTCCCGTATTAATTCAATTATGCCAGCAGCTTGGCTTAGCGGTCAACGCAGCAGCTGAATAAGGATTATAACGATCCTCTGATTTTTCTAATATTCATCACATTTTAACCAGTGTGGCTTGTCGGCGTCTCAATCTGCGAACCGGAAGTGAGGGTCCGACGGTGACAACAAGAAAGGGGAAAGACAATGATTCGGAAAATGACACTTGCCGCCCTCGCCCTCTTGATGACTTTTCTGCTCTCCGGTTGCGCCGGCCCCGGCTACGCAGCCGGCGGAGTGGTCGTTAGAGGTGCACACTCGTTCAACTCGACCATCCACGGACACGTCGTCCACGGCGGCGTGGGAGTTCCTGGCGTGCGGGTTGCGGTGGCTGGCTACAGGTATTTCTCCATCACCGACAGCCGCGGCTACTACAGGATTTATTTCCATTCCCCCGCACCCGCCGGAGTCCACAGGATGGGTGTGAGACTGAACGTCAGCAAGCCCGGTTACCGCAACCGTTCGGTCGGTATCACCCTCCGTGACGGACTGAGCACGAGCGCGCAGATCAGCCTGCATCGCTGACGGTTATCATTACAGATAAGGAATCCTGGACATCAATCTCTCTTTTATTTTCACCCCCCTAGAGTTGGGGCCGCTACGGCGGCCCCTTTTATCTGTGCGGCGGTTGACACGACTGCGCGCGACCGCAGAATAATCCGTAGACATTCTTACGCAGGAGGACCAGATGGACGGCGAGATCGTCCATATCGATCTGGTATCTAAGGACTTCGAAAAATCAAAGAATTTCTATAGAGAGATCTTCGGATGGCGGTGCACTGAGGTCAACGTCCCCGGCATGCCTTACATGCTCTGGAATCCGCCCTCCGGCCCCGCCGGCGGATTCAGGAGACCTTCGGAGGCCGACGAGCCGACGCCGCGTGTGATCAACTACATCCGCGTCGAGAGCATCGATGAGACGCTCGAAGCCATTGAGGGGAACGGTGGCAAGGTGATCGTGCCAAAAACGACTGTTTCCCCGGAGGTCGGCTTCATGGCGTTGTTCAGCGACCCCGACGGTAACCAGCTCGGCCTGATTGAGGAGCCGAAGAAGTAGATCCGGAAGAAGGGGACCGCGAATCAGGGCCGATCCAAAGGGTCATTATGCGGCCGATTGGGCGAAACTTTACCCGCTTTACGTTGTCATAAAGTAGAGGAAACATGTCTCCCCTTTCTCCCTCCACTAACGGTGTCGCGGGGCCAAACAAGGCCCCGTTTTTTAGTTTTTATAGAGAGATATACGATCGGGAGATACAAAAATCCGGCTGCGCCGGGGATGGCTGCAGCCGGCAAGAAGCGGAATCTCTATATTAACCCTTAGGTTACTTGCTTCAGTGTCAGGCCGTTGTCCCTGAGGGTAGCCAGCAGGCCCTTTTTCTGAATCGTGCGCAGCATCTGCGTGCTGACCTTGACGCGGACCCAGCGGTCCTCCTCCGGCACGTAGATGCGCTTGGTGATGATATTGACGCTCCACTTCTTGCGCGTCTTCTTGTGGCTGTGGCTGACGTTGTTGCCAAACTGCGGGCCCTTGCCGCTTATCGAACACTTGCGCGCCATGTCGCTGCTCCTTTGTAGCTTCCTTCCTCGGAAGGCCGCATAAGCTAACACAATCCCCGCCGGACAATCAACCCCTTT
>DATKUA010000125.1:0-9226 GCA_035530855.1 Acidobacteriota bacterium | reverse complement strand
AGGCAACCAGATGGCGGCGAGAAAAGAGAGACTGAGCGCGGTGTTATAAATTTTCTTGATCTTCATTGAGCGCCCTGTTTTCATCGCTTCAGAACCTGAAATAGATAAACGGTTCGTAAGTTCCGGCTGCCAGCCACATGGCTGAGAAAACCAGCAGGAAAATCATGATGATGTAATCCGCCAGGCTATAGACGGCGCGGGCAGCGAACGCCGTTCGAGTCCGCATTCTCTCAAGATACTCAGTGATAACCTTATTGGCCGCCGGAACCAGCGGGGTTGAGAAGAGAATCCCGACGAGAAGCAACGCAGCGATTTCCGGATTAAGAAACACACCGATGTGATAGAGGGAGGGATTTCCGGAAGAAAAGCCTACCATTGCGGAAAGGAAGGCCGCGGCCTGCTCGAACGATTCGGAACGGAAAAGCACTTTCAGGAACAACGTAAAAAGTAGGAAGTAGGCATGGCTCAACGGGGCCCAGGTTCTTTCGAGGATTTTCCCGAAGCCAAGCCTCTCGGAAAACATCAGGACACCGTGGCCCAGACCCCAGATCACGAATGTCCAGCTCGCCCCGTGCCACAGCCCGCAGAGGAAAAAGATGACGAAGAGATTGAGATAGGTTCGGGGCAGGGACGCGCGGCTGCCGCCGAGGGGAAAATAAAGATAGTCGCGAAACCAGGTGGCCAGCGTGATATGCCAGCGTGTCCAGTACTCGCGGAACGATCTCGATATGTAAGGATAGTTGAAATTCTCGGGAAGGCGGAAGCCGAACATCCGGCCCAGCCCGATGGCCATGTCGGAGTATCCGGAGAAATCGAAATAGATCTGCAGTGTGAAGCTAACGGCGCCCAGCCATGCAGCCGCGGGAGTGAGCCCGACGGATGGGATGGCGAATATCCGGTCAGCGACGGCGGCGACGTTATTGGCGATGATTACCTTTTTGGCCGATCCGATGACGAAGCGCCTGACACCATAAGCGAGATCTTCGAAATTGATATGGCGTTCCACAAGCTGGGCCGCAATCTCCTTGTAGCGGACGATCGGGCCTGCGATCAGTTGGGGGAACATTGTCACGAAGCAGGCGAAGTCCACGAAACTGCGCGTGGCTGCAGTTTTGCCCCGGTAGACGTCGATGGTGTAGCTCATCGATTGGAAGGTATAGAAACTGATTCCGAAGGGAAGAATCACTCTGAAGAGCGATGCTGGCACCGGCAGGCCGAGCGCAGCAGCTGCGGAGATGAAATTGTCGGCGAAAAAGTTGAAGTATTTGAAAAATCCAAGCAGGGCCAGATTGGTGATAATCGAAAAAATGAGCGCCGCTCTTTGGCGTGGTAAGCGCTGCTCGTCTTCGAGCAAGGGCTCGATTGGCCCTCCGCGCGGTGCTCCCGAAATGATTAACCCACAGAAGTAATCCACTGCTGTAGAGAACAGCATCACCAGGACGATGAGCCTCTCACCCCAGGCATAGAACAGCAGGCTGGCAATCAGCAGCAGGAGGTTTGCGGACAGGCGGGGAATGCGCTTCGATTTCAGAATGCTCGGGAACGACAATATGTAGTACAAACCGCTGACTACCGGCAAAAACAGGAAAAGGAAGATGACCGAGCTGAAGACCAAAGGTGCCCAACCTGATTTAGCGACGGTGGTTGTCTATGACAGTTTATATGTAACGACGGGGATATTCTAGCTGTTAATCCGTGATATGTCATCAATTTCCCGGGGAATCCGGCGTTAGATCCATGGATCGGGAGGACATCCCAATACAGTTCCTCAGGCACCGGACCCGAGGTCCTGCCAATTAAAAAAATCTGGAGATCATTGTCAACAGCAAGCGAGTCACGCTCTTTATGGACCAATCCTCTATTACCAGCATATATCATGGATGTAAGATGGTACCCGCGGCAGGACTCGAACCTGCGGCCTAGGGATTAGGAATCCCTCGCTCTATCCACCTGAGCTACGCGGGCTCCGGCTTTGAAAAGAATCGCAGCTATGATAAGTTGTGAGCAGCACCTCTAAGCGTGCAATTCGAGTGGGATTCTAACATGGCAAGGAGTGGGTTTCACCCAGAATATCAGTGACCGGTGGGGGTGTTTCCAGCGCTCCCGCAAAGTGGTCTGGCGTAGAATATCAGATTTGGGTGGGTGCCAATGAGAGGAGTCCATTCCTGGAAATTACTTCAACCATACAATAAACAAGGCCTGCAATGCATACCATAGGTATAACATCAATCGGGAGCGGTGTCGCCCAGGCGGTGCTCGATTCGCTCAAGAATAGCGGCAAGCGGTATCAATTTATCGGCTTTGAAGCCAGTCCCTGGGCAAAAGGGGCATACGAGTGCGAGGCGGTTCATCTGGTGCCTTTTGCGGATTGCCCGGATTACAAAGAATCTGTTGTTCTGCGTTCGGGAGTTTGTCGGTCGGCTGAGAATCGAGAGCGATGAGTCAGGTCGTATTAAGTAAATGGCGAGCTAACCTGTTATTCGGATTCTATGCCGTTGCAGGTCTGGTCGGTCTTGTGCTCAACGTCGTGTTTAACTGCGATTTAATCCAAGGGGCGTTGATCGCAGCATTCGCAGCGATAATCATATTCGCCTTCTTGTCTTCAAGTCGTGCCGGGCTTCTCAGCACGTTTCTATCCCTCACCACGTTCTCCTGGATTTCTGTCGATGCTGCGGGCTCCTGGAATTACGCGGCGACCTGCTTCATTGCAGCAGCGCTCGTCGGGACCGCACTAAGTTACTTCTTTAGTAGGACGGCTGCTGTTATAGCCCCTATAAACTGTTGGATGTTGATTATTGGACTCATCGCGATAATTACCGGGGTATTTGCGTTTTGGAGATATGCCACATTCGAAATCCTTCCTGGTGTGCGCTATATCAATCAATCGGTAAGCGTATTGGGTATCAGCTCTGACCAGGTAATAGCCAACATCCTGCAGATGACGATCATCTACGTCTCATGGGGAGGTATTCTTCTGGCGGCTCAGCAAGTCCGAAGGCAAAGACTTTTCTTGCGCGATCTGCGACGTTTACTGCTGCCTGTAGCCGCCGTGAATGCCCTGGTTGCTTTTATCCAATTGAATTATCTGCCTTTGCTGTTCACCACGGAGAAATGGAGCCGTGCGGGTCAGGCAACGGGCCTGATGATCGACGGCAACTCTCTAGGAATGGTTTCAGCCATTGCAATCGCAGCCTCGCCTCTTTGGCTGCCACGGTGTTGGTACAAGAATGTGCAAGCACTGCTCACTTTGGTTTTTCTGCTTTTCTGCATTTTCGCCTCCGGAAGCAGGACAGCTTTCTTTCTGGTTGGGATTTTTTGCGTTTCCGTAGTCGTGGTGCAAACCATCGCCAAAGCCGGTTCTATGAGGGCGACAAAGATTTTCCAATATACGGTTGTTTCTGCGGTTGTTGTAATTTTGTTCATCGGATCGGTTTACTTCCTTATCGGTTCGCTCAATCTGCCTGAGCTGCCGTTGCAGAAACGCCTCAGCGATACCTTCGACAGCTTTTTATCGGGGACGGGAATAGACGAGCTGACTAATTCCAGGATAATGATGTGGCGTTTTTCGGCCTGGATGGCCACTGAGCACCCTGTTTCGGGTGTCGGGCCGGGTACCTTCTTCTGTGAGGTAGGGAATTTTGCTCGCGCCCATGGCTTCCACTACCGCACCATCGACAACGCTATGAACCTTTATCTGCACTTGTTTGTCGAATTAGGCCTTCTGGCTTGCATATCGATGATAATCGTTCTGGTAATTATCTTCAGGGGGCAGTGCCAAAGGGTCAGGCAGAAACCAATTGGTGGCCGAAACAGGGAGCTTGCGGTTGCTGCATTCTTATCATCCTTGATAGTGATCTTCTTTTTTGGACCCCACATAACGCTGCCGGAATCCATGTTCATCTTGATGCTTTCCTTTGGCCTTATAAGCAGACGGCACAGAGCGACCGGTTCGGAAGCGGGAACACGAATCATGACAGGCTGGAAGGCAGGAATTGCATGGACTGTTATCTTATTGCTGATTGGTTTGTTTTCTTGCTGGACGGCGGTTGGAATGCATCCATCGAAACTTTGGGGAGATCTCAGATGGCACATCGAATCCGGATTCGGGATCAGGGAGGATGGAGATCCCCCTTACCAGTGGACCGAACAAATCGCGGTGAGAACGGTTCGCGCCAAGGGCAGATTCCTTCAGTTAAAGTGCTGGGCGGGACATGAATCGGCGAAGGGATTTCGACAAAAAGCGAGCGTCTACCTAGGGGGCGAGTATCTCGGCAGTATCGATTTCACAGATGCAAAACCGAAGGACACTTTCCTGAAAATCAATGATCCCTACGGTAACTATGAAAAACTGGTCATTGTTTCAGATCCGCCGTTTGTGCCGGATGAATTCCTGCACAACGGGGACCACCGCAAGCTCGGTCCGGCGATAGCACACATCGGGATAGTGAACGAGTTACACCTGCACTCTTACGGCTTCTGGCATGACGAAAGCGACGGAGAAAGGCTGTTCCAGTGGTCAAGGCAGGAGGCTTACAGACGGCTCGATTTGCCAAAGCGGCCCGTTGTATTCCACGTGAGAGTAGCGCACCCCGATGCTGCGGATAATCCGGTGATCGTCACTCTCGATATCAACGGCTCCGCTGAGCGGCGGATTATCCTGAAGGACCACGCGTGGCACGAAGTAGTTTATCAGCCGGAAGAATGGAGCGGGGCGTTCATGTGGCGCTCTGAACCACTACGGCACAATACCGGGTTCCTGCACCTCCGCGTGAGCAGGACATGGATACCGGCGGAGGCAGGAGTTTCCGATGACAACAGGGTTCTCGGCGTTGCAATGAGTGAGATAGAGTATTGAAGTTTCGAGCAGGGCAGAACCGGGGAGTCTATACCGCGCCCCTACCGATGATGATGGCTTTTGCAGTTCTCATTAGAATATCGAAATCCAGCCAGAAGCGAGTCGTGTACGCATAATAGATGTCGAGCGCGATCATATCTTTGAAAGGCACTTCGCTACGCGCTTTCACTTGCCAGAGGCCTGTCATGCCGGGCGTCGTCATGAATCTCTTCTTGTGCCATTCGTCATACTGTTCGTATTCGTAAATCTTACTGGGGCGCGGCCCGACAAGGTTCATATTTCCTCGAAGCACATTAAACAGTTGAGGTAGTTCATCGAGGCTGTATCTGCGAATGAAGTGCCCGATAGTCGTTATTCTGCTGTCGTGTTGCAGTTTGTAAAAGGAGCCGGTTGCTATCTCCCCATTGATGAACTGTTTGGTATAGTGCTTGTGAACGGATTCCGCCTGATCGGTCTTCATCGATCTGAATTTGATCATTCTGAAGGGCTTTTCGTCCCTCCCGACTCTCGTGTCAACGTAGAACACGGGCCCCTTTGATGTCAGTTTTATCAGTAAAGCGATCGCCATTATCGCAGGGCTGAGAACAATCAAGAGCAAGAGGGAGAGAATGAAATTGAGCACCCTATTTATCGGACTGCGATCCCATGACCTTTTCCTGCAGAATCTTGCCAAAGGCAGATCGTGAAATTGGTCGACGATAGTCTTCTTTGCGATTATTGCGAATGTATCGGAATAGGCATTGACAGGGATCCCGATCTCCAACGCGCGGTCGATCACCGACACCAATGTCATCGGCTCTTCAGGCTCGAGCGCGACAATTATCTCTTTGATGTTGTTTTCAAGGACTGCAGTTTCGAATTGATTTATTCCTCGGTATAGGGGGATATCGCTACTCTCCAGTTCGGAAGCGAAGTCACCATCCGTGGATAAGACAACCGCAATTTTGTAATAACATCTTTCGATCGACCGCAGATGTTCGAATAGCTGCCGGGCTCTCCCTCCGGATCCGATTAGAAGAGTTTTTTTACCGAATATGGATGATCTTTGTAGTAACCGTACGAGCAATGGCAACAAGAGCAGTCGAAACAGCAACAGCAGTAACGCCATCAGACAAAAAGAGAGCAGAAGATAAAGTCTTTCGGTTATGAATCTGTTTTTTATCAGGAAGAATATCAGGACCATCAGGACGTGGCCGGCAACGACGGCGATAATAACCCGCCGAGCGTGATTCGGCCCGCCGTCAATCAATGAAATCCTGTAGAGATACTGGAATCGGAACAGGAGAAGGAAGAGGAAGGTCATGATGATGAATATGATGAACAAATCGGCAGGAAGCGCTTCGGGTGAAACCTGGAAAATTCCCGAGGTGAATTTCAGCCAGCCTGAAACAACCAGCGATATGTATATTATTAGGGCATCAAACGCAAAATAGATTAATTTGAGGGTCAACATATGTTGTTATCGCAACTTGTGATGCGGTTTGGTTAGGCGACGGCCTAATGTCGCAAAAAGTTTAGTTTGTTCGCTTTGACGCCTCTTTGTTAGTTGTTTTTACGAAAATTCAGCATATCATATTATTCCCGATGATTGTAGCGGAAAGCAGTGAGAGATGTCACGTTGTCTCAAGTTGCTCGTCAACATTTGTTGTGCCGGGGCCACGGTTAGGTTAGTCTCTTCTTGTTAAGGAGGATTAAAGCTACTTACATTGGTAGGAGTTAAAGGAGGGTTCGGTGCGGGTTTCATGTGTTGTGGGTACCAGACCGAATTTGATCAAGATTGCCCCGATCATGCGGGCTTTTGAGGTTCACCGCGAGCGCTTGAATAAACGTTTCGGGGACTTTAGCGCCCGATTAGTGCATACCGGTCAGCATTACGATGAGTCGATGTCCAAAGTATTTTTCGATCAACTCGGGATACCTGAACCGGAGGTCAACCTAGGCGTGGCCGACATGAGCAATCCATCGATGATCGCCCACACAATGATGGCGTTCGAAAAGGAATTGAGAATTAATCCGGCAAATTTGTTGATTGTTGTGGGAGATGTCAACGCGGTCACGTCGTGCTCTCAGGTGGGCTCATACATGGGTATCCCGGTTGCGCACGTAGAGGCCGGCTTGCGGAGTTTCGATCTCTTGATGCCGGAGGAAATAAACCGTATGGTTGCCGACCGGTTGGCCAGCTTGCATTTCGCTACCTGCGACGACGCAGTGAACAATCTGCTCAGCGAAGGCGTTGCTCGCGACTCGATTCGCCTTGTAGGGAACGTCATGATCGATACACTCGTCCACAACCGGAAACGGCTTGGTGAAGTCAAGGCGAGAATGAATTTGCCTGCAACTGCATTCGTGCTCACGACTCTTCACAGGCCTTCGAATGTCGACGATCCCGCCGGCTTGGAGAGACTACTGAGTGCCTTGTCGAGGTCATCGCTGCGGATTCCGGTTCTGATGCCTATGCATCCGAGAACGAGGAAGCGTATTGCTGAGGCCGGGCTGGAGCGGATGATCAGATGGATCGGTGGGGAGGACCTCGATAAACTGAAGCCGGCGGGAGCCGTATGGGTGACGGATCCGCTTGGCTATCTCGAATTTCAGGCGCTGGTGAGCGAGGCGGCAGCTGTCGTAACCGATTCCGGCGGGATTCAGGAAGAGACCACATTTCTGCGGATCCCTTGTTTGACTGTGCGCGAGAACACAGAGAGACCGGTGACAATCTCGCAGGGTAGCAACAGGCTTGTCGGCACAGACGGTACCAGGCTGGAGGCGGCAATCATCGATGTGACCGAAGGCCGGTTTGAGCCGAAAGAGCCTCCTCCCTTGTGGGATGGTCACGCAGCGGACCGAATCGTTGACGAACTGATAGCCTTGCCGGATGACTGGTTTGTGACGCGCTATTGAACGGCAGGTAAACTCAAGTCGGTGCGGTCTGTTTGCGGGCCGTGCAGATATTCGGCGAGGGCGTACAGCATCCAGCATTGACTCCAGCGCATGAACGGCGTGCGGATCCTGTAATAGCGGTGTTTTCGATAGGCAAACAGGCCTTTTCTCTCCAGCCAGAGTAGATTTCGCCCGTGGTTTAATACCTTCTCCGCCGCTTGTTCCGCACGGTCATCAAGATGCGACAACCTGGCCAGAGTTATCAGAGCGACCGCAAAGGTGTGCGAATCCAGAGGGTATGTCCGCTGGTCGTAATATTTCGGCAGGTAATCATCGCCGAATAGGTTTTCGAGGTAGTAGCGGAAGCCCAACTTTAAAGCTCGATCTAAGTCGTCGATCCTTGAGGACGAAAACCGCCTCAACGATTCGAGCGCAAGAAGGTTGAATCCCTGGTGAATACCATCGACCCATTCGTTACCGGGATCCTCTCCGTATGGCCATGAGCCGTCTTGACGCTGATGGGCGAGAGTGAAGTCTATATGTAGCTGGAGATTCTCTAACAACTGCGGCCTTTCCAACTCCTCGGCAGCACGGGCGAGAAAAGCACTGACCAGCAAATTGACGTTGTGTGTGGCCGAGTGATCTATGGTCGTGTAGCTGAAGCAGCGTCCGCTCTCATGTTCGGTGACATTTAGATGAGTGATGAGAAACTCCGCCGCTCCCTCAGCCATTTCTCGGCATTTTCCCAGCCCGAAACCCAACCACGCGTCGAGCAAGGCTTCCCCGGCGAACACAGTGCAGATGGCATTGGGGCTAAACGCCGGAAGGGAGAAGAGTCGCGATTCCCAGCGGAAATTGTAGCCCCAACAAGGCGGATCCCAGCCGGGAGAACGGGTCGCGATCAGCTTGTCAGTGAGCCGGACGGCTTCAGCCGTGTAGCTGTCCGAGTTAGGATGATGGCAAAGGGCGGAGAGGCAGAGTGCGAGACTCTTGGGATTCTGTTTCTTCGGGACGAGGAACAGAGGCCGCAGGTTGAACGGGCTACGCTTGACGATCTGCTGAGCGATCCTGGCAAGGGGGCGAACCCTGTCGATCAGAAGCAGCTTCAGGATACGGCTGTTGAGGCCGTCGAAAGGATCGTAACCGCCGTAGGCTCGCTCGCGGATGTAACGCAGCAGGCGGTCAAAGCAAATCTCAGCCCATTCACGCATAGGAAATCAAATCTTTTCCACAGTCGAAAGACAGAGTTCCAGAACCTCGTTCCGCACTTTCGCGCCAATCACGTTTCGCTCGGTCGTTTTTTGTCTTGGAAGATTGCCGAAGTCCTTTTCGCTTTCCAGGTGCGAAATCCGGCCGGAGGATATCAGGTGCTTGTCCACACTGCCCATCCGGCCGCGGAAGATGGAAAATGAAGGCGTGCCAAAAACGGCAGCCTCGCGACACATTGTCCCGCCGGCCGATATTACGGCGTCCGCATGCCAAACGGCGTTGCGA
>DATKUA010000124.1:0-8673 GCA_035530855.1 Acidobacteriota bacterium | reverse complement strand
TTGACATTCTGATTGCCGTAAGCAGCTGATGGAACACAAGTCCCTGGTACTGCTTAGTCCAGGGGCTTCTTTTATAACGGATTCAAGAACCGCCCGCAGATGGACCGTCTGGTGGAGCGGCCGGCTGAAGAGGTCCGCCGGGGGCGGAGCCGGTTCGGACTCCCCAAGGGGCGCTATGCGCCAGCGGTTGAGCGGGCGTGAGGCCGGCGCCGCATCTACTGCCAAGGAGGAGCCCCTGCACCCTCTTTTCATATACTGCATCGCACAGATGCGGTAAACCATAGGAGAAAGTGATGATCAGACCGTTCACAAACGAACCCTTGATCGACTTCAACGATCCTACCAACATTGCTGCGATGGAGGCTTCGATCGCCAAGGTCGAGAGCGAGCTCGGTAAGGAGTATCCGTTACGTATCGGTGATAAAGAGATATTTACTGACGATATCAACGAGGTTATCAATCCCTCAAATACTTCCGAAGTGATAGGCCGGGTAAGCAGGTCGACCCGAGAGCTGGCCGGCAAGGCCATAGAGACCGCCGCTGAAAAGTTTGAAGAATGGAAGCGTGTTCCAGCCGAGGTGAGGGCGCGCTACCTCCTCAGGGCGGCGGAGCGGATGCGCCAACGCCGCTTCGAGCTCAGCGCCACGATGGTGCTCGAGGTCGGCAAGAACTGGGTGGAAGCCGACGCCGGCACCGCCGAGGCGATCGACATGCTCGAGTTTTACGGCCGCGAGATGATTCGCCTGGGCGGGCATCAGCCGCTCACTTGCTCGCCATCGGAAGAGAACGAGCTGCGTTATCTCCCCCTCGGTGTCGCTATCGTAATCCCCCCCTGGAACTTCCCCAACGCCATTATGTGCGGCATGAGCAGCGCGGCGATCGTCGCCGGCAACACAGTAGTGCTCAAGCCGTCGTCCAACTCCCCCGTGACTGCCTATAAGTTCGCCGAGATCATGGAGGAGGTGGGACTTCCGGCCGGTGTTCTCAACTACTGCCCCGGCAGCGGAAGTGAGGTGGGTGATTTTCTGGTGGAGCATCCCAAGACGCGCCTGATCGCCTTCACCGGTTCCAAGGAGGTCGGGCTGCGGATTAACGAGTTAGCGGCGAAAATCAGCCCGGGGCAGGTCTGGATCAAGCGAGTTATCGCCGAAATGGGGGGGAAGGATGCGATTGTCGTTGCCGAGGATGCCGATCTTGAAGCCGCCGCGGACGGCATCGTCATCAGCGCCTTCGGCTACCAGGGGCAGAAGTGCAGTGCGTGCTCCCGCGCAATCGTGGTCGACGGTGTCTATGACGAGCTTCTCTCGCGCGTCGCTGAGAAGGCTAAGGCAATCCGCATCGGCCCGGTCAAGTCGAGAGAGAACTGGATGGGGCCCGTGATCAGCAAGCAGGCTTTCCATTCCATCACCGATTACATCGAAATCGGCAAGCGCGAGGGACAGCTTGTCTGCGGCGGCGGTCCGGGCGGCGATCCAAACGGTTATTTCATCGAGCCGACCGTTTTCGCAGAGGTCGCGCCCGAGGCGCGCATCGCTCAGGAGGAGATCTTCGGCCCCGTGCTGGCCTTTATCAAAGCGCGAGACTACGACCATGCCTTGGAGATCGCCAACGACACGCCCTACGGCCTCACCGGTTCGGTCTACAGTAGATGTCAGCTCAAGCTGGAGAAGGCGCGGGAGGAGTTTCACGTAGGTAATCTCTATTTAAATCGCAAGAGCACCGGGGCGCTGGTCGGCGTACACCCCTTCGGCGGCTTCAACATGAGCGGCACCGACTCCAAAGCCGGTGGTAGCGACTACCTGCTCCTCTATACGCAGGCCAAGACCACCTCGCAGTTCATGAGCCTTTAAGGCTGTGTAAAGCGGACTTCGGCAGCCTATCCCTGAACCCGAGGTTCCACCGGGATGAAACTACCTGGGAGATGGAGATCTGCGCCGCGGTTCGAGCAGGCGAAGCTGCCTTTTCCCTCGGCAAGCCCTTAGCGGAAGCCCTGAGCCGGGGGAGCGTCTCGGAGGGGACGAAGTGCTCTCACGGCCGACCGTCTGATACGGGTCTGTCTCGTCGCGTGCTAGCGTTTGAAAGCTTCGGTTAATCGTTCAAGATCGGTTGTCTTGATATCAAAGCTCTTATTTTCGAGGGCCGCCGAATATTTCAGGCCCGATCCTGTCACGATGCAAACGACGGAGTCGGTAGGTTGTAAATAGCTTCGGTCGAGCAGCATCTTCACCGCCGCCAATGGGACCGCCGCGGCAGGTTGGCCGAAGATGCCGTCTCTCGCCATCAATTCCTGAGCGGCCAGGATCTCCTCATCACTCACCTTCACGGCGATTCCCTCATTCGCCCTTAGCATTCTCAATGTCTGGTTGCCGCTGGGGGGGAATGGATTCTCAATGGCATGGGCGATGGTTCCAGGATTCCGGATTCTCTCAATCGTCTCCTTCCCTGCTTGATACGCATTCACGACCGGCGAACAGCCGCTTGCCTGGGCGGCTATCATTCCTGGCATCCTGTCGATGAGGCCGACGCGATGAAACTCCTCAAAACCCTTGGCGATGCCCCTGATGTTACCGCCCGCGCTGACCGGCACGGCGACATAATCTGGAACGGAGAAGTCCAACTGCTCACAGATTTCAAAGGCGATCGTTTTGGAACCCTCGACCCGGAACGGCACGTCGGAATTGATGAAGTACAAGCCCAGCTCTTCGCCGATCTCCAGGCTCCTGTAATAGAGGTCGCCGTAGTCTCCGTCCACCATGATCAGATGGGGATTGTAGACGGCGATCGGAGCGATCTTCTCGCTGGGGAGGTTGTGGGGGACCAGCACATATGTTTCCAACCCGGCCCGCGCCCCGTAGGCGGCAACGGATGTCGCCATGTTTCCCGTGGATACCGTTCCGATTCTGCTGAATCCCAGCGAGAGGGCATGCTCCAAGCCGAGCGCCGTCCCCCGGTCTTTGAAAGACCATGTGGGATTCTGCGATTCATTCTTGAAGTGGAGGGATTGAATGCCGATCTCCGCTGCCACGATATTCGATTTGAGCAACGGCGTATTCCCCTCGCCGAGGCTGATTTTTCTGTGAATTTGCTCGAAAGGAAGGAAATCACGATAGCGCTCCAACAAGGTCCCTCGAAACTGGATTTCGGCCTTTTCCAATCGCGGATACGTCACTTCCAAAGGTTCGTTACAAGCAGAACAGCGGGGATGAATCCTTTGCGGTGAAAACTCCTTTTTACATTGCGTACAGGACAAGATTATGTCTTTCATCAATAGCATTTCCTATGATTTTGCGTTTCCGGATCATTTCTGTCGCGCCTGCCTATGATCTGTCCTCGAGTATCGCGCTGCTCCTCAGGCAAGCCCGGGAGTCTGAAAGGAGAAAACGGCGCTCGCCGGCGTCTGGCGCCGGCCGCGGACATGCCTTGCTTAACAGCCGGCCGGTCACCCTCCGATCCTTGTACGCAGTCCATATTCCTCGACGATCCGGCACAGGACGGCCAAGTGCTCATCTGAGGGAGTTTTAGTGCCCGCAAGAGCATATTGCCGCTCCATGCGCGCATACTTATGTTCGCCCAGGCGGTGATATGGGAGCAAATCCACCTCTTCCACGCCGTCGAGACTCCGGGCGAACTCCGCTATTCCCCTGACGTTATTTTCGCCGTCATTATAACCTGGAACAACCATGAGGCGGACAATCAGCACCTTGCCCGCATCGGCGATCCGCCGGGCGTTTTCGAGGATCAGCTCGTTACCCACTCCCGTCAAGCGACGGTGCTCGGAGGAGTCGATGTGCTTAATGTCATACAGGAAAAGGTCCGTGTAAGGCAGCACCTTTGCCAGCTCTCCCCATTCTGCGTGTCCGCAGGTGTCCACGGCCGTGTGGAGGCCTCGTTCATCATTTTTGTAACGGCGCAACAGCTCAGAGGCAAAGACTGCCTGTGCGAGCGGCTCGCCCCCGGAGAGTGTCAGGCCGCCGCCGGACCGGCTATGGAAGACGGAGTCTTTGTTCACTTCGTGCAACACTTCGTCGACGGTCATCGGTTGCCCGACAAGACTCAAAGCCCCGGCGGGGCATTGTTGCATGCAGAGACCGCACAGGTCGCAGCGTTCGGCTTCGATCCGTCGACGCCCCTGGGCATCGGCTGAGATCGCCTCTCTGGGGCAGATTTCCAAGCACCTGCCGCATGCCCGGCATTCCTCGCGAATCCAGATGATCTCGGGCCGGAAGGCCTGCGATTCCGGATTACAACACCAGAAGCACTTCAAGGGGCATCCCTTGAAGAAGACGGTTGTCCTGATGCCCGGGCCGTCGTGGAGGGCATATTTCTTAATGTTCCAAATCCAACCCTTGGCGGAAGTATGCGGAGAGGTCGATGAGTTTTGGCTGTCGGTCATAAGAGTGTCAGGTTCCTTTTCCATCCGGCCTCACAAGCCGGCGTCCATGGTCGTAAAAATAACCGACTCGGAAGCCACCGGCTCATCCGGTGCAGAACGGGCTTGCTGTCCGCTCGATTTACAGGCAGTGCTCCGTCCGCGAGATGATCTCTCTCTGTATCTCCGAGCTCAGGAGTACGAAGTAGTCGGAGTAACCGGCGACGCGGACAAGCAGGTTGCGGTACTCGTCGGGGTGCTCCATGGCCTCCATCAGGATCTTCTTGTCGATGATATTGAACTGGATGTGGTGTCCACCCTGGTCGAAATAGCCTCTGATTAAGGCGGCAAGTTTGTGCAAATCTTCTGAACTCTTGAACGAATCCGGGCTGATCTTGATGTTCAGAAGAGTTCCGTTGCAGCGGGCGTGGTCAAGTTTGCCGACGGATTTGGTTGCCGCAGTGGGTCCGTGCAGGTCGTGGCCTTGAACCGGAGAGACACCCTCCGACAGCCACACACCTGCGTGGCGGCCGTCGGGGGTGGCCCCGGTGGCCTCACCCATGGCGATGTGGGCCGTGGTCGGCAGGAGGTTGACCCAGTATCTTGCACCCTGAATGTCACGATGTTTCTCCACTTCGTCGCAATATATCTTCTGAACCAGGCAGGCCAGGTTGTCGGCGTAGTCGTCGTCGTTGCCGTAATGGGGCGTCTTGTTGATCAGTGTCTGCCGAAGCAGTTCGTGGCCCTTGAAATCATCGTCCAGCACCTTCTTCAGCTGAGCCATGGAGTACTCTTTGTCGTCAAAAGCATGCTTCTTCACAGCAGCAAGGGAATCGGCAACCGTGCCAACACCCACTCCCGATACTACGGCCTGGTTGTAATGTGCCCCGCCTTGGTGCCAATCGAGCGCCCTGTCGATGCAATCGTCGATGAGAGCCGACGTCAAGGGTACCGGGCAGTAAGAGGCGTAGATGTCACGCATGATATTGTCGTAATGGATCTTCATTTCGACGAAATAGGCCACCTGATTGCGGAATGCCTCGACCACCCTGTCAAAGGAGTCGAATCCGGCGGGATCGCCCGTTTTGGGCCCCAGTTGCCCGCCGGTGAGCCGGTCCACCCCGTCGTTCAAAGCCAGCTCCAGACATTTCGCAAGGTTGAAGTAGCCTGAAGAGGCCATTCTGTCCTTGCCGCTGCAATTGGGAGAGACACAACCGTTGATGCTGCCCGAGCGGGCGTCGGCCAGGGTCTTGCCCCGATTGATCATGCCGGTGACCATGGTGTCGCTGTTGAACATGGCCGGCATACCGGTGCCCAGCCGCAGCACCTCACAGCATCTCAGCAGGAACTTTTGCTGCGTCTTGGTGCTGATCTGGGCCGAGAGACCCGGCTGGGGCAGGAGGAGATGCTCCAGGGACGTCAGGCACATGAACGACAACTCGTTGACCGCGTCACGGCCGTCCGGGGTCAGACCGCCGATGTTGAGATTCTGAAAGTCGGGGTACGAGCTGCTGGTCTGTGACTCGCCGGCATCCTTGGCGACCGTGATCTCGTCGAACTTGACCCACATCAGGTCAAGCAGTTCCTGGGCCTCGTTCTGCGTCAGCTCTCCCTCGTCGATGTCCTTGCGATAGAAGGGATAGAAATACTGGTCGAAGCGGCCGGGAGAGATGGAGTGACCGTCGGTCTCCAGGTTCAGCGCCAGATGTGTGAACCAGAAAGACTGCAGCGCCTCGTGGAAATTCCTGGCCGGTTCGGCGGGGACGCGGTCGCAGATGGCTGCGATCTTCTCAAGCTCCGCCTCGCGTTCGGCGCTGTCCGCCTCCACGGCCAGGAGCCGTGCCTCCTTCGCGTAACGTTTGGCGAAGGTGATCACCGCCTCGCAAGCCAAGGCCACCGACTGCAAAAATTGTCTGCGCAGAATAAAGCCGGGGTCTTCGCAGCGCAGCCGACCCAATGATTTCTCGATGTCGGCCATGATCCCCTGCATGCCCCTGGTCAGGACCTTGTTGTAGTCGACGACTATGTGGCCGATGGTCCTGGAGGTGAAATAGTTGTAAATTACCCCCCGTTTATCTGCCGACCAGATTTTTTCCGGGACAGCCTCGAGCAGGCGGTCATAGATCTGACGGCCGCGCCAATAGGGGAAGACCTCCTCTCTTAGGATTTTCTTGGTCTCCTCGCTCACGAAAAAGGGCGTCTCCCGTCGGCTGGCAAGGATATCGAGGTCCCGCTCAATCCAAGCGCAGTTGATCTCGGGGAAGATCGGGGAACCTCTCGGCCTGAGTGTCTTCATGCCGATGATCAGCTCGCCCTCCTGGATGGTGACAGGCTGCTCCTCCAGTACGCGCTTGAGCATCTTTGCACGCCGGAGCGCGATCGGTTGTCCCTCGGTCTCTTGAAAACTGTGGGTCACGGACAAGGCTCGATATGGAAACAGCTCCGGTATGGCGGACTGATTGCGTTCAACTCCTGCAAGAACACGTGGCGATACTTCCGCCCTGTTCATTTGGGAATAGGACTTAGCAGCCGCAGAATTGACGGCTCTATTGGCATTCTGAGTAGTCTTGCCGATTTCTTCGTGTTTAGTTTTCGCCATTGAAGATCTCCAGATGAAGAAATTTGGTTTTTTTCAAATCGATGACACCCATTGATTTCCTAAACAATCCTTATTGGAGGATATTTATTCATGATGTCAAATATCCTAAGCAGAATACAACGCTCCAAATTATCGAGATGCATAGAATAGTTGCGTTGCAGCCCTTGAAAAAAATACGAAGTACGATATCGAGATATTCATTACTCATTATTCTCATAATTTAAGTTGGCTCTCCCTCATCCGATGGATTTAAATGCAAACCTCATGCCGTTAGTGCCAATGCTGTGCCGATCAGCAAACTGATATCCTGGTAGTGCTGTAAAAAGAAGGAAGGGGCGTTTGTCACCCTCCAAGAATGGACTGCCACGGAATCAAGCGACACTGAAGCAGGTGCCTGGGCCTAGGAGTTTACGACAGAGTATGCGAATAGTATGCGCGACAGAGGCGTTGTTAGAGAACATCTCGGGCTGATCTGCTACATGCACTGCAACAAGAGACCTAGGGAAATTAATTAAGAAGTTATAGAACATGAGGCGAGCGAGTTCCTGGTGCGTGGCTATCACAAGCGATGGGAGATAAAGTAATCCTGCTACGATATCTAAAGAAAACGTAACAAAAAACTTGACTATCTCTTTGTAATACATTAGCTTATAGCTAGACAAGAGAGAGCAAGATCAGTGCAAAAGGCTTATGCATATCTGAGGGTTAGCGGCCTGGGGCAGGTAGACGGCCACGGCTTCAGGCGTCAGCTCGAAGCCATAAACGCATATGCTGCTAAGGCTGATTACGAGATAGTCGAGGTATTCCGCGAAGAGGGCGTCAGCGGGACTACCGACGAGACCGATCGGCCGGCGTTCCAGGAGATGGTCAGCCAGATTCTCTCCGACGGCGTGAACACGGTCATCGTCGAGGGCCTCGATCGCTTGGCCCGTGAATACCGAATTCAGGAACACTTAATTGTCTATCTAGCCTCAAAAGGCATCCGCCTCATCTCCGCGCGCACGGAAGAGGATATCACCGAAGCGGTCCATGCCGATCCGATGAAGAAAGCGCTCGTCCAAATTCAGGGCGTCTTCTCCGAACTGGAAAAGAGCATGCTGGTCAGGAAGCTCCGTACTGCCCGAGAAAGAGTCAGGGCGGAGCAGGGGAAGTGCGAGGGCCGGAAAGCGTTCGGCGAAACGGACGAAGAGCAGGCCGTCATTCGTCATGTCCGTGCGTTACGGCGGCGCCGAAAGGGTGGCCGGCGATCATCTTTGCGGGCGATCGCGAAGCGTTTGAACGATGAAGGCTACCGCACCAAGGAGAGCGCACAGTGGACAGCCACGCAGGTCCTCAGAGTATTGAAACGGCGCGCATAGAGGCAATCTAAGCGACGATCTTCCTCTTAGACATATCAACACCTGTGGGAGTACCACAGATCGCCGCCCAGACAATCCCAGATTGATTGAAATAAGCGAGTCTGGATACCTTCAGATGTCTTCGAAGCCAGCATTAAACAACGAATAAATCAAATTTGACACTGTTTTTCGGTTAAACCTGGAAATTCTACGATATTTCAGCGATGTTTCGAATATTCGTCGTTATAAGAATGCCCGAAATGTCAAATTTTGTAAACTTGTGGGACTCCAATGAAACCGCCTTGCAGCAAGCAATTCGTAGTCCATTATCAACAGGACCAATTACCCCTAAATACTATCTTTTCATC
>DATKUA010000123.1:0-3053 GCA_035530855.1 Acidobacteriota bacterium | reverse complement strand
GTGGACGCGGCCGCACAAGATGAGGAGGCAGAGATGCTAGAGAAACTCAGGACGCTCCTCGGTTTGTCGGCCGACGCTACCGAGGAGGAGGTCGGCGCGGCCGCGGAGGCCGCGGTCGGGGCCGGCACGGAGCTGGCCGAGCTCGACAAGACGCTTCTGGAGATCGATCCGGCGTTAGGAGAGATCGATCAGAAAGCGCGGCTCGCGGCGCTGAAGCTGATCAAGGCCGCGCCGGCGGAAAAGGAGCCTGATCCCGAAGCGGGAACAACTGATCCCGAAAAAGGAACAGCCGGCATGGGCGCGGACGCGGCAGAGGTGCTCGTCGAGGCGGCCGTGGCGGCCGGGAAGGTCCCGCCCAAGGGCGAGGCTCGCGAGAAGCTGGCGAAGGCTCTGGCGACGCTCAGCATTGCTGACGCCAAAGAGGTGCTCGGCCTGGTGGGCGCGACGGTGCCCAAAGGCGGCGATCTCAAGGGCAAGGCCGATGGCGGCGCGGACGGCGCGGCGCCGGGCCTGCGCGAGACGATGCGCAAAAACCTCGGCCTCAGCCGCGAGGCGATGGAGAAATTCGCCCCGGACAAGGTCACGACTAACTAGGCCGGCGGCGGCGGGAGAAATCGGCGGCCCTGGCGGCCGCATAACAGGAGGTAGAAACGATGACCGCATTAAGCGCGGATCGCAACACGCTGTATGCCGATCCGAGAGTAGAGGCCTATCCGGTCGCGACGAATACCACGATCTACAAGGGATCACTGGTGATGCTCAACGCGAGCGGCTATGCCGTGCCCGGTGCTGATACCACGGGCTGCGTGTTCGTCGGTGTGGCGCAGGAGCAGGTAGTCGTAGCTTCCGGAGCAGCCAACGGCTCGAAATACGTCAAGGTGGCGCGGCAGGGTTGCTTCAAGTTCGGCTACGGCGGGACGGCGGCGATCACACTGGTCGGCACGATGGCCTACCTGGTCGACGACCAGACGGTCAACGTCGCGGGCTCGACGACCAACGACATCCCCTGCGGCAAGGTTACCCAGTATGTCAGCGCCAGCGTTGTCTGGATCGACATCGGCCTGGCGTGGGTCTAGGCGGAAACCGAGGGGCGGGGTGAGGGCACCGCCCGGAGGATAACGGCGACACCGCACGGCGGGTCGCGAAAGGGAGGACACGAAAGTGCTTATTAACAAGGACAACCTGGGCGAGCTGGATTACCAGTTTCGCACGGGCTATAACGAGGCCTTTGCCGCGGCGACCTCGGTGGTGAGCCAGTTGGCGACGGTGATCCCGATCACCGGGCCGTCGATCAGGCTGACCGGACTGAAGGCGTTCAGCCGCATGCGCAAGTGGTTGGGGCCGCGGCACCACAAGAACATCGAGGCACTCGGCCTGACGGTCTCGCCGGAGAAATACGAGGACACGGTCGACGTGCCTCGCGAGGACATCGAGGACGATACCTATGGGCAACTGATGCCGGCGATTCGCGGTCTCGGCGACGGCGCGGCCCACCTCGACAATGAGCTGATCGCGGGGATCCTGCAGGGCTCGAGCGCGCAGCTCGGTTACGACGGGCTCGCGCTGGCGGCCGACACGCACGCGATGGGCGGGACGACCTTCGACAACTCGGTCACTACGGCGATCGGTATTGCGGCGATCAAGACTGCTATCGACTGGTTCGGCTCGCTGACGGATGAGGCAGGCAAGGAAATCCCGATCACGCCGACACACCTGGTGACGCGCGATAAGGGCTCTGCATTCTGGGCAGCCCGGAAGCTGCTGAAAAAGGAGGTTGTGGTCGAGGCCGCTGCGCTCGTAGACAACGAGACCTACCAGGTGCTCGAGCACCTGACCTGCCCCTTCATCACGAGCGACACATTCTGGGCGGTGCTCTGCCTCAACCAGCCGTTCAAGCCGATCTTGCTAGTGCGGCGCACCAGCCCTGAGCTGAGTTCTCTGACCGCGATCAACGACAACGACCAGGTCTTCAACCTCGACGTGTTCAGCTGGGGCACGCGCTACCGTGTGACGGCGGCTCCGGGTCCCTGGCAGCTGGCCTACTGCTCGACGGGCGCGGGCTAAGAAGAGCGAGTTGGGGGCGGGGCCGCTGACGCGAGCCCCCGCTCCTGAACCGGGCGGCGGGCCCCGGCTCGCCGCCCAGTGGATCTGACGAGGCCTGACGATGGGTTACTACATCAATACGACGGACCTGGATAATGCGTTCGGCTCGGCGCGGATCATCGAGCTGGCGGACAAGGATCTTGACGGCGTCGCCGACGCCGAGATGGTGGCCGATGCGATCGAGAATGCGGAATCGACTGTCGAGATGTATGTGGGGCGCAGGTATGACCTGGCGGACGTGAGAACAAAAAAGCCCAAGGTGGTCATTAAGCTGTCGTTGGATCTCGGACTTTACGAGCTGGCGAAAGCCCGAGATGAAGCCCTGGTAGGTGAAGGGACTGACTTCAAGGAGATCCATGACACGGCAATAGCAATGCTGAAAGATCTAGCCAGGGGCAATGCGGTGCTGGATGTGACGTCGGCGATCGCGGAGCCGACGGTGGTGGAGATCGACGCCAACGACAGGCTCTTTACCAGGACAACGATGAAGGGATTTTGACGTGGCTGGCGACAGCATCAAGATCGAGATCCAGGAGGACGCGCGGCCGTTGCTGCGGGCGATAATCCGGCGCGTGCGCAATGCGCGGCCGGTGCTGCGAGCGCTGGGGCAGATCGGCGTGGATGCGGTGCAGGAGAATTTTTCGGCGCAGGGGCGGCCGACGAAGTGGAAACCGCGGAAGCGGACGCCGCGGCGGGGCAACCGCAAGGGCTATAAAGTCCTGACACAGAGCGGGCGGCTGCGCAACTCGGTGCACTACCAGGTCGAGGGGCAGGAGGTGCGAATCGGCAGCAACGTGATCTACGCCGGCGTGCACAACCGGGGCTACTCCGGGACGCAGCATGTGAAGGCGCACGAGCGCAAGGTCGAGAGTGTTTTCGGGCGGAAATTGAGGACGCCGGTGATCGCGCGGGTCGGGGCGTTCAGCCGGCGGATGGTTATCCCGCAGCGT
>DATKUA010000122.1:0-4281 GCA_035530855.1 Acidobacteriota bacterium | reverse complement strand
GAGGGTACGTTAAACCTGTTGCACACGCCGAAGGTGGTCATGGGCGGCGGCTCGGCCGAAATGCCGATCGTCGCCTACGGCTTCGGCTGGGTGATCCAGCCCTACCGCGGCCACCAATTCATCTGGCACAACGGCGGCATCGACGGTTTCTACGCCTTCATCGGTTTCCTGCCCTACGACAACCTCGGTATGGTGATACTCACTAACAGGGCGGGAAATCCGGCGCCGGAGATTATCTCGCGCACGACATTCGACCACATCTTCGAGCTTGAGGACATTGACTGGAACGCGAAGTTCGCCGAGCAGCGCACGAAAGCCGAGGAAGCTGCCGAGCAGCAGAAGCAGGGCGGTTCGGGTAAAAAGGAGGGCACAAGCCCCACTCATCCGCTCACCGACTACGCTGGAGTGTTCGAGCATCCGGCTTACGGCAGGGTTGAGGTAACGCAATCAGACGGGAAGCTCGAGATGGAATTGCTGGGTGAGAAGTTGCCCCTGGAGCACTTTCACTATGACGTGTTTGTGATAGATCACCCGGCCGGTGGCAAGATGAAATGGACTTACAATATGGATCTTCAGGGCGATATCGTTTCCGTTGAATCTCTGCTGCAGATCGGTGTCGATCCCATCGTCTTCACTCGCGTTGCCGAGGAGAGCCTTAAGAGCGAGGAATACCTTAACAAGTTCGCAGGCGAGTACGAACTGATGGGGCAGGCTGTCAAATTCGAGGTCCGCAACAGTGTCCTCTTTGCCATTGTGCCCGGCCAGCCTGATTACGAGTTGGTGCCGGTCAGGGAAAACAACTTCAAGCTGAAAATCGCCGATGGCTATAGTCTCGAATTCAAGCTGGACGAGCAGGGCAATGTCAGCGAGGGGGTCTTTCACCAGCCCAACGGAGACTTCCCGGTGAAGCGGAAGCAGTAGGTCCTTCCAACTTGTGCGAAACAAGGGCGGTCTTCGGGCCGCCCCATCATTGTACGTCGTCACCGAGAGCCGGCTCGGCTCGAAGCGAGATCGACGACGCCCTTTTAGCTGGCAACCACTCGCTTCACCGCCGCGTCTTACGTTAGGGGATTCGCGGGTCTCTCCGGCGGCCCGCATGGTGACTATGTCCATATCGGAAGGGATGATGCGCTTTTTCGAGACATTGATGATTACCGCTTGCCTGCTGGTTGCCGTTGCGATCAGTTCGCCCGCGCAGGAAAGCAGGAATCCGAATTTCGATTTCTCCAGGCTGATTGAGCTCTACAAGGTGGCCGACATTCTGCTTGCCGACCTCGAGCCGACGGAAGAACAGTGGTCGGCCCTTTTCGACACGCCTGGTCACGCTGAATTGCGGCGGCGGGAATTCGAGGATGACTTCCTAAAGACATTCATCAGAGCGGCCTGCAAGCCGAGCGAAAGGGAGGAAATCGCACGGATCAAGGCCAAGTACGAGGCGGGAGACAGCCGTTATTACAAGATGTTCTGCGCCGCGATGTTCGATGCACTTGAGTACGCCCTCGCCAACCGCGTCGTCGAGGTTATCTCAGGCCGCCTCACCAACTTCATCGGCAACTACGACGACTACACCTTCCCCCTCCAGAAGCGCGACGAAACGCGGCCCGCCGCCGTGGTCTCGACACCCACGCCGCCTCCCCAACCGGCAAGGAAAATCGTTGAATCAACCACATCATCGGAGAGCAGCGAGGAGCGCAAGCGCCGCGAAGCCCACTGACGAAATGAGCGCAAGCAAGCCACCAGCAAGCTGAAGAAAGAAATCAAGACCTGCGAGGAGAAGATCGCCGCCGCAGAGAATAAGCTCGATGAGATCCATATGGCTTTCGCCGATCCCTCCACCCTGCCGGAGCGCATGGCCGAGCTCGGACGCGAGGAGAAAGCCGTTAAATCCTTCCTCGAAGACCTACTACGCCAGTGGGAGGTGATCTCCATGGAGCTCGAGGAAATCGAGCAGCGCTTCGCAGGTATGAGGGATTAGTCCTTACGGCAGCCCCAGCCGCTCCCCTTATCCCTTTCGATCATGGAAAACCGGTTCGACTTGGCTCACTTCTTGCTCTTCTGTGAAGAATTTACTGTCTGTGTGGCCAAGCTACCTATGCTGGAATAAGGGCATCATCGAATTGACACTATTGAACAAAACCCGCATGAGATACGTTTGTTAAAAGAGGGAAGTGCAGTTTTCAATCCAACCAAAGAGAAGGACAGGGAGGGGGAGTATGAGAAAGAGCCTAATTGCTACTCTTAGTGTCATCCTTGTGCTTTTTAGCGTCACTTGCGTCGCCGCTCAGGAGAAGCCGCAGGCAGAACCGTTCGAGGGATTCTCGGCCTTCGTCGAGCAGATGATGAAGGAATGGGAGGTGCCGGGTGTCGCGTTGGCCGTGGTCAAGGATGGCAAGATCGTCTTCACGCATTGCTACGGCTATCGCGACCTCGAGCAGAAGTTACCCGTGACGCCCCAGACGATCTTCTCCATCGGCTCGACCACCAAGGCCTTCACGGCCTTCGCGATGGGCATCCTGGTTGACGAGGGCAAGGTCCAGTGGGACAAGCCGGTGCGCACCTGGCTGCCGGATTTCCAGCTCATGGACGAATACGCCTCCGCCCACATAACGCCGGTGGACATGCTCAACCACATCTCAGGCCTGCCGCGTCACGATGGCATTTGGTACAACAAAGGTTTAAGCCGGAAGGAGCTTTACAACCGCCTCCGTTACCTCGAGCCCTCCGCCGAGTTTCGCCAGAAATTCCAATACAACAACCTGATGTACACGATGGCCGGCTACCTTGTGGGGCAGGTCAGCGGCGGCACATGGGAAGATTTTGTCACCGAACGTATCTTCAAGCCGCTCGGCATGAGCCACTCCATCTTCGGACCGCCTGAGGACGAGAGCGTTGATTTGGCTTCTCCTTATTCAATGCGGGGTGGGAAGCTCACCAAGGTGCCCCAGTACAGAGACTGGGCCATCGGGCCCTGCGGCTCGATCTACTCCACCATCGAGGACATGGGCAAGTGGCTCCTGGTCCACCTCAACAATGGCAAGGTCGGCGAGACCGCGCTCGTGACTGAGAGCACGTTTAACCTTTTGCACTCTCCCAAGACGGTGGGGGGTAGCAGCACGGCTGAGATGCCGATCTCCGCTTATGGCTTCGGATGGTCGATCCAACCCTACCGGGGCCACCATCTCCTCTGGCACAACGGCAGCATAGATGGTTTCTTCGCCTTCATCTGCTTCCTGCCCTATGATAATTACGGCATGGTGATCCTGACCAACGAGGATAACCATTGGCTCGCCGAGATTGTCGCGTACACGACCTTAGACCGTGTATTCAATCTCGAGGGTATCGATTGGAACGCGAGGGTCTCCGAGCCACCCGAGGAGGAGGCCGAGGAGGCCGAGGAAGCCTCGAAGGAGGCGGAGAAGGCTTTCGTCGGCAGGCAGGGCACGACCCCTTCGCATCCGCTCACCGAATACGTCGGCACCTATGAACACCCGGCATACGGGCGGGTCATCATCGGGCTTGCGGGTGACAAACTCGAATTCGTCGACAAGGGTAAGAAGAACCCTCTCGAGCACTACCATTACGACGTCTTCCTGGTGAGCAGTGACTCTGGAGAGGAAGAGAGGTGGCAGTTCAATATGGACATCAACGGCGACATTGCTTCCGTCCAAGCATTGCTGCAGGAGGGTGTCGATCCGATCGTCTTCAACCGCGTCGCCGAGGAGAGCTTGAAGAACGAGGAGTACTTGCGCAGGTTTGTGGGTGAGTTCAAGTCGAGGACGCAGACGATCAAGATCGAGATGCGCAACGGAGTTCTGTTCACCGTCATCTCCGACCAGCCTGATTGCGAACTCGTGCCGGTGAGGGAGAATAAATTCAAGCTGAAAACAGACGAAGGCTATAGTCTCGAATTCAAGCTTGACGAGGCGGGCAACGTCAGCGAGGCCGTCTTCCACAAGCCCTACGGCGATTTCCCGGTGAAGCGGAAAAACTGAAAAGCCCTGCAGGAGTCACTGAACCAGTTATACAGAAGGCGGCGAACAGCCGCCTTTTCTTTTGTCTTTTGCAGGTTCGCGGGGCCGACTCTGCGCTCTAAGGCTTATTTTCGCTCTTATCAAGCGGCTGTTTGAGGAAAAGGCCGACGGCCTCGGAGAGCAGCTTTTCCTTAGTCCGCAGCATCTCGTCCTTGCCCTTGCAGTCGACCGCGCCCGCCCCGGCGCCCGCGTGCCCGTCGCCGATGTTAAGTAGGCGCATGATCTCGCCGACATCCTTGGCGTGGTCGTA
>DATKUA010000121.1:0-60828 GCA_035530855.1 Acidobacteriota bacterium | reverse complement strand
AGCGTGCGCGTATAGACAACGTTAAGCTTCGAGCGAAAGAAGTCGACGCCCTCGATGAAGAACGGCCGCTTCTCCGGGTACCAGAGCGCGAACGGCTCATTGATATCTAGTTGTCTCGAATCGGCCTCGACCTGGGAAAAGTCAGGATTTGCGGTGCCGCTCAGGGTGAAATTGGGCGTCACGCCCCATCTCGCAGTCACGCCCACATCGGCCTTCCCATCGCTCGTGCTGAAATCGGCGTCCGACAGCGAATCCCTGGAATCGGTCTTCAACGCCGTCAAGGTCGGCACCAGTTCCAGGTTCGTTCCAGGAGTGATGCCCTCGAAGCCGGTTATCTTTAAGAACTGAGCCTGGTAGGAATTGACGCTGCGATCAAGCGGCACCAGGCCCAGGCGGTGCCTCACCGATCGCGGATACCAGCGCGAGATGTCTAGACCCCAGATCTGGGGACCGTCAACACGTTGGAACTGAAGGCTTGAAAAGGGAATCTCGAATTCGAGTGTATAGCCGATATCGTTGATTTCGCCTGCGCAATCCCAGATCGCATCCCATGTCCAGTCGCCGTAGTCCTGCGCCTCGATGCCGTCGCGCTGGGAACCACAGGCATTGCATCCCACATAATAATTCCGCCTCTCATCGTTGAACGTATCCAGGTTGATATTCACCAGATCGTCGTTGCCGATCCTGTCACGGTCGCCGAAGTGGGCTCGTATAGCCGAGGGCTCGGGATCGTAGCAGCGGAATCCGAAGTAGATATTTCTCGCGTCATGAAATACCAGCACTTCGGTTTTGACGATCGCGGCAACGTTTTCCGCCGGGGAGGTCTCGTATTGCAGTTCAAGGACAAGTGCCTCCGTCCAGGCCTGCTCGTCGAGCTTGCCGTCCAGCTTGATTTTAGCGTCGATCCGCGGCACGTGGCGCGGGGTTTTACCCGCATCGGCGCCTGCCGGGCAAATCGATGATGCAACTAAAAGGAAAGTAATTGAAACGGTCAGGAATTGATATCGCCTCATTTTATCGCTCCGCAATACTCGGTTTTTCCTGACCCAGGTTCAATTTTCTTTTCGAGATCTGAAGAAAGCTGCAGCGTTCTCTATTCTTGTAAAGGTTTTCCCCAATCAGGATTATGCGCTTTTTGTCGCACTTCTTGATGTAACGACGGTTACGGCCGCTAAATATTTTTACTCTTGGACCCGCGACCGGGATGTAAGGAAGAGCGAGAAACCACGCTCGTTAATCAATGGGGAATGGGGAATGGGGTGAGAGATGGGATTCGAACCCACGACCTCCTGGGCCACAACCAGGCGCTCTAACCAGCTGAGCTACTCCCACCGCCGGAGGAAGACAAATCGTAGAACCGATTGGAGATCAAGTCAAGCGATAGCAATATCTCAGCCAAACAGATCCGCATCTTGTTCCTTTATTGCCCAGAACCCCGAATTCCGGCTGATTTGAGGATTAAAATGTAAAATGTTATGGTAAAAACCTGTAATGAAATTGAGTATTATTTATCTGCTCTCCACCGCTCCCTCCATCAAGAGGCACAACCTTGAGTAACGCTGGAGATGTCGCCGAATATTTTCGCCAGAATTTCCTCGACGCTCGGTTGATCCTGGTGTCGAACAGGGAGCCATACATCCACCTCCATACAAAGTCCGGTGAGAAGATTCGCGAGCCTATCGGTGGCCTGACCAAGGCGCTTGATCCGGTGATGCAGGCTGTCGGAGGCACATGGGTGGCCTGGGGATCGGGCAATGCCGACCGCAAGTATTCCGATGAAAACGATCGTGAACCGGTGCCGCCCTTCGCGCCCAGCTACACGCTGCGCCGAGTCTGGCTGGAGCGATCCGTGGTTCGCGGTTATTATTACGGCTTTTCCAACCAGGTCCTCTGGCCCCTGTTCCACAACATGCTCGAGAAGGTTCGCCTGCGCCGCTGGTACTGGACCAGTTACGAGCGCGTTAACCGGGGATTTGCCCGGACAGTGGGTGAGGAGGTCAAAGCCGGCCCGTCTGTCGTCTGGTTGCAGGACTACCACCTTGCCACCTGCCCGCGCACTATCCGCCGGAACAATCCGGATGCCATCCTGACCCAGTTCTGGCACATCCCGTGGGTCGCCCCGGAGGTTTTGCAGGCCCTGCCGCAAGCGCGCGATCTGCTCGAAGGATTGCTCGCCAATGATCTGCTGGCTTTTCACACGCCCCAGTTCAGCAACCATTTTCTTGAAGCCTGCGATCGAATGATTAATTGCAGGGTCGACTTCGACAAAGGAGAGGTGCTGCACGAAGATCGTATTTGCCACGTCTGTTCCGTCCCGATAAGCATCGATGTCGAAGACATGGAAAACTATGCCGCGTCAGAACGCAGCAACCGCTTTATTAAGCGATTCATTGAAAAATTCAAGCTGCAGGATAAAATCGTGGCGGTTTCCGTCGACAGGATCGATTACACCAAGGGTCTGCTGGAAAAGCTCGATGCTCTCGACCTTTTCTTCCAGAATAATCCCGCCTGGCGCGGGCGGCTGTCGCTGGTTATGGTCTCGGCCAGCAGCAGGGACAATATCAGGGCCTACAGCGAGCTCAAGCGCGCGCTGATGAGAAAGATCATGCAGCTCAATGAGCGCTACGGTGACGTCGATTGGGAGCCGGTGATCTTCACCGGCGCACTCGACAAGTGGTCGCTCGCACCGCTCTACCGGCTGTCAAACCTGGCGATCATCAGCTCGTTGAAGGACGGCATGAATCTCGTCGCAAAGGAATACATCGCCAGCCAGGTAGAGGAAAACGGCGTTTTGTTGCTCAGCGAGTTCGCGGGGGCGGCGGAGGATATGAGCGACTCCGTGCCTGTCAACCCATACGACACAGAGGGCTTTGCCGATAAGATCCTCGAAGCCGTTCGAATGACCGAAGCGGAACGGAAAGAGAGGATGCAGCGCTTGCGGCGCAGGCTGCGTGAGCACAACATCTATCACTGGATGATGAAGGTCCTGCGCAAACTACGAGCGGTGACCGGCCCGACAACATGATTCTTCTTTCCGAAATCGCGGAAAAGCTGGCCACAGAGCTGGCCCGTGCGAACGTCTTGGCGATAGGCCTTGATTACGACGGCACGCTGACGCACATCCGCCCAACGCCGGCCGAGGCAGTGCCGACGGCGGAGGCACGGCATGTGCTTCGTAAACTGAGGGCAGCCGAGAGGATTGAATTGCTGCTGATCACCGGCCGCTCGCCCAAAGACCTTGCCGCAATAATCGGTATCGAGGACATCGAAATCGTGGGCAACCACGGTCTCTCCCGCCTCTGTGGCGGCAACTTGACTCACCACCAGGATGCCAAGGCTTTCTTCGAGATTAAGGACGCGGTCAAAAGCCATCTTGAAGAGATATTGGATTCGATTGGCTGCCTGCGCTTGGAGGACAAAGGACCAGGACTGGCGATCCACTACCGGCAATGTCCCGAGGAAAGACATTCGGTTGTGCGACGGATGCTCGTGAGCGAATGTATGAATCTGAGCGAGTCGCTGGCCGTTACAGTGCGCGAGGGTAAAAAGGTTGTGGAACTTGTACCACATACTGAAGTCAACAAGGGCACTACGATGATCGATTGGGTGAGTGGGCTTCGAAGGAATCAAGCCGGCAAACACATCGGTATCGTCTTCGCAGGCGACGACATCACCGACGAGAACGTCTTCAGCTCCGCTGACGACGATTGGGTAACCATCCAGGTTGGAGAACCGGATGGATGGGATTCCACTGCGAAGTACCTTGCATCCCGCCCCGATGAGTTGATATGGTTTCTATACTTGTTGCTACAACGATTATCAACCGACGAAAACTGACTGGAGACTCAATGGCGAAGCTCATACAACCTTTTGTCTTCTACTCGGAGTACCGCATCGTCGAGCTTACCGGCCTGACGGCGATCAACCTTGCGGAGTTCCTTAGCCACCTCCGAAGCATCCACCGTGCGTCGATCTTCTATCACACGCATCAGTTTTACTTCGAGCACCATTTCGCTGAGGACGGCTTCAATAACGATTTCGCGAAGTGGACTCACCGCGCGCTGCACGAATACGAGCTCGCCGAGAAGCTAAACTACATCGACATCACCGCCTTCAAGTCGGTTAAGGGATTGCGAAAATCCATCATCGAGATCGTCGAGAGGCACTTGAGGAAGGAGCGCATTCTGCGTCAGGCGCACGAGGACGAGGCCTTCCACTTCTGCAAGAGCAAGAGCTTCGTAATCCCCTCAGGCCCCAACGCTCACACCCTCGGAGAACTGATCGAGGCTCTGCAAGTCATCCCCAACACCTCGCTCTTCTTCCACCTGATCGAATCGAAGTTGCGCATCCACGAACAAACCTACGACAACGATTTCTCCGTCTGGATCGAGCAACAGCTTGGCATAGATGACCTCGCTGCTGCGGTTGCTTCGATAGATCCGTATTTCAGGAGCCTCGAAAGGGTGCGGGAAGAGTTGTTGGAAACGCTCAAGAGGGCCGTCTGATGGGAGAGAAGGAAGTTACAAAAACGCTCAACGATTATGCCGACACCGTTTCCCCGGCCACGCTCGACGGCCTGCGCTTGCTCGGCTCCCGGCTCAGCGGCCTACGGGTGCAGCACATCAACTCGACGAAGGTCGGCGGAGGCGTCGCTGAAATACTCCACAAGCTGGTACCGCTGATGCAGGACGTCGGCATCGAGACTCGCTGGGACGTGATTGAAGGCGATGAGGAATTCTTCAAGTTCACCAAGAAGGTCCACAACGCCCTGCACGGGGAGCGGACGGTATTTGAGCAGGCCGAATTCGATCACTTCCTGGAAGTCAACCGGCGGAATGAGTCGGTCATCGATCCCGATGCGGATGTGATCGTCGTGCACGACCCTCAGCCACTTGCCCTGATCGAAGCCAAGGAAAGGCTGAATTCACGAAGCTGGGTATGGCGTTGCCATATCGACCTCTCGCGCTCCGACGCGAAACTCTGGAACAGGTTGTCTCAACATGTCGAGAGGTACACGGCGTCAATCTTCAGCATGCCCGAGTTCTCGCGTCCGCTGGAGATACCTCAGCTCATGATTAGCCCATCGATCGACCCAATCAGCGACAAAAACAAGCCTCTCACGAAGCAGGAGGTCACGAAGGTGCTTGAGGGCTTCGGGATCGATCCTGGCCGGCCGCTGCTCACACAGGTCTCGCGCTTCGACTGGCTTAAGGATCCGTTGGGCGTGATCGATGTCTATAACCTTGTAAAGCAGCGCTCAAACCTTCAGCTGGTGCTTGCCGGCGGCGCCGCCGACGACGATCCCGAGGGCCAGGAGGTGCTCGCCGCTGTGCGCGAGAAGGCCGGCGACGATCCCGATATACACATCCTAAATCTGCCGCCGTTCAGCGATGTTGAGATCAACGCCCTTGTGCGCGGCTCGACTGTAGTGATCCAGAAATCAATCCGCGAGGGATTCGGGCTGACAGTCACAGAAGCGCTGTGGAAGAAAAAACCTGTCATAGCCTCACCTGTGGGCGGGATCAAACGCCAGATTCTCGACAAGATCACCGGCCTGGCGGCTTTCTCGACGGAAGGTTGCGCATTCTACGTTCGCCAGATCCTCAACAATCCGTTGATGGGTAGGCGCCTCGGCCGCTCAGGCCACGCACACGCCAGGGCTAACTTCTTGATTACGCGCCATCTGCGCGATTATCTCTTGCTCTTCCTCAACCTTGGCTCCGGAGATGAGCCGATCATCTATCTGAAGTAAAATCAATAGCGCCAAGTCTTCCATTCACACTACTGCGTCCGATACGGGAAGAAGTGGTAACAGCGACACCCTCATCATAACGCTAAAATGTTAGCGCAATTACATGCCGAATAATAAAACATTCGGTATTCTCATCAATCTAAACTGCAAGCACGGCGGGGGAAATCATGCTACTCAAACTCTCGAATCGATCGGCAACCTTCGCGACAAGGAATGCCGGGTTTGCTTTACGCCGTCTGCCGGGGATTGCGGCGGTGCTCTTTTCAGCAATGTTGATATTGATCACGGCCCAGCCCTCATGCACTCCCCAGGACAGCCCCGCGGCCCAGGTCGCGCCCGAGGAACCGTCCGGCTACCTTGCGAACATGGTTCTTGTGGAAGGCGGCAGTTTCATGATGGGGGACATTTTCAACGAGGGAAAAGAGAACGAAAAACCCATCCGTCAGGTGACTCTGGACGATTTCTATCTGTCGCCTTACGAAATTACCGTGACTGAATTCCGACAGTTTGTCCAGGACACAAGGTATATAACTTCCGCGGAGGGTCCGAAGCACATCGAGAAGCAGATGGAACTTATCCAACAACTCATGGCCCGGCCGTCGGAGGAGGAATCGCGCCGGCTGGTGGATGAGATACTCTCTTACAGCGGGTCAGCTTGGTGGGACAACGACAACCTGCGCTTCGGGATGGATCCTGACATAAATTGGAGAAAACACTTCTTTGAACAATCTGACCGCGAGCCTGCCGTCTGTCTTTCGTGGGATGACTCCATTCACTACTGCAACTGGCTGAGCGAGGAGGAAGGATTGCCGGCGGCATATGATCTCAAGACGGGAGAGCTATTGGATGAAAACGGCAATCCGACCCGAGATTTGACGCTGGTCAGGGGCTACCGCCTGCCGACGGAGGCCGAGTGGGAGTACGCAGCACGGGAGGGCGGTAAGGAATTGCGGTTCGGCAACGGGAAGAATATCGCTGAGTCGGATGAGATCAACTTCCGGGCCGATGCCGAGGGCCTCCCCTTCTCTGTGGTGGGCGAATATCGCAAGGCAACGACACCCGTCGGCAGCTTCGCTCCCAACGCTTTGGGCCTCTACGACATGAGCGGCAACGCCTGGGAGTGGGTTTACGACTACTTCGGACCCTTTGCGGAAGAAGAAACAGTCAATCCGTTCCGCTCTGAGGGCTACAAGCGGGTGATCAGGGGAGGTCGCTGGGGCGGCGACGCCTCGGAAGTCCGCGCCACCCGACGCGACGAATACGAAGCAGCCAACCGCTGCGATGCGTCGGGATTCCGCGTCGCTCGATCAAAATAATCTGATTCGGAAAAAATGAGCGGCCCGATTGTAAACGACCGGGCCGTTCTTTTTTTTCCACAACAGCGCTTAGCCTGGCTCGCGCCGGGCGCTTTCTACTCGACGACTCCCTTCAACTCCCGCATTAAAAAGTCGAAGATCAGGTGGGTATTGTAGTTGCGGCGGTGGCTTTGGCGGATGCCGTGGCGCTCGCGCGGGTAGAGCATCAGCTCGAATCGCTTGCCTGCCTTGACCAACGCCTCGATCATCAGGATCGAGTTCTGCACGTGGACGTTGTTGTCCATCGTGCCGTGGAGCAGCAGCAGCTTGCCGGAGAGGTTCTCGGCGAAGTTGAGCGGCGCGCTGACCTTGTAGCCCTCTGGATTATCGGCGGGGGTGTCCATATAGCGCTCGGTGTAGATCGTGTCGTAGAGGCGCCAGTCGGTGACTGGGTAGCCCGAGACGCCGACATTGAAGTGCTCCGGCGCCTTGACCATCGCCATTAGCGTCATGTAGCCGCCGTAGGAACCGCCGTAGATGCCGATCCTTTCGCCATCGACATAGGGCAGAATCTTGAGGTACTTGACCCCCTCAACGTGGTCGCGCACTTCCCAGTAGCCGAGGTTGCGGTGGACGATGCGGCACCAGTCGCGCCCGCGGGCTGCGGTGCCGCGGTTGTCGATTCTGAAGAGGATGATTCCCTCCTGCGCCAGCAGTTGGATGAACATGCCGCGGTTCTGCCAGCTCTTGGTAACCGCCTGGCTCTCCGGCCCGCCATAGATCAGCACCAACACCGGATATTTTTTATTCGGATCGAAATCGGGCGGCTTGATCATCATCGCTTGAAGGGTGGCGCCGTCTTCAGCGGTCACGGTGAAGTATTCGGGAGTTGCAAGGTCGTAGCTGTCCAGTGCGGGGATGTGGCCGTCGTCGATAACATGCAGCACTTCGCCATCGAGGTTGCAGATTTCGGTGCGGGGCGGCGTCGTCGGGCTCGACCAGGTAAGGGCGAAGAATCCGCCCGCGGCCGCCATCGAGGCATTGTGCACACCCTCCTCGGCGGAAAGCCGCTTGAAGCCGCTGCCGTCGAGGCCGACGCTGTAAATATGGCGCTCGAGCGGGCTGACTTCCGAAGCCTGCAAGATCAAAGTGCTGCGGCCGGGATCAAAGCCATAGATGTCGGTGACCTCCCATTCGCCCTTGGTGATCTGCCCCAGACTCTTGCCCTCGATATCGAATAGATAGAGATGCTGCCAGCCGTCCCACTCCGCGGCCCAGATGAAGCGCTCGCCGTCGACCCAGGTCAGCTTGTCATTGCGCATGCCGACCCAAGCGGGATCCTCGTCGACAACCACTGTGCGGAAGTTGCCGCTGACCGGGCAGGCGAAGCGCAACTCGAGGCGGGTCTGGTCGCGATTGAGCCACATGTACCAGACCTTGGAGCCGTCGGGCAGCCAACCGACGCGGACGATGTAGATATCGGTGTCGACGCCGGTGTTTATCCAACCGGCCCCCCCTGTCTCGACGTCGATCACTCCCAGCCGCACGATCGAGTTGGGCTCGCCCGCCTTCGGATACTTCTGCAACTCGAGGTCGGCGACGGGCGATGTCAGCTCGTCGGAGATCGGGAAGTTCTTGATCGGCGAGGTGTCGAACTGCAGGAAGGCGATGCGGTTTGAATCGGGCGCCCACCAGAACGACTGCCGCAGGCCCAGCTCTTCCTCGTAAACCCAATCGGAGACGCCGTTGAGAATGTGGCAGCCGGGGCGCTCGGTCAGGCGCTTCTCCTCCCCGGAGGCCAGGTCGATATAGTAAAGATCGCCGCCGCGAGCAAAGGCTATCTTCTTCCCGTCGGGACTGAACGAGGGAAAAATCTCCTCGGCAGGTTCATCCGTGATGAAGCGTGCTTCGCGTGCAGCGATATCGAAAACGTAAAGATCGCCATTCAACGAGCCGACCAGCATTGATCCGTCGCTCGACATAACCAAACGCGTGCGCGCGAAGCGGCCGGTGGAATTGACGTCGTCCATCGGCGGCTCATCCCTGCCCGGACGTTGAGCTTCCAGTCCCTCCTCGATTTCGGTCCAGTTAGCCACCTTCTCTTTTCCGCCGGAGGCGCAGTCATAGCGCAGAAGCCAGTCGTCCTTGCCTTCATCTTCGAAGAAATAGAGGAAACTGCCGCCGTCGGGCAGCCACATGAAGCCCCTCGGCGACGGTTTGGAGAATTTCACCGGATTGAGGACGTCGTCGATGGTGAACTTTGCCTTCTCCTGGGCAGGTAGAATCGACGGCGAAGCGGCAATACAGATCAAAGCCGCAGCCAAAACCCTTGCGACTCGCAAACACAATCCCTTGCTAGCCATTTTTCCCCTCCAGAATTGCAGATAAATACTACCCCCTAATCGCCCGATGATAGCAGCAATCGAGGCCAACACGAAACGACCCGGCCGTACCCGGCCGGGCCGTCTGTTTATCCTGGAAAGTATCAGCTTTCGGCAACTGCAGACCGAGACAAGCCTATTCCGTTACCTCTTCCTTCGGCGTCTCCATGCCGAGCTGCCAGATGAGAAACAGCATCGTCTCGGTCGTGTTGTCGATTCGCTCGCTGACCGGCTGGCCGCCGGAGTGGCCCGCCTTGGTGTGGTAACGCAGCATGATCGGCTTGTCAGAGCCGGTGGCCGACTGCATCAACGCCGTCATCTTGCGCGCGTGCAGCGGTGCGACGCGGGTGTCGCCGTCGCCGGTGATGAACAGCATAGCCGGATACTTCTCACCCTTGCGCACGTGGTGGTACGGCGAATACTCGAGGATGTATTTGAACTGCTCCGGATCATCGGCGCTGCCGTACTCGGTGATCCAGGTCGAGCCAACCATGAACATATGGTAACGAACCATGTCGATCAGGGGGTATGTGCAGATGATCGCTCCATAGAGATCGGGACGCTGAGTCGCCATAGCAGTGACCAGGAGGCCGCCGTTGCTGCCACCTCGGATCGACAATTTTTCCGGCTTGGTGTAACCCTCGGCGATCAGGTACTCGGCCGCGGCGATGAAGTCGTCGAAGACGTTTTGCTTGTTGGCAAGCATCCCCATCTGATGCCATTTCTCGCCGAACTCTCCGCCACCGCGCATGTTGGCCAAGGCGTAAACGCCGCCCAGCTCGAGCCAGACGGCTGAGCGAGCGGAGAAGCCCGGGGTCGAGCTTGCGCCAAAGCCGCCATAGCCGGTGAGGAACACCGGATTCTCGCCGTTGAGCTCGATACCCTTGGCATGGACGATGAACATCGGCACCCTGGTGCCGCCCTTAGATTCGTACCAGACCTGCTTGACCTCGTACTTCTCGCCGTCGAACGGCACGTCGATCTTCGCCCAGACCTCGCTCTCGCTGGTTGAAACCGTGTAGCGGTAAATTGTGAAAGGCATGTGGAAAGAGCTGAAGCCGTAAAAGGCCGTATCACTGGCCCATTCGCCCACCATGTTGGTCACCGACCCGATCGAGTCGAACTTGATCTCGCCCTGCTCGACACCCTCGGCATCGAAGATCACGATGCGCGACTGCACGTTCTCCAGGTAGCGGGCGAAAAGCTTGCCGCCGGAAAAGGAGACTCCTTCGAGCACAGCGTTCTTGCGCACCGGCAGAAGATCCCGCCACTGCTTGATATCGGGCCGCACCGGATCGGCGACCATCAGCTTCCAGTTCGGCGCTTCCCAGTTGGTGTAGATGAAGAGCCGGCCGTCTTCATACGACGGATGGAAAAGGGCATCGAATCCCTCGACCACAGGGACGATCCGGGCATTACGGCGCGTAAGGTCCTTGATGAAGACGTCGCTGTGGTTCCAGCCGTAACCGATCGTTATCAACAGGTATCGGCCGTCGTCGGTTACTTCGTTGTAAATAAAATAGCGTGGATCAACATTCTCACCGAATATCATCTCCTCGCTCTCGGGCGTGGAGCCCATGGTGCGGTAGTAAAGGCGCGGCCCTTCGGCATCGCGGCGGGTGTAGTAGATGCCGCTTTTGTCGGGCACCAGCGACACGCCGTAGTAACGAGCCGTAGCGAGCGTATCCGGCAGGAGCTCGCCGGTGTCGACGTCCAGGAAACGAATTTCGGTCTCGTCCACCCCGCCCTGCCTGACGGAATACAACGCCAATTTCCCATCAGGGGAGACGTCTGAAAGGCGGACACTTACTGTGTGATCTTCGCTCATCGGATGCGGATCGACCAGCACCTTCTCCTCGCCGTCAAGCCCCTCGCGCCAGTAGATCACGTCGAGATCCTGGTCGGCGGCGCGCTTGCTGTAGAAGAAGCGTCCGTTACGCTCCATGGGAATTGAAATCTCATCGACCTTCATCAGCCGCTCGACTCTAACCCTCAGGGCTTCGCGACCGGGCAACTGGCCCATGATGTAGTCGGTGTACTCGTTTTGAGCATTGATCCATGCCCGCGTCTCCGGGCTCTCCTGGTCCTCAAGCCAGCGGTAGGGATCGACGATTTCCACTCCGTGGAGATCTTCGGTGACCAGCTCGATTCTCGACTCCGGCGGCGTCGGGACGTCGACTGCCGGCTGTCCGCACTGAACCAGCAGCACGAGCGGGACCGCGAGCAGCAGCACCCACAAAGCGCGAACCGAGAAACCCCATTTCCTTGAACTCATTTCGGATTCCTCCCTTAAATCAATCATAGTGGTGATTGCCCAAGTATACTCTCATTATTAAGGAATAATAAAGGACCGGCCCTCAAAATGAGAGGGCCGGCCCACTAGCCTATGGAACCTGTTCGGATCAGCGTACGGGATTCTTTTTCGGCTGATCGGGAATAGGCTTCTTTGTCAATTTGTCAAGGTCTGCGAGAATCAACTCGATCGCTTTCTCAAGCGACGGATCGTGCCCCGCCACAACCAGGTTGGGAAGATCGTCGACCTCGACGTCGGGATCGACGCCGTGTCCCTCCACATCCCACTCGCCTTCAGCGTTGTAGAAAGAGAAGTCGGCGATGGCGACGCCGCCGTTATCCATCAGCGGAGGATTACCGCTGAGGCCGATGAGACCGCCCCAGGTGCGCGTGCCGATCAGCTTGCCGAGCTTCATCGCCTTGAAGTAATAGGGGAAAGCGTCGCCGCCCGAGCCGGCATAGCTGTTGGCAATGCAGATCTTCGGCCCGAAGTGCGCGGCGAATGGGGTGAGGAAACCGTTGGTGTAGCGCGTCACCCAGCCGTTGAGCAGCTGGCGGTTGAGGTGGTGCATATAGAGGCTGGGGATGAAACCGCCGGAGTTGAAGCGCACGTCGATGATCAATCCCTCCTTGCGAACCTGCGGGTAGAGCATGCGGTTGAAGAACTCCATGCCGCCTTCGGCGGTGTCGGGCAGGTGGATGTAACCAACGCGGCCGTTTGTGGCCTCCTCGACCTTGAGGCGGTTGGTCTCGATCCAGTCGAGATAGCGGTGCATGCGATCGTTGCCGACCGGCGTGACCTCAATCTCAGTGGCGCCTTCGGCCTTCGGCTCGGAGTTGACCTTGAGCTTGACCGCCTTGCCGACTGTGTTGATGAACGGAGCAAACGGATTGTCGGGGTAGCGCAGTTCCTCTCCGTTGACGGCGATCAGGTAATCACCCTCTTTGACCTTCAGCCCGGGTTGGGCCAGCGGGCCGCGGCGGCTCGGATTCCAGTTCTGGCCGGTGAATATCTTGGTGATCCTATAGTAACCGCTGTCCTTGTCCGGCTCGAAGTCGCAGCCGAGCAGGCCGACGTTGATCCGCTTGACGTCCGGGTAATCACCCCCACCACGGTAGGTGTGAGAGCTGTTGAGCTCGGCGATCAGCTCGCCGATAAGGTAGTTGAGATCGTCGCGGTGAGCGATGTAGGGCACCATCTGGCCGTAGCGCTGCTTCATCTTGTTCCAGTCGACACCGTGATGGTTGGGATCGTAGAACCAGTCGCGCGCCTGGCGCCATGCGTCGGTGAAGATCTGCCGCCACTCGGCCTTCGGATCGACCGTCATCTCCAGGCCGGAGAGGTCGAGCCTGCCGTCGCCCGGCTTCTGGTCGGGAGCAGCATCGACGATGAAGTAGTTCGAGCCCTGTCTGTAGAGCAGTTTCTTGCTGTCGAACGAAAAGGCGGCGCCCCGGATGCCACTGACGACATCCTTGACTTCGCGCTTCTTCATGTCGAAAACATGCAGTGTGAAACCTTGGCCGAAGCCGCCCAGATGCGGCAACTCGGCGACGAAAACCTTGTCGCTGGCTGCGAAGAGGCCGAGATAGTTTCCATCAGGCATCGGGATATCGATGATCCGGTCTTCGATACCCTCGATATCGATCTCGAGGCTTTTCTCCTCTTCAGCCTTCTTTTCTTCGTCCTTTTTCTCGCCCTCGGCTTTCTTCTCCTCGCCTTCCTTCTTCTCCTCCTTCACCTTCTCCTCGTCGCTCTCGGGCAGGAAGGGCGAAGGCGTATCAGCCTTCAGGGTGGCCACGACAACACGTCCGGCCTGGGAAAGGATGTAGTCCTCGTCGAAGGCGCCCTGCACGAAGTTGATCTCGCGGTTGGCAATCCAATAAAGATATTTGCCGTCGGGATCAAAAACCGGACCTGCGTCATCGGTCATGTCGCTGGTAATCTTGTGATTCTTGTTCTCCTCGAGCGAGTAGAGATAGATCGAGTCGAGGCCGTTGTAGGAGGCAAGGTCGTAGGCAATCCACTTGCTGTCGGGGCTCCAGACGCCGCCTATGAAGTTGGATGTGGCCTCATTCTGGCCGTGGGCGACCTTGGTGATTTTCTTGCTCTCGATGTCGATGTAGTAGAGGTTCACACCGACGTCGGAGAACATGATCTTTTTGCTGTCGGGGCTCCAAACAGGCGCTTCGTACCAGATTGCCGAGCCTTCGGTTAGCTGCTTAACCTCGCCGTTGCCGTTGGCGGTCCTGATGTAGAGTTCGTACTCGCCGGAAACGTCGGAGAAGTAAGCGATCCACTTGCCGTCCGGACTCCAGTTCGGAGCTCTTTCCCGAATCCCGGGAGTGCGGGTCAGGTTGCGGATGTCGCCCTTCTTGGCGGGTACGGTGAAGATGTCGCCACGGGCTTCGAAGAGGCCGCGCACGCCGCTGGGTGAGATGCCGAAGTTGTGGATGTAACCCTGGACATTGTCGATTGTTTTGCGGGCGAGGATTTTGTCGTCGTAAATCTCGACACTGAGTTTGCGGCTCTGCTCGGTCGCCAGGTCGAGGACGTAAAGCCAGCCGCCGTTCATGTAGACGATTTTGCCGGTGCCGAGACTTGGAAACTGCACGTCGTACTCGTCGTAGCGCGTGATCTGCTTCACCTCTCTAGTGTTGAGGTCGTAGCTGTAGATGTTCATCACGCTGTCGGCGCCGCGGTCGGAGATGAAGTAGATCTTGTCGCCGTTCCACATCGGGAAGGCGTCGTTGCCGTCGAAATCGGTGATTTGCTCGATTTCGTTTGCAGCGAAGTCGTAGATCCAGATGTCCGGGGCCATGCCGCCGCGGTAGCGCTTCCAGGTGCGGGATTCGCGGCTCATACGGTTGTAGGCGATCTTGCTGGCGTCGGTATTGAAGCTGGTCAACTCGCCCGTCGGCAGCGGCAAAGCCTCGACATAGCCGCCTTCCGCGGGGACTTTGAACAGACGGTTGTAGCGAGGAATCTGCAGCTTGGTAAGCCTGATGGAGCGAAAGAGAATCGACTTCCCGTCGGGGTACCAATCCACAATCGCATCGGGATCGGGATGATAAGTGACCCGCACGGGTTCTCCGCCGACGGCTGGGACGACAAATACATCCACGTTGCCGTCATAATCGCTCGTGAAGGCGATTTTCGAGCCGTCCGGTGAGAATTTCGGACCACCCTCCATCCCCGCATTGGTGGTCAGCTTGCGCGCCATTCCGCCGTCGGCGGAGACCGTCCAGATGTCACCGGCGTAGACGAAGACCACCTGGTTGCCGTGAATATCGGGGTAGCGCAGCAGGCGCGCTTCGTCGGCGCCGGCAAGGGCTGTGGCCAGAAGACACAGCAAGCCTGCTATCAACAGTTTTCTCATAATTGGAAACCCTCCTTTAACATTGTCCGGGAAAGAGAGAACCCCCTAATCTCACTTACTTAGTCCCCTAAGACACTCGTCTGGTGTACAAGTGCGTCGGCCATTCTGTTGGTCACAATCAAATGGAGAGAGACACCTTTCCCACTAAATCAATACGACATCCAAGGCTGCTTGTTCGGACAAGAGATCATTAATATTTACATAATCAGACATCCAGCACCGTTCGGTCAATATCTCGACTGTGCTTTTTCATCGTACTTCTGACTGTTTTATGGGGAAGCTGCTCTGTAATGATGATAAATTAGTCTGGAACGACAGATCATCAAATGGCAGGAAGATGAAGAAATACCACTTGAGACGAAAAGACAAGGCATTGACTGACGAGGCGGAGATTGAGCATCTTCTCTGCTCGGCGCCCTATATCACGCTGGCAATGTGCTCGGAAGGGGCACCCTACCTAGCCGTGTTTAATCACGGCTACGACGCGCAGCATCGCCGCATCTACTTTCATTGCGCCCGCGAGGGCAGGAAAATCGACGTCCTGAGCGCCAATCCGCGCGTCTGCGGCATTGCATTCGAGGATCTCGGCTACCTCCATGGCATGTGCGACCACGCCTACCGCAGCGTAATGTTCGAAGGCACAGTCAGATTCATCGAAGAGCTCAACGAGAAGCGAGCGGCGTTGGAGTTGATGATCCGCCAGCAGGAGAGAGAGCCCGAGAAGGTTATCACTCAAAAGCTGAATCCCGACAGCATCCGTAATGTCACCGTTGGTGTAGTCGAGATCGAAGAAATCAGTGGCAAGGAAGCCGTAGCCGATTGATCGCGCTTCTCGAAAATGCCTCTGGTAAAATAAATCCTTAATCCGTGACCGGGGGAAAATGAGAGCGTTTCGTTCATCGCTCGCTGTATGCGCGGCAACGCTGCTGGTCTTTGCCGCCGGCTGCTGCGAGATGACGCGCCACAGTGATCAGTTGGTGGTGACGTTGGTGACCGACACCTCCGGCGTCGGCGACAAGGGCTTCAACGAGATCTGCTGGAACGGCATGCAACGCGCCAGGCGCGAGCTGGGGATCGTGGTTAAGAAGATCGAATCGTCCGACCCCGCCAACTATGTCAGGAACCTCTCGATCGGCGCACGCTACAGCGACCTGACCGTCGCCAATGGCTTCCTGCTGCTCGACGCGATGACCGATGTCAGCGCCCGCTACCCCGACAGCCGCTTCGTCTTCATCGACGGTCACATCCCCGAACGCGACAACGTCGCCTCTTATGTCTTCCGCTCTGAAGAGATCGGCTTCCTCGCCGGAGTGCTCGCCGGAGGGATGAGCGAGAGCCACCGCGTCGGCGTTCTCAAAGGGATGAACATCCCCAGCGTTGAGACCTTCGACATCGGCTTCCGAGCGGGACTGCTCTGCGCCGACGCCACTTGGGGCTTCACCACCGACGTCCGTTCCCTCACCGCCGGCAGCTTTAACGATCCTAAGAAGGGCAACCTGATCACGCGGCAGCTAATCAATGACGGGCGCGATATCGTCTTCCAGCTCTCGGGAGCAACAGGCCTGGGGGCGATCACGGCGGTACGCGACAGCAGGCGCCCGGCCTTCCTGATCGGCGTCGACCTCGACCAGGACGATGAGGTGCCGGGCAAGGTGCTCACCTCGGCGCTCAAGCGCATCGACATCGTCGTCTACGAAGCCATCAAGGATTTGCAGGAAGGCAGGTTCAGGGGAGGGATGCACACTATCGGCATCGCCGAGGGTGCGCTCTCGTTCACCGACATGCGCCACACGCGAACCCTGATCCCTCAGGAAGTCCACGCCGCCATCGAACAAGGACGGTTGTTGATTATGGGGAACGAACTGCAGTTGCCGAAGAGCTACGACGAAGTGAATAGCTTCCAACCCGTTCCACTGCTGCAACAATGAGACTACCGGAAACAGGCCTGCAACCGGTCGCTGTGATGACCGGGATTCACAAGCGCTTCGGCGAAACCGAGGCCCTCTGCGGTGTCGATTTCACCGCATATTCCGGAAGCATCAATGCGGTGATCGGCGAAAACGGCGCGGGCAAGACGACATTGATGAAAGTGCTGTTCGGACTCCTGCATTCCGACTCGGGGGACGTGGTAGTTAATAGCCGCAGAATCGCCGGGAGCCACTCGGCCCGCAGAGCGATCGGTCTCGGCATCGGGATGCTGCAGCAGCACTTCAGCCTCGTGCACTCTTTCTCATCACTCGAGAATATTATCCTCGGCTGCGAGCCGGTTAAGGGAATACAAATCGACAGACGTCAGGCGCGAAAGAAACTCGAAGAAATACTCACGGAGTTGGGGGGCGTCGTCGATCTCGAGAAACCGATAGCCGGTCTCTCGGTGTCCGAACGCCAACTAGTCGAGATCGCACGTATGCTTTTCACCGGCGCCGAGATACTCATCTTCGACGAGCCGACCGCCACTCTTGCGCCCCAGGAAATCGAGAACCTTTACCGCCTGCTGAGGCGGCTTGCCGATGAAGGCAAGACAATCATCCTGATCACCCATCGCCTGCGCGAAGTTATCAAGTACGCCGACTTCGTGACTGTACTCCGGCGCGGTCGAGTCACCGCCGGTTTCGAACGCAAGGAAATGAGCGAGGAACATTTGATCGGCGCCATTGTGCCCGAGGCAGCGGCTTTGCTGGCCAAAAAAGGGCGCGAGCTTCCCCACGTCGATGAGCGGGCCGACCCGGTCCTCGAGTTGAAGGGGGTTGACTGCACCGACTTGGCAGGCCGAACCACCCTGAGAGGCGTGTCGTTTAGCCTGCGGCCCGGTGAAATCCTTGGCATCGCCGGTGTAACAGGCAGCGGCCAGAAGGAACTTGCCGAGGTGGTCATCGGCCTGCACCCGCCGTTATCGGGTTCGATTATTCTTTCGGGCGGAGAGGTCAACCGCATGAACGCCAGGGATCGTAGGAAACTCGGGGTGGTGTACATCCCAGAAGACCGCTTTGCCGACGGCGTAATACCCCCGTTCTCACTCGTTCTGAACCGGTTGCTCGGCGACCACCGCCTGCCCCACTTCCGTCGCCGCGGCTCCTACAGGCTGAATCTTTTGCGCGAGGACGTGAGAGAAAAAATCGGCAATTACCACATCGACGCCGGAGATCCTGACGCGACTCTCACGTCGCTCAGTGGCGGCAACCAGCAGAAGCTGATGCTCGCTCGAGAGCTGGATCGCGAGCCGCGTCTGATCGTGGCCCACAACCCGACACGGGGACTCGACGTCGTGGCGGCGCGGCGATGCTACGAGAGGTTGCTCGAGTTGGCATCACAAGGCGACGCGGTGCTGCTGATCAGCACCGAGCTCGAAGATTTGCTCTCCTACGCTCATCGCATCGCCGTGCTGTTCGCCGGAAAGCTGATCGATGCCGGTGCCAGCAGCGAACTCGACGCGCGCAAGATCGGCCTCCTGATGACAAGAGGGAGCGCGGCATGAAGGACATTCTGCGGCAACTGCGGAGCGGACCGCTGATCGACTCCCTGATCGCGGTGTTGCTGGCCGCAGCCGTCCTCAGCATCGTCGTCGCTGCAATCGGACACAATCCGATAACCGTGCTCTCGCTCTTCATCTGCGGCGGGGTGGGGGATCTCGAGAGCATCTACGGTACGCTGATGTCGAGCATGCCGCTGATCTTTTCAGGGCTCAGCCTTGCGCTGGCTTTCCGCGCGGGGCTCTTCAACATCGGCGGCGAGGGGCAGCTGTTCGTCGGCGGATTCGCGGCTGCCCTGGCGGGACACTACCTCAACCTCGGTTCGATGACGGTCGTGCTGATGATGGCTGTGGCCGCCGCCGCCGGTTTCGCCTGGGCGATGGTGCCGATTGCCATTCGCTTGTACCGCGGCGCGCACGAGGTCATCGGCTGCATCATGATGAACTACATCGCCATCAACCTCTGCCTGTGGCTGGTCAGAGGGCCGTTCCGCGCGGAAGCCTCCACGGAAAAGACCCCGCCGATTCAGCCGGGGGGTTGGTGGCCGACGCTGGACACGGTGGGAGCGACGGATTTCAACGCCGCGTTTTTCATCTCTCTGATCATAGCGGTGCTCGTCTATTGGATGCTCTTCCGGTTGCCTTTCGGCTTCGAGCTGCGCGCGGCAGGCGCCAATCCCGGTGCGGCGGCGGCGTCAGGCATAAATGTGCGTAGCACGCTGATACTGACATTCGGCCTTTCCGGCGCGCTTGCCGGCCTGGGCGGGGCGGCGGAGGTCAGCGGCGTTTTCGGCAGTTTCTACAGCCAATTCTCGCCAGGTTACGGTTTCGACGGCATCACCGTTGCGCTCCTGGGCCGTAACCACCCGGTCGGAGTGGTAGCGGCGGCGTTGCTTTTCGGCATGATGAGAAACGCGTCCAAGCTGCTGCAGTTCGAGGCTGAAATCAGCGCCGATATCATCTTTCTGTTCCAGGGAATTGTGATTATCGCGCTGCTGGCCGCGCGGCCGATCAGGCGAGCCGTTGCTGCGCGTCTGGCTGGGAGGGCGTAATGGACTGGGCCGGCTTCATCCAGATCGGTCTGGCGAGCGCCACCCCACTCGCCCTGGCGGCACTCGGCGGCCTGTTCAGCGAACGCAGCGGAATCGTCAACATCGCCCTCGAGGGAAAGATGCTTTTCGGTGCGCTCTGCGCGGTGCTGGCCACCTACTGGACCGGCGATCCCTGGATTGGCTGCGGGCTCGCGATACTCGGTGGCATTGCTCTCGCCACCGCTCACTTCATCAATTGCCAGCTCTTCGACGCGGATCACGTCGTCAGCGGTGCGGCGATCAACATCCTGGCCCTCGGTCTCACCGGCTTCATTGTGTTTGGAGTCTTCACGAGTAAATCCTCAGTCCAGGTGGCGACTCTCCCGTTGTTCGATCTCAGCAACGTCGCGGGGATACCGCTTCTGGGTCCGCTTCTGGACTTTGTTTTCACCGGCATGGCACCGCTGTTTCTCTTCGTTCTGTTCGCGGCCGCGGCAACCTCATGGTTGCTTCGAAACACTCCGTTCGGTCTGCGTGTGCGCGCCTCCGGCGAAGATCCCGCGGTGGCGACCGCTCGCGGTGTCAACGTGGCTGGAACCAGGTTCTTATGCCTGCTAGTGAGCGGGGCCCTGGCCGGGCTGGCAGGGGCGCAACTCGCCCTCGGCGATGTCGGCTTTTTCACCGAGAGGATGAGCGCGGGACGCGGTTTCATCGCCCTGGCGGCGGTCATCTTCGGGCGGTGGCGACCGCTGCCAGTCCTCGCAGCCTGCTTGTTCTTCGGCTTCGCCGAGGCATCGGCGGTCAGGCTCAAACTCTGGTGGCAAGTGATGCCCGACGAACTCGCCTTGATCATCCCATTCGCGCTCACGCTTGCCATTCTGCTCGTGTCCAGGGGGGCAAGCGGCATGCCTCTGTCGCTTGGCAGGAAGCAGGAAGAAATTGAGTTGCATCCTTGAGTGGCAAAATCGGTTAAAATTGTAACCGATTATGTTGAATCAGGAGACAATGTCCAAATCTTCCAGCGGAAGAGTGATGCTGATTCTGCTTTTGAGCCTGTGTGTCCTGCACGCTGCAACAACCGTTGCCCTCGCTGAGCGCGTATCTGATCCCGATGGAAATGTCTCGGTAGAATTACCGCCGGGCTGGCAGGCTGTTTCCCCGGAAAATATTCGCGAAACTCTCACCAGACTGAACAAGAGCGATCTGAGGATCATTGGTGTCGATCCCGAAAGGATCACAATCCTGGCAATAAACGCGGCAGAGGCGAAGGACATCGCTCCGCTGGTTTACGTCTCGAGAACGAATTTCGGCGGCCTGGCGCTCTCCGATGACGATATCGATAACCTGCGTCGGCAGATCAGCGCGATCTATTCCGAAGAGATGGACAGCCGCTTCAAACTGTTGACGTTGGAGAAGTCCGAGATTGGCGGCCTGCCGGCGGCGCGACTGACAGGCATCTATCGCTGGCGCACAGTCAACATCAAACTCCTCCAGTTTCTGATCCCCGGCACACAGTACCTGCACGCAGTCACCTACTCTGCGAAGGAGAGAGAATTCAACCGCTTTCTGCCCGAGGTGGAAAGCGCTCTGGAGACGGTGCGCATTGCTGATCCGCCTGTGGTTCTCGACTGGCTGTGGAACGCTCTGCGCTGGATTGTGCTGTTAGGTTTGGTGGCGGGGGTTATCTGGCTGACGATGGTAGCCGCGAGCAGCCGCGGCGGGGGCGAGGGCTCCTCGGTCAGTCCTTTCCTAAGAAGGAAATAAACCAAACAAGGAAGATGATAGGCCTGGCCGATTGATTTAAGAATCGCCGAGCTTCTCGTCCACGTCCGCACGGAAGACCACCCACTCTCCGGGGGCGTCCGTAAGCTGGATCTTTACCAGTTCTCGCAGCTCGACGAACTTACGGGCTGTCGCTTCTTCGACACCCAGATATAAGGCAAGATCCTGCGGAGAGAGAAATGGTTTCTTGAGGCTGAGCGATATCCTGCTGGAAGTCTCAATAGCCAAGGCTAAAGCCTCCAGCTTCCTTGAGAGTGACTCCATCGGTAATCCGCAACCTGGTGATGGCTCCGTAGTCACGGGAATCCGGGCAGTTACCAAAGAGTTTCGCTGATCGGGAAATGCGACCACCCACTCCGACTCCGCCGCGTGGGATCTTGCGGGGGCTAGTTCATTGGCGAACGGGAGCTTCGGTAACTTTTGCTTTCTACCAAGGGCAAATCTCTGCAGCGATTTCGCAAGCCTCGCAATCTCCGGCAAGAAGAATCCTGTTACCAAGATCCCAATGAACACCGTAAATACAAGCGGGTCTAGCATCCGCAGAATCTGTAACACCTCAAGCGACGGGCTCATCAATTTGATGGAGTCACTGGTGATTGTGGCAATCCCGATCACCGACCACGCGAGCAGTGGGGCGGATCGCGAGCGAAGTGCGGTGGGCAGTTCCAGCGCCAGACCTATGGCGAAGATTTCTTGAGGCAGGTAATACCGCGTGTACGGATCAAGAGGCAGAAAGGGGACTAAAGTGAGCGATATCAGGGCCAGCCAGGGCCATTTGGGCCTGCGGTCAGCCTCCTTCCGCAGGACTTCGACCACCACACCAAGCGCCAGCAGTTCACCGACAAGGCGTTTCATCAGGCTGAATTCAGGAGTGTACTGCCAGAGCAGATAGACTACTGAAAGGAAGAAGATAACCAAGGCGTAGAACGGAAACCACCTAAGGTGCCGCCATCGGCGCGTCGCCAGAACAGCTGCCCCCAGCAGGCCTAGAAGCGCCGTGTTGCACCAGTAGAGAAGTTCTACGCCCCAGCTCATTCAGATTACCCTATCCATCGGTTCCCGGCGGTACAGGCGGCGGTCCAGTGGGATCCCCTCCCGGCTTGGCGCCGTCGACAATGTCCGCCCAGGCCCAGAACCAGCTGCATCCAGCGGCGATCATGTACATTGGTTCGAGGTTTCCGTCCTTATCCGGAAAGCTGACGACAGCCCTGATCTCACCCTTAAGCTCGATCTTATCACCGGATTTATACTTGGGCGTATATGCCATAAAACCACTCCTTGGTTAAGGGTTCACTCTCCGCGGAGTACGGACTCCGCAACTACAGCCGCCTCTCTCAAGAGGCGCTTCTGGACTAGCGGGGGCAGAATTATTACGGGATCTGCAGGGGGCAGAATTTGATTCCTACGCAAGCATCAAACGGTAATTAAATAAATAATAATCCCATTTCGGCGATTTTTCAAGAGGAGATCAATATTATATTGATGAAAAAGCGCGAAAACATACGTGCGTTGCAGGTTCAAACACGTGTTTATTTCCGAAAATAATAAAAAGTTCGACTGCAAGTGTCATTCCTCGCCGAGCGCGCTGTCCACGTCGGCGCGGAAAACAACCCACTCTTCTGGATTGTCGGTTAGTTTTATCCGGGTTACTTTGTGCTTCTCGACAAACTTTTTGGCCGTTTCGACATCAGTTCCAAGATATAGAGCCAGATCCTGAGGAGAGAGAAAAGGCTTCTTCAGGCTGAGAGACAACATCGCGGCGGCCTCGACGGCTGCGCCCAGAGCATCCAGTTTCTTTGATATCAATTCCAGCTTTCTATCACTGCCGATTCCGTCGCTCTTATGCAACTCCTCAGCACCTACAAGTGTGGATTTCTGTTGCGGAAAAATCATAATGTTTTCGGTGCTTTCTCCCGATGATCCAGTAGCAATCGAACTTCCAGTTGCCGGAACAGGGCGCAGTCCCAGGCGAAAGCTCGGCAGGAACGCTTGGATCCGGCGGCCAAACCTCGACATTTCGGGCCAGAAGATGCCACCGATCAGAATAAATCCGAAGATTGTGAAGACCATCGGGTCGAGAACGCGCAGAATCTGGAAGACGACCTCCCAGGGATTGAAGTACTTTATTACGTCGCTCACCAGCGTTGCCGAACCGATCAAAGCCCAGGCAAACAACGGCGCGCTCTTTACCCTCAGCGCTGTGGGAAGCTCCAGAGCCAGACCGATGGCGAAGATTTCTTGAGGCAGATAGAATTTCAGATTTCCGTCGATTGGAAGGAAATACGCCGTCGAGAGCGAAATGAGCGCAAGCCATGGCCAGATGGGGTGCTTGTTGGCCTCTTTTCGCAGGACTTCCACTACCACTCCCAGAGCGAGCAACTCTCCGGCAAGGTGCTTGATCCAGTAGAAAGGAATGTTGTAGAACCAAGCCAGATAGACAACATTCATCGCGAATATGATCAATGCATAGAACGGAAACCACCTCAGGTGGCGCCAACGCCTGGAAAGCAGCACGGCGATCCCCATTACCCCCGGTAGCGCCGTATTGAACCAGTAAAGAATCTCTACGCTCAAATCAAGCATGCCAGTTTATCCTCAGGAGAGGATTCAAGCTCGATGCTACGTGGCGAAAATCAATAATCCCGGCAAGCCGCCCAATGAATATTGTGTTGGGCGGTACACAGCATGAGAGCATAAGCGCCACTCCGCCGCACAGTAATATTATATACCACACTAACGTGGCCACCTTTATATGGCAATAACTTAAGAGAACAGTAACGGAAAGGTCTGTATGGCGGATACCGGATACAGCCGAACAAAGCCGACACTGCAGCCTTACCTTTATGATACATCAAAAATAAAGACATTTCAGTCGGAATGAGCTATCGAAGCTGCCACTTTCTGTTTCCAGGATCCAGCAGTTTTTTCATCCCCTGAATAACCAACTGCTTGCCCTTCTCCGCTCGCCGGCGCGCTTTGTCGATACCCAACCCGAGTACGTCAGCGATTTCCTCCCATTTGAGGAATTCTCGGTAACGCAACAGAAAAGGTTCCCTGATGTGCGGATTCAACCGTCCCACGCAATCACTAAACGCGTCTTGTAATTGCTTGTTATAGATCTCATCCTCCGGCGTGCGGCACGGAACTGCGTCACTCTCTTGAAAATCAATCAGAATCAGCCCATCGTCCTCATGCTTGGGAAAACTAACCTCCCTCTCCCGCCTTCTGAGGTAGCTGCGGATCTCGTTCCTGGTAATAGTCGTGACCCACGATTTGATGTTCTCGCTGTGCTTAAGGCTTTTGATCCCTTTTAGGATTTTGAGGAAGACTTGGTTAAAGAGATCCTGGTGGCAATCGTCGGAAAAACTGAACATGTTGAGAATGTAATGTATCAGCCGCCCATATTGCCGGTGCAGGTCTTCCCCGAGCTTCCGCTCAAGCTCGGCCTTACGAGCTTCCAGCCGGTCGGGCATCTCTAACCCATTTCTTTCAGACCGTACCGACATTTCACCAGCTTGCCGCTTTCAATCCGACTGCTATTGATCATCCACGAGACGATCTTTAAGTGAATATTATTAGGGCAAACCCCCTTTAACCAGACTTATTATCCACTTTTTTATACAACTTTACAAGCTACGGGCGATAAGAAACACAATTCCGAAATTACGGTTCGCCCTCGGGGGGCACCTTCTTCTCGAGCTGATCCTCGATATTCCTGATCACGCGGTAGACCATCACGAAGTTAAAAATTAGATAAGCAACAAAGACAAGACTCACGGCATAAACCGGCCATATCCTCATATCGCTTGTCGAATTAGTCGAGTAAAGAGCTATGGATGCTTGCAGGTAACTGATTACCAGGGTAACAAAAATGGCAAATACCAATAATATCTGATAGACACGATCAGACAGAGTTTCACGGAATTCCCCGGGCATGCGTGCCAGCCTCTTCCGGCCGGGAAAGGGGATCTGCTGTCTGTAGGGGATCAAGCCGACAAACACCAGCGCAACAACTGTCGCCGCGACCGGGAAAGCGTAAAAGAAATCCTTCGGTCCTTTTATGGCAAACGGTTTCTCGCCGAAATTCAGAGGAAGTGTGGGCGGCAGGCGGTCGATAAAAAAGACTGTCAGCACCCAGTTGAACAACAAAATAAGGATGAGTACGCCGGCCAAGAAAACAATGCGGTTCATCTTTCCAACTCCGGATACACTTGACTACCTTTAAGGAAGGTGAATTTCACACGGCTTTCCCGGATCTCGCCGGGATTGCAGCTGAAAATATCCCGGTCCAAAACGATGAAGTCCGCATCCATGCCTGGCTGCAGCATCCCCCAGATGTTCTCATTACCTGTTGCGAACGCCGCATTGCGGGAACTCGCTTCAAGCGCTTCCTCAAGTGTTATCTTCTGCGCGGCGACCCAGCCGTCCTGGTTGGCGCCGTCGGCAGTCCGCCGGGTAATCGCGGCCCAGACTGCATGGAGCGGCCCCATTGCCACGACCGGCCAGTCAGAGCCGAAAACGAGCCGCGTGCCGTTGTCGATCAGCGAGTGGAAGGGATAGGCGTTGAGGCAGCGGTCGCGGCCGATCCTCTGCTCGGCATAGCATCCGTCGTCACAGAGATGAGAGGGCTGAACAGAGGCAATGAGCTCGAGGGCGCAAAAACGCCTGATGTCCGCGGGATCGAGGTGCTGTGCATGTTCCACTCTGTGCCGCAGGTAGGGATAAGGGCTTCCCTCCCTGACCTTCTCGAACAGGTCGAGAAGGATCTTGTTGGCTGCATCGCCGATGGCGTGCACAGCCAGCTGGAAGCCGGCGCGGTCGGCGCAAAGCATCATCGCACCGAGCTCGCCGGGGGGATCAGCCAAGTCGCTGAGCATCCCCATATTGCCGGGATCGTCGTCATAGGGCTCGAGCATCAACGCCGTGCGCGAGCCGAGCGAGCCGTCCACGAATGCCTTCATTCCTCCCAAGTGCACCAGATCGAGGCCGACGCCGCTCCGCAGCCCCGCTCTGGCGAAGCGCTCCCAGAATCGCAACGGCATGTAAAGATCGAACCGGCAGGTGAGCAGGCCGTCGCGCTCGAGATCGAGATATACTCCAAACTCCTCCGGGCCGCGGACCATGTCGCTGATATGCGTAATGCCGACCGAGTTTGCGTGCTGCATCCACCGGCAAAGCGCTGAACGAACAGCCTCGATCGACGGCGGCGGCACAGCTTCTTTAACCGGCTTCACCGCAGCTTCGATCAGCATGCCTGTGGGATTGCCATCGACGTCCCTGAGAATCTTGCCGCCCTCTGGATCCTGAGTGAATCTGTCGATCCCGCTTGCGGCAAGTGCTGAGGTATTGCAGAGCGCGGTATGGAAGTCCTGGCGATGGAGAAGTACCGGGTTGCGGGAGCTGATATAGTCTATCCAGCTCTTCTCGGGTAGTTCCCCTCCCCAGCGTTCCTCGTTCCAATAGCCGCCGACCAGCCACTCTCCCTCGGGCAGTTCCTCAAGCGCTGCTCTGACCCGCTCCCGGAAATCATCCTGATCTGAAACATCGCTGAGATCGACGGCGTGGCTCAGCGCACCCTCGAAGAAGTGAGTATGGCAATCGCTGAAGCCCGGAAGCACCGTGGCATCGTGGAGGTTTATGAACCTGGTGTCGGGACCGCGCAGAGCTTCGATTTCATCGGCATCGCCCACAGCCTTAATCTTGCCGGCGTCAACGGCCATCGCCGTTGGCCGGACCGGAATATCTATACCGGCATATAGCTTTCCCCGGGAGACAATCAGCTCCGGCCCGGACGACACGAACATATATATTTACTCTCCGGTACTTTTCTTCTTGTTATCAATAAACGCAGCGTAGACCTCCGGTGAAGAAGGCTTGGTAAGCAGGCTGACGACAATTAGAGCCAGTATGCTCGCCCCCGCGGCGGGATAGATGATGAAGTCGTAATCGATGTTGATGACGCCGCCGATCTTCAGTGCGACGAACACAGACCAGGTCACAAGACCCGCGGCCACGCTACTCACGCCGCCGGCCGGTGTCACCCGTTTCCACAGGAAAGCGGCCAGGATCACCGGCGTCAGGCCCGCGCCGATGAGCGTGTATGCGGCCAACGCCATTTGCCATACCGTCTCCCTTAGCAGGGTCAACTGTAAAACCGCGAACACTGCCAGAGCGATCATCGTCAGGCGTTGCACCCAGACGATCTCTTTCTGGCCAGCGTCCGGTCGGAGGAATCGCTGCCAGATGTCGCGCACGAAGGCGGTGCTCGCCGCCATCAGAAAGCTGTTGCCGGTGCTCAGGATGATCGCCATCCCACCCATTAACAGCATCACTCCCGCCCAGGGAGGCAACAACTGGAAGGCGGTGAAGAGGTTTATCGAATCTGTGCGCGTTTGGTAGAGGGCCGTGGCCTCTTCAATGTATTGATACGAATTATCCGGGTTCCGCTCGGGCAGTGCGGGCTTGTCGCCGTGCTGAATTACAGTAAGGAATTCTTCCCAATTAGCCGTGCGCTGCTCACTGATCCATTTGCGGTCTCCAGCGATTACTTCGGTCTCGTCCGCAGTCAAGTCGCCCGCCGTATCGGTGGCCGCAATCTCTTTCTCCTGCTCGATCAGGACCAGCTCGGACGAGCAGAATTTATCGTAGCTGACACGCCATGCATCCGCTTTGGGATGGGTGGAGCTGAAAAGTGCGAAGACCGCCAGCGCAATCTCAATAATAACTACTCCCACGAGGAAGTAGATTACCGCCCGCTTGGCGTTGGCCTCGTCCTTCGCGCTGTAGAACTTCTGGTAAATGCTGCTCTCGCCCAGTAGCAGGAAAAACGTTGGGAAGAAAACACCCAGGGCCCAGAACAAGCCGAGCAGCCAGTTGGAATCGGGTTCTCCGGATTCGGTTTTAGCCGCCTCGATCGCCTCGCGTGACTGTGGCGTCCAGCCACCGCGTGCGGCCACAACGTCATCCGAGACTATCTGGTCTTGCGATCCGAATACCTCATAGTGTGTCTTGGGCGCCGTATTTATGGCGTGGTCAAGCCCACCTCCGATGTCTCCCCCGCCCATGATCATCAGAATCAAGGGCAGCCCGATGAGTATGGCCAGCATGATAAGGATGCCGTTGAGCACGTCGACAGCCACGATGCTGCGCAGGCCGGCGAGCGAGGTGAAAGCGATGATCACGACGGCGGTGAAGATGATCCCCCACACCTGCGGCATTTCCATCATGTATTCGAGGACGAAAGCCCCTCCTCGAAGCTGGTAGGAGAAGATCGTCGTCGAGCCCAGGATGACCACAATCGCGCCGAAGACTCTAGCGAGTGGGTGGTAGCGTTTCTCCAGCAGGTCCTGAACCGTGTACTGGGCTATGCGGCGGACCCTTGCAGCGAGGAAGAAGATGATGATTATTCCCAGCCAGGCCCCTGCGCTCATCCACAGCTGGCTGAGGCCGTCGCGAAAGACGCGCCCACCTCCTCCCAGCAGCGAGCCCGCTCCGATCCAGGTGCAGACCAGTGTCCCGGCAAGCAGCCAAGCCGAGACCGAGCGGCCCGCGACCATAAAGTCTTCCTGCCCTTTAACTCCTCGGCTGCGCCAGATACTGATCGCGATTATCGCAATTATATAAGCGATAATTGAGTAGAAATAGATGCTGAACATCCTTGGTTCCCCCCCATTGAAAGAACGTTGTGTGCGCCCTCGGCACGTCCGGCTAAGACTACCAGATTGTAATCTGGTGTGAAAGCTCAGGCGGGGTCATTCGTGCCCCAATGCGGGCAGGAACTCCATCGTAGCAATCATCTGCTCGAACACGGGAACCAGCTCATCCTGGCGACTCGCCGGACAAGCGAATGAGATCACAACCAGCTCCTGCTCAAGCGCGATCGCTATCAGGCTGCGGCGCCAACTGCGGTCGGGGCTGTAAGAGTCGACTCGGTATCGGAAACGGCCTTCAGCCGAGCCGCATTCCATGTGGGCGACCTCCGAGCCCTCAGCCTCCAGCTTTTCGCGTGCCGCGCGCGCCTGAGGGCAGGGCTGCCAGCGTTCGGGCAGTGAGCGCCCGGTAATCATCACTGATGCATTCGACTCTTCGCAAATCGACCGCACAGCGAAGCTGTAATCGCTGTTGGGAACTTGCTCGACCGACCAGCCATGCGGAAAGAGGATCGTAAAGCGGTCGCCGGGTGCTGTGAACAAAGGATCACTTGGATCCCCTGCAGCCTGCTCCCGATTCGAGAAGAGCGCCCCAACAGCAGGCAGCTTGTCAAGGTTCGCCAGCAAAAGCGAGGCTGCGGCGATTACTACCGCGAGATGAAACACGACCGGTAGTGAAGTCCTGCGAGGCAGGTCGTGAAAGCTGTCGTTGCGGTTAACGCGCTCAGCCGTCCTCAGTGCGTCGATCACTCCCCCGATCCAGGGCAGAATCGTCCAGCAGGTGGCCGCAATCAGCAAGCCCTTGAGCATCTGCCCGTTGTATGCCTGGCCGAGGCCGGGGACAACGGCGCTGAGCACCGCTGCAAGATCGGGCCGCCGCCGCGGTGGCTGCCATTCTTCCTCGACGAGCGTCGTTGCCGCATACTGCATGCCGCAGGAGGGGCATTGCCACCGTCCCAGTTCCGATTCCTCACCGCACTCGGGGCATGCGGGCAACGGCAGGCGCCCGGGATCGCTGTGCCCGAGCAGGAAGCCGTCGATGAGGTACCACAAGCCTTCTATCCGCCGGAAACGCTTGGCTTCAGAGAAAACCCGTCGCTGATAGGATCCGTCAGCCGCGGGCTTACGCGACAGCACATCCATCTTGAAACGGATGACTGCGTAGTCGGCCCCCTCCTGAAGCAACTTAATGTTGGAGGATTCAATCCGGCGAGGCAGCACCACGCTTTTGACAAGAGAACGAAAATACGCCGTCGCATCGGCCTTGGATCCGGCGCCAAGGTCCCTTGATTCCTCGCGGCCGGCCAAGCACTGCAGCCCCCTGCTCCAGTTGCGGTCATTGATGGCGCGGAGGTAGCAGATAAAGACACTCTCCGGAGATGACTGATCCGGCCTTGACATAAGACGCACGAGCGCCGGAAGCCTGAAAACGGCGGTTGTTATCAGGACGAAAAAACCGAGCGCCATCGCCGACCACCCCACCGCGCTGAGAATTTCCGGTGGGGAACCGGGGCCGACGAACAACGGCGCCATCAGCGCGAGAGCAATCCCGGCTGCCGCGATCAAAACACCGAGAAGCAGACCGGAAGCCATAATCGACAGAATCCCGCGCCAAGCATCTCTGATGTACCAGTGCCGGGCGGCGGTGGCGCTGAAAGGCTTCTCCCCGCCCCGCCAGGTCCAAGGCCTGGTGTTGGCTGAGACTACCTCTGCTTCGGCTCCCAGCGACTCGAGAAAACGCTTGTGGCGGATCGCCGCCTCGGCTTCCATGCCACTGCCGATGACAAAGGGGGTTCGAGCCATGCGCTCGAGTGCTTCTTCCATCGAAAACGATGAGCGGAAGGCAAGCTGGTCGGCTATCTGCCGGACTTTTGCGGGATCCTCATCCACAGAGGGACCGCGATAAATGACATTGTATGAAGTCATTCCCCCGTCCTCGTAGCCCGATTGTATCACGTAAGCGACGGGTTTTTCCTGCTCTTAAAAGGCATGGCAGGCCGGGCGAGAGTGAACACTATTATGCAGATCTATTTGACTTCGAAATCGACAATCTCAAGCTCTGTACCATTTACCATCTCAGTCCGGGTTTCGCCACAATCAGGGCAGGCGCGGGAAAACCGTTCCGGCGAGAACTCCTTATTGCACTCCGGGCAGTGGCAACGCAACGGCACGTGTTCAATCTCCAGGCAGGAACCTTCCAGCATCGTTTGCGCGATCGAGGCATCGTAGCAGAAGGTGAGCGATTCGGGCTCCACGCCGCTCCACTCCCCGATTCTCAGCCGCACCTTGACGACACGGCCACCCCCGTGGCGCACCAGTTCTCCCTCGATTATTCTGATGATGTTCTGTGCTATACCCAGCTCATGCACGACGTGTCATACCGGTAATGGATATGATTATTTCTCTAAATGTCCGGTGACGTCCCGGTCTGCTTTCCGGTCCGACCCGCCCCTGGATGCTATTATCAGCACCTTCTCGGCAGCCTTGGCAAGATCGGGACGCGGACCGATGTGCTGTTTCGTACTGCCCTGCTGAGGAGAACCGGTTTTAACCAGTATTTTACGCAGTTGCTTGGGACCGAGCGGCTTACCCGTGGCTTCTTTGGCTATCCCCTGCAAGCTCGCCGCCACCCCGCAAACCAACGCTGATGCGCTCGAAGTTCCGTTGAAAGTCTCGGTGTAGAAACAGTTGTTGCCGCCTCTGCTGAAGAGGTCGCCGTAACCAGTGGAGGTCACCATGTTGCCCCATCCCTGAACGTCGAGCCGCGATCCGTAGTTGCTGAAGGATAAGCGGCTGCGATCCTCGCGGTAGCTCACCGGCGGAGCGCCTGCTCCCACCATGATGGCGCCGGAGTCTCCGCGAATGCTAAGGTTGAAGGCGTTCTTGTAGATGGAGTTATCCAAATTCTGCGAGCCGTTGGCGGCTGCCTCTACAACAACAATTCCCTTGGCCGTCGCAGCCTTTATTGCTTCGAAATCCGCCTGATAGTACTCCACGGGAATATAATTGGAATCGCTCTTCAATCCGCTGTACTGGACCTCGATCAGGATGACGTCGCCGGGATCCAACTCAGCCACGGCCCGGTTTATCGCATCGGGAACGTTATCATCGATCGCACCGAATCCACCCGCGCGACCGATCGAGAACATCCTTATCCTTGCACGGTAGGCGATGCCGGTGACACCGAGGCTGTTGCGCGTACCTGCAATAATGCCGAGAACTGCGGTGCCATGCTGATACCAGATGCCGCCCATCAGAATCCCGTCGATGTATTTCTGCTTGGCGCGGCTCAGGTCCTCGTGATTGTAATTCCAGTCGCCCTCCACATCGGCAATCTTCACGCCTTGCCCTCGACCCCCTTTGATTTTCCAGGCGGTTTTTACACCCATGCCGCCCGGGGCGTCGTCGAGATAGCTTTGTTGCTCTACAAACGAGGGCGTTCCTGTGGGGGCCCCGGCCGATGCCGGAACGGCACGCGGCGCTGCGTATGCGGTCTCAACAGACGGCAGCGCCCGCAACCTGGCGAGCGCATCCTCGATGGTCACGCCCTCGGGGAGAGTGAGATGAAGCCAGCGTGCCAGGTGGGGAGGCTTCGCGTCGAGACCCAAGGCGACGGCGGCATTGCGCTCGGCCTCCAACTCCGGGCGAGGTCGGCTGAGGAGCGGTTTCAGGCTCGTTCCCATGCGGCGGAGCGCGACGAGATCATCGCTCTCCTGCCTGGTTGCACCGACAAGGGCTGCGATACCCGTTGGGCCAACTCTGAAAGGAATGTCGGGTTTCAGCCCGATGACAATCCTGTTACGGGAACTCGAAGGCGGCACTCCCGGAGTGTCGGCTTCGTAACTTGCATTGGAGCCTGCCGGAGCCGAGGCGTAACCTACTGTCCACAAAGATAATAACGCCGCAGCCAGACAAAGGGCGGAGAGTGCGGTTCGGCGGAAAATCATCACGGTTCTGTCCTGTTCCTTAAATCACATGCATAGCATAACAGATTTTAACGGACACTGAAGTGCTCTGTCTTCCAATGAACATTATTGTTTAAGATCACGCGAAATCGTTCATAATAGAAAAAAGCGTTGCAGGTTTGCCCTTGAAAGAGCAGGAACAGATCAGTTGCATTGCGATCGGCGCCGCTTTGAGAACCGCGGGCTTGCGCGGTGAAAAGATAAGTCTGCTCGAGGAGCAGAGCGGCCTGCCTTGCGGGCAGCTACTAGATCCCGGTTGCTGGCTCGACCGGGAGAGCTGGGATCGAGCCGCCGAAGCCGTTGAGGAGATCTGCGATTGCGACAAGGACCTCTTCCTCAATGCGGGCAGGAAGCTCAGCGAGCTGGGTCTTATGGGAGCGCTGGAATTTCTCCCCTGGTTCCTCTCCAGTCCCCAGCTGGTGCTGCGCAACATAGCCTTATTCAAGTCCCGTCTCGACCGGATTCTCGATGTCTCAGTTGACTATGTGACCGAAAACAGCTGCCGAATATGCTTCCAGTCAGCCATCGAAGGCAAACCGCCGGCGCGCTACCTGACATTCCTGCAGGGATACCTCGAGGCGGTCATCGGCTTGTGGGACTGCAAGGCCAAGTACTCAAACGCATCCTGGGCGGAGAGCGGCTGCGACTGGTTCGTGCACATCGAATGGGCGGCCCCTCAAATCAGGTACCGCCGTGCGCTCGAGGAGTTGTTCGTCGATTCTGACTTCTTCGGCACCGTGGTGGACGAGCTTTACAAAATCAGCCGGAGGCGCAGCGAAAGACTAAGCGAGATGCTTAAGCTCAATCAGAACCTCCGTCAAATCGCTCTCAAGCGAATCGAGGACGGCAAAGTCACGATCGAGATGGCCGAGCTCGAAGACAAGGACCAACTTTACCTCGGACTTTTCTCAGCAGTTAATGACGGCATATTCCGCATCAAGCCTGACGGAACGCTGCTGGATGCCAATTCAGCAACTTTGAAAATACTCGGTTTCCGTTCCCTCGCTGAGCTCAAAAGCTACGCACCTAATCTTGACGTGCTGCTAAGTGATCGGAAAGGATTCAAGCGAATCCTGGCCCGTTATCGCAAGCGCGGTGTTATCAAGCAACAACCAATTCGAATTCGTGATCGCTTCGGCTCGAGCGTCGACCTGATGGTCAGCGCTTACTCGGGCCGCGACCTGAAAACCGGAGAAGAAATCATCGAGGGCGTCCTGCATGATGTTACGGACACGCGAAGGGTGCGGCAGGCCCTGGGCCATACCTACCGCTTCCTTGAGGCGGTATTCGATCACAGCCCTTCCGGATTGAAGGTGATTGACCCGGAGGGCAGGATCATCAAAACAAATCCTCAGTTGCGGGAAATCTTCGGTTTCGACCCGGCTGAGATCGTGGGCTCAGACGAATACAACGTTTACGAAGATACGGTGCTGCGCGAGGCGGGGATCGTCGGGATGATCCGCCGGGCCTTCAACGGCGAGACAGTGCAGGCACAGTCGCTCAGAATCAAAGAAAATTCATCGCCATTCTGCGCCGGAGTCAGTTCCCCGCTCTACCTGGCAGTGGCGGCCTACCCCTTACGGCTCGAGGAAAACCGCATCAGCCATGTGGTTGTTTCCTACACCGACATCACCGAAAGCTATTTGATCGAACAGCAGATCTCGCAGCTGCACAAACTGCAGAGTATTCATACCCTCGCCGGCGGCATCGCCCACGATTTCAACAACATCCTAGCTGCGATTGTTCCGAGCGCCGAGATGATCATCGCTGGTGCCGATAATCCGGAGCTAGTTGAGCGCAAGGCCAAGACGATCAAGACCGCCGCGAAGAGAGCCGCGTCGTTGACATCGCAACTCCTCAGCTTCGCCCGCGAAAGTCGGGGCGACAAGAAGCTGACCGATCTCAACGAGGCGGTTGTTGAAGCGATGGAATTGATCAATAACGTTGTACCGAAAAAGATCGTGGTGACCCTTAAACAGGACGAGAGCCTTCCAATGATCACCGCCGATCCGCTACAGGTGCAGCAAGTCGTGATCAACCTGATGATCAACGCCTGCGACGCATCGCCGCGCGGCGGATCGATCACCATCAAGACTTTCGCGCACCGGCTGAGGGAGCGTGTGACGTTCGGCGGAAAGATAATACCGCAAGGCCCATATGCCGGCCTCTCGGTAGAAGACGAAGGGATGGGAATGCCGCAGGAGGTGATCCAGCGTGTGTTCGATCCGTTCTTCACCACAAAGGAAAAAGGCAAGGGTACAGGCCTGGGGCTTAGCGTCGTTCACGGCATCGTAAAGAACCACGGCGGGTATATTCGTATCAAGTCGCGAGTCGGCAAAGGCGCTCGCTTCGAAGTCTATTTCCCCGCTCAAGAGATACCATCCAGTGGAAATCAACAGTGAAGAAAAGAATCCTGATCATCGAAGACGAAGCAATGATTGCCGAGGCCATGAGCGATATTATCGCGATTCTCGGCCACGAAGTAATCTGGTTCGAATCGGGGCTGGAGGCTCTGAGCACGGGCGCAGGCGAGCCCTTTGATCTGGCTATTATCGACCTTGAGCTACCTGCTATGCCGGGCCTCGAGGTGGCGGAAAAAGTCAGAGAAAACCACCCCGATATCAAGATCCTTTTCTCAACCGGCTTCAGCGAGCAAGAGGAAGAAATCGACCTCACTCAGCCCCACGTGGCAGGTATTATTCACAAGCCGTTTGAGATTGCCGATCTGCAGCGCGCCATTGAAAACGCCATCTCCAAGCCCTAGAATACCCCCCCACAGATGGAGGGAAACTTGAGAAACCGGTTCTTTTTTATCCTCTTGTTTACTGTTGCCCTGACCTTCGCTACCGCCATTGCAGTCTCCGCTGAGGACGATGTCAGCTTCAGCCTCGACAACGGCTTGCGTGTGATTGTCTCGCGTGGGGCTTCAATACCGTTTGCCAGCGTAGTTCTGGTCTGCCCGCTGCCGCCCATCACCGCGGACGCCGACAGGGCTGCTGCCGCCTTACTGAACCGCCTGCTCTGGTCAGGAGGCGAGGGCTTCGGCACCAGCGTCAGCGATTATGAGTACGGCATGATAGCGATGCGCTTCAATGGCTCGATCGGCTCGCAGCTCACTCCCGATGCGCTGTTGGTTCACTACACGATGCCCAGCCGCCATCTCGACTCCATCTTCCGCTACATGGCAATGCAATGGACATCTTTGCGGATTGACGCCGAGCGGCTGGAAACGGCGCGCCGGAAGGTTGCCGCGGAAGAAGAGGCTGCCGCCACCTCATCCGTCCTGCGCCAGATCATGCGTGAGATAGAGCCCCGCCTATGGTCGGATCTCGACTATCGCTTTCGGAGCTCCGGCTCAATGCAGATGTTGAAAGCGATCAGCGAAGACGAAGTCAGGGCCCTGCACCAAGATATGCAAAACCCTGCTGCCTGGACATTGTTCATCTGCGGCGACGTGCAGACAGCCACGGTAAGAGCCATCCTGGATGAAACTCTGGGCACGATCGCAGTCGCCGCGCCGGACGCGAGCGAGCAGGCGGAGCACTCCGCGGGTGAGAATCCGCAGCTGGGCATCAGGTTGCAGTTGCCGGCCGATCTCTCCCAGCGCCATGCTCTGGTGTCGTACCGCTTGCCGCCGGCCCGTGAATTCGACATCGCTGAGTTGCTGCTGCTTGCCAGGTACTTGAACAATTCCCCGGGCGTTAAAGCTCTGCGCACAGGGCTCGGTGATAATTCCTTGGTGAACGTGGGCTTCGATCTGCGTGACAAAGCGGGCATTATTTACTTTTACGCGGCTTGGGACGACGATCCCACCAAGGGAGACGTCGTCGCCCGGCTGGCCGGGATCGCAGAGAACGCGGCCGGAATGGATTTCGACGGGGAAATCCTCGAATCGACGCGCAAAGCCCTGCTGATCGACTACTGGACACGCCGGCAGGCCACCCAGCCTTATGCGCTCTGGCGCGCGGGAAGGATCGCGGCCGGCCTGCTGGAAGACGACCTTGCGGCCCGGCTGCAAAGCATCGATGGTAATGGACTCAAGGCCGCCGCTGCGCAGCTGCTGACCTCTGATAACAGGCTTAACCTGGTGACGGTCGAGAAATGAGAATAACGAGATCATTTTCAATTGGATTGATTCTGCTCTCCCTGCTGGTGTTTCCAAATTGCGGCGGCGAGGAAGAGCCGGGGGAAGAGTTGAACGCCGAGGCCTCCGCCTCGGAACTGGTACTCGACAACGGCCTCAAGCTGATCGTCAGGCCGCAGCAAACCGCGGGCTCGCCGTTGGTTACTGTCGCCCTTCGCACCAAGGCCGGTCTCGACCAAGAGACCCCGAGAGAGGTTGGTTATTCGGCGCTCCTGGCTCGCCTGCTCGCTGCCGTCGACCATTCTTTGGAACCATTGGGCTCGGCGCGGATCGTCGAATTGGTGCCCGATGGCCTCATCGTTTCAGCGACGGTTCTGGCAGAGGACACGCCCGCGGCTGCTGCAGCCGTGACGGGAGTTCTGAAAGCCGAGTTCACCGAGAATGAGATACTCGCTGAGCGCGACCGCTTGGCCGCCGCGTTGGTAGCACTTGGATCAGCCTTACAACCGAGCGGCGAGGAACTGGTCGACAGGTTCCTTTTTCCTAGATCCCCCTACGGAGTGGGTTACGAGGAAAAGCTCGATTCGCTGCACAACCTCACTGCCGAATCGTTCCGCCGGTTCGCGGCACGCTGCCTTCGCCCAGAGAGGACAGTCGTCGCAGCGACCGGGGCATTGACCATAGGACACGTCGCCGGACTGAGGGATATGGTGGAGGATTGGCAGCCGCCGGCAGCCGAGGAGCCGTTCGGCGAATGGCTGGGTTCAGTCCGTATTGTACCGATCAGGATCGTGCCGCGATCCGGCAACGAGGTTTCGCTGCTGCTGGCGCGGAGGTTCGACGATCCCGAGGCAGATTCCCTCTACCCCGCGCTGGCCGTAAATTTCATCATCAACGGACGCTCCACCTATTCCCGCTTCGTTGCCGTTCAAATCCAGTCAGGCTTGGAAATGCCTGTGACCAGCGCGCTGAAGCTGCGACCCGGCGGCTCATTTCAACTGATCAACGCCGTGACTCCAGCCACCAAAGCCACCGAGGTTCTACAGAACATCCGGGCTGTACTGGAGAGCTTGTATCAAGGCCCCGATGAGAGCTTCAAGATACTTGAACAGGAACTGAGCGACGCAAAGAACTCGTTGAGGGGCGGCCTGTTGCGAAGGACGGAAACCAGCGAAGCGCTTGCACGCTTCATTCTCTGGAGTGAGAGCAACGGATTCGACAGTCCGGATGTGAACGATCACCTTGCGATGATCGAAAGCCTTGATAAAGAACGCCTCCTGCAGGAGGTGCAGGAGCACTTCAATCCAAGTTTGTACATCCTGATCGCGGTCGGACCGGAAAATATCCTGCGCCAGCAATTCAGTTCGCTGGGAGAGGTTGAGGTCGTCAATCCCTGACCATCAGGCTTGGTGGGGCCTGGTGAAGCGCTGGTCGAAGACTCCGTTCTTCTTTAATACTGCATTAAAGTGCCGGTTTACAGGCGGAGCAACAAATATCCTGAGCTTCATGCGGCCGACGAGCGAAATCCTCTCCGGACCGGCCACCTCTTTGAGTAAGGCTCGATCGAGCTCTCCACTTTCTCCTAAGCAACGGCCGAGCGCTCGGAAATTTTCGAACAGTGTGCGGGTGAATTTCTCAGGCATTACCTGAATCCCCTCACCCCCGCCTTTGATCAGTGTGCCGATGTGGCGGCAACCGAGCTTGCCCGCAAGCCTGGCCAGGTATCGCTCGACCGGGCGCGAGTGAAACGCCTCGGGAAAACCGGATTGTACCTGGAATAGGATATCCGGGTTGCCCTCACGCCCACATAACGGTTTGAGACTCTCGAAAAGTGCCATGACCTTGGACGGCATCGCATCAGCGTACAGCGGGAAGCCAAGCAGGACGCACTCGGCGGCAGAAAACACCTCGACACCGCGCTCCGGCCAGTCCTTGCTGTAGATGTAATGGATCTCGCTGGAGTTGCCCTCAATCGACTCGAATCCCTCCAGAAAGAGCTTGAACAGGAATTCCGTGTTGCTGCGGCCCCTGCGGGGCGAGCCGTTAATCAGCGTTAATCGCATTCGCCACCTGATGCACGGAAGAGTTGCTGTCGAGCACGAAGCGAAGCTCTGTTTGAGTCTCAAGAGCCAACTGCCGATATACCTCGCGGACGATATCTAGATCTTCCTCATCGGAATCGTCCTCCTTACCCAACAGGACGCCCATGGCCGGCGCCCGGCTCCCGTATCTCCACTTGTGGCGGACTTCTCCCTTGATAATATGGAAATACGGCAGCAGATCAGCGATCACCTTTTCAGCGGCTCGGCGCATCAAGGCCGATGTGAATCCCATGATCATCGGCGACGCATGGATGACGAAATCAGAATTGACCACCGCTTTACTCGTTACCGCCGAATCGTCCTTGTGCACGCACAGGCCCGGTGTCTTGAACCAGCAACCGAAACAGCCGACGCATGGCTTGATATTCAACTCCCTCAACTTTATTTCTCTAACCAGGTGGCCGCCCCAGTCGGGCGAGCGGAGAACGCCTGCTGTGCGTTCGAGAAAGGCATCGAAACCGCCGCCGGCATTAGAAGGATTACCGTTGATAATCGTTATTTTCATCGCTTTTCCCGTAACAAAGTATGGTGCCATGCTACAACTTCCACTATGCAAGTTGTAGCCGAGAAAATGCAAATCAACGTAATGTTTGAATAATGGCATGGACAAAATGATTCAGTGTGCTAGATTGCGGTTCCGTGAACGACGTTACACGGCATCAGTAACATTTAGCCGTTATGTTGCGATAAAGGAGTTTTAGAATCCAGCGGTAGACGAGAATCCAAGTACAAATCCTACAGCCACTCCGGGGCGATGATTCAATAGCATAGCTGTAAGCCGTATCACGGCACGCCCATGCGAGAATCTTGTTTGAGCTGAGGGAGAGGGAAATGAAGGCCAAAACGATACTGACTCTCGTCGTGCTCATGATGTCCAGCGTACCCGCGGCAGCCCAGGAGCAGACGGGTTCGATGATTGGCAATGTGACCGACGACCAAGGCGCCGCAATCGCCGGCGTGCAAATCACAGTCTCCTCGCCGGCCCTGATCGGTGTTCTGACCACCAGCACTAACAACCGCGGTTTCTACGCGTTCCCTGCACTGCCGGTCGGAAAGTACACAGTTACCTACGAGGCCGAGAATTATCGGGAGCACGTGAGGGATGAGATCGATATCCACGTGGGCGATCAGATCCGCGTTAACATCTCCCTCGAAGCGGCCGTCATCGGTCACGAAACCATCCACGTGATCGGCGAATCACCCCTGATCGACGTGCAGAACACCGACACAGGGATGAACATCTCGCGGCGGCTGTTCAGGGCGCTGCCGAAAGATCGCGATTTCACCAGCGTGGTCCGCCTTGCTCCCGGAGCCAACGTCGAAAATATCGCCGGCGGATTGCAGATCGACGGCGCCTCGATCGCGGAGAACACTTACTATATCGACGGCGTCGACATCACCAGCTTTTACACCGGATTGCCAACCCAGACCGCCGCTTTCGAGTTCGTCGAAGAGGTTGAGGTCCGCTCGGGCGGCTACCAGGCCGAGTTCGGCGGCTCGCTGGGTGGCGTGGTCAACGTCATCACCCGCAGCGGAGGCAACGATTTCTCCGGCGAGCTCAACTTCTTCTTCAACGCGGATGAGCTCGATAGCAATCCCAGGCCCACGCTACGCATCAATCCCGTTGACGACATGACGCCGGAGTACATCACCTACCCCAAGGATGAATACTCCCGTTACGAGTTCGGCGGAGGGATCGGCGGCTACCTGCTCAGGGACCGGCTCTGGTTTTTCGGCAGCTACATGCCGGCCTTCACCGACACCTCCCGCAACGTCGACTTCCGCGATAACCTCGACAACATCTATCTCACCGGGCAGTACAGCCGAGAGCGCCGTATGCACCGAGCCTTCGCCAAGCTAACCGCGCAAATCGAAAACAACTTCCGCGTTAACCTCAGCTATCTCAATGACTATGAAAGGTGGCTGGGAGATCTGCCTTCCGCGACCGGCGATGACGCGCCCTCGATCGATCCGTCATATAGAGAGCGCGGAGCGATAGAGCCCGGATACGACATCTCGCTGAATGCCGACTACATGATCAGTAGCGACCTGTTCGCCAATTTCAAGGGCGGCTATCACCGCACCGACTACCAGCAACTGGGCTCGAACCAGGACATCCTCTACCGCTTCTACGGGAACATGGCTCAACTCTTCGCCGACGATCCCGGCTTCCAGGCCCTGCCTTCCGAGAGGGTGCCGCCGCCGTTTTACATGAGCCGCCCCGAGGAATATGAAACCGCAAAGGACCTGCAGGAGAAGATGAACTGGAGCGGCGACGTCACTTACTTCTTCGATGCGATCGGCAGCCACACGCTCAAGGCTGGCGCGCAGTACAACTACATCCGCAATGATGTCCAATCCAGCTACACGGCCGATTACATTTTCTTCGTGCTCGACCTACCGTTCGTCAATTCGGTCACCGGCGAGGCCGGCCGCGGACCCTACGGTTTCTACTTCGTGCTCACCGCCCATCCCGACGGGCGCGGCAAAGTAGCCGACGTCAGCAGCAACCGTTACGCGCTTTTCCTGCAGGACAGCTGGCGGCTGACCGATAAACTGACAATCAATGCCGGCCTGCGCGCCGAGAAGGAAGACATCCCCTCCTTCAGCGATTTGCCGGAGTATTCCGAGCCACCGATCAGCTTCGGATTCCTCGACAAACTCGCCCCGCGAATCGGCGTCTCTTACGACGTCCGCGGCAACGGCACACTAAAGCTCTATGGCAACTACGGCCGCTATTACGATGTCGCCAAGCTGGCAATGGCGCTCGAATCCTACGGCGGCTTCAAGTGGCAGGAACGCTTCTACACGCTCGATACGCTGGAGTGGTGGAAGTTCGGCGGCAATGACTTCGGCCCCTGGCCCCGCGACCCGGCAAAATATCCCGGCACGCTGCTGGCGGCGGTCGATCACCGCATCCCTGCGTTCGACACCACCGATCCTAATATGATGCCCACCAGCCTGGACGAGTATATTTTAGGCATGGATTACCAGCTCGCCGACGACCTCGCGCTCGACGTCCGCTTCGTCCACAAGCATCTCAACACGCTGATAGAGGACGTGGGCGTTAACACTGAAGCGGGCATGATTTCCTACATCACCAATCCTGGTTACGGCTACTCGGTCTCAAAACTGGCCGGCGGCTACCCACCCACGCCGAAAGCGAAGCGCAATTACTGGGCGCTCGAAATGCGGCTGAACAAGCGCTTCAACAACCGCTGGATCGGCGGCGCCAACCTCACCTTCAGCCGCCTTACCGGCAACATTTCCGGCCTCGCCAACACCGACTACTACCGCTACATCGACTACGACCGGGCAAGCGCGTTCTTCTACTTCGACCAGTGGTTCTCCAACTACGACGCCAACTGGCAGCCGATTGACGGCCCGCTTCCTACCGACCGCCGTTACAGCCTCAAGCTCTTCGGCTCGTACGCCTTCGATTTCGGTCTCACGTTTGGGCTCTTCCAGACAATCCAGGACGGCAACCCGATAACCACCCAATTCCCGCTCAACGCCTTCGACAGTTACATGCCCTACAACCGCGGCGACAAGGGCCGCTACCCGATCTGGACCCAGACCGATCTCTACAGCGAATGGGATTTCGACCTGGCGGGCTTGAAGGCGCAGGTCAACCTCAATGTGACCAACCTTTTCGACCAGGACACTGTCTGGCGCAAGCACACCGGCCTCTCTCGCGAGGAGGTGCGGGTCCAGGACGAAACGCTGCTCCAGATGTACCAGAGCGGCACGCCGGTCGATATCAGCCAACTCTACGAGCCTTATCATACGGGCCGCTACGACCCGCGCTATATGATGGACAGCCACTTCCAGGCGCCGCGTACCATCTGCTTGGGATTGAAGCTGGCCTTTTAGCCGCCGGCTCGGATCACACAGCAAGCCAGTCGGCAGCGCTCGCCGGCTGAAGGAAGCATGACAACGGATCAGACAAAGCCGCCCCGACCGTAAATCCGGCCGGGGCGGCTTCTTCATGCTTTTTTATGGTCTCGAGGCGCTACGCGTAGATACCACGCATCTTGGCAACGTCGGCGACCAACTTGACGGCGAGGATGTATGCCGCAGCGCGCATCTTGGTGTCGTAGTCCTCCCTTACTTTGTAGACCTTGTGGTACGACTCTATCATCTTCTCCTCGATCCTCCGCAGAACCGTTTCTTTGTCCCAAAAGATGCCCTGGCGGTTCTGGACCCACTCGAAGTAGGAACCGACAACACCGCCGGCGTTACAGAGGATGTCAGGAACCACGTGAATGTCTTTCTCCTCGAGAATTACATCCGCGGCAGGGGTGGTGGGGCCGTTGGCTCCCTCCACGATGAATCGCGCCTTGATCTTGTCTGCGTTCTCGGAATTGATCGCGTTCTCCAGCGCGCAGGGAGCGAAAATGTCGCATTCAAGGCTGTAGAAGTCTTCGATCGAGATCTCCTCGGCATCCTTGAAGCCTTTGATGCCGCGGTGTTCTTTTGCCCAGGTTTTAAGAGTGGGGATGTCCAGACCTTTCTTGTTGTAAACGATGCCGGTGATGTCGGCCACGGCGGTTATTTTCGCGCCGTCGTCGTGGGCGAATTTGGCAAACCACGATCCGACGTTGCCGAAGCCCTGAACTATAATCTTCTTTTCGGCAAGCTCCGTGCCCTTGACCTTGCAGGCTTCGCGCGCGCAAATGTAAACGCCGAAACCGGTGGCTTCCTCGCGGCCCTTGCTGCCGCCCATCTCCACCGGCTTGCCGGTGACCACGCCAGCATGCCACTGTCGGGTGTGCATCGAATAAGTATCGTAGAACCACGCCATCACCTGCGCGGTGGTGTTCACGTCGGGTGCTGGGATGTCGCGGTCCGGTCCGATGATGTCCATGATGCGGGTGACGAAGCGGCGCGTGATTCGCTCCAACTCGCCCATGCTCAGCGTCGACGGGTCGCAAATCACGCCGCCCTTGCCGCCGCCGAACGGGATATCCACTACGGCGCACTTCCATGTCATCCATGCCGCAAGCGCCTGGACCTCGTTAGAGGAGACGTTCTTGTCGAAACGGATGCCGCCCTTGGCGGGCCCGCGAACGGTGTTGTGCTGCACGCGGTAACCCTCGAATACCTTTATGCTGCCGTCGTCCATGACCACCGGAATGCTGACATGCAGCTCGCGTTCGGGTTGCTCGAGGATCTTCGCGAATCCGTGGTCCAAGCCCAACTTGTCAACAGCAGTCCAAAAACGCGCTTGCATCGCCTCAAAGGGGGTTACTTCATCTTTGTGTCGGACTCCCATTTCTAATCCTCCGTGTTCCCATATTCAAAAAACGCGGATCGATGTGATCGCGAAACCGCGCTCATTGCCCGTTCTTTTCTCCACTCCAAAGCTCGGAATAATAGCTGGGTCTTCGACTTGGAGTGGGGGTATTCGAATCCAGCTCAACGAATTTGACCACCGCGTTCCCCTTCCGCAGCTCAGCCGTGTCGGCATCGATGCCGGGCATCAACTCCATCCTCCGGATCTGCTTCAGCATTTCCAACGCCTCGGGCAAGCTGTTGGGGAAAAGGGGAGCGGCGGATTGCTCGCCGTCGCGGTAGAACACTATGCTGTAAACATCCTCACTCATTCGCACACTCCGGTTGAGAACGTTATCGCACTCCTCCCGACGAAATCCCACCAATATGGCCGGTCAGGCATAGATCCCCCTCATGCGCGCGACGGTAACGACCCTGTCGACGGCGAGAATGTAAGCCGCATTGCGCATGTCGGTGTCAAAGCGCTCCTTGTATTCATTAACCGCAGCAAACGCAGAAATAAGTTGCCTGTCGATTCCCTCGAGCACCTCTTCCCTGCTGAAGAAAATGCCCTGCCGGTTCTGAACCCACTCGAGATACGATCCCATCACCACACCGGCATTGCCCAACAGGTCGGGAACCACGAATACGCCCTTGGCGTCAAGCGCCTTATCGGCCTCTTGGGTGGCTGGGCAGTCGTCGCCTTCCACGAATATTTTCGCGCGGATCTTGCCGGCGACCTGCGGTGTGAGGATTGTGTCGGCGGCACAGGATGCATAGACGTCGCATTCGAGCCCATAGAATTCGTGTATCGGTATCATCTCACCGCCTGTGAAACCCTCCAGGCCGTGCGACTCACGGAAATGTTCCCTTAGCGCTTCGGTATCGAGGCCGCCCTCGTTAATGATCGCGGAATTCCCGTGCCCCACGGCGGCGATCTTAGCGCCGTGCTCGGAAACAAACCTGGAGAACGCCGGCCCGATGTTGCGAAAGCCGTGCACAATTATTCTGCTTCCGGGAAGTTTAATTCCCACAATCTTGCAGGCTTCGCGGGTGCCCGCATACACGCCGTAACCGGTTGATTCTCTGGCGGCGCGGCTTCCTCCCATCGCCACCGGCTTACCGGTGACGACACCGATATGCCACTGGTGGGTGTGCATCGAGTACGTGTCGTAGATCCACGCCATCATCTGCTCGGTCGAATCGATGTCTCGTGCGGGCACGTCGCGGTCGGGGCCAATGATGTCCATTATCCTGGTTGTGTAGCGCCTCAGCAGACGCTCAAGTTCGCCGGGGCTGAGGCCCTGGAGATCGCAACGGATCCCGCCCTTGGCGCCCCCGAACGGAATGTTTGCTACGGAATGTTTCCAGGTGATCGCGGCGGCCGTCGACCTGATTTCCTCTTTGGAAATCAAGGGGTCGAAGACGATGCCGCCCTTGGCCGGGCCTCGCTGGGTGCTGTGCTGGAAACGGCAGCCCCAAAAAACCTCGATCTGGCCGTTGTCCATCACGACCGGAAGGCTACAGCACATCTCGCGCTCCGGCGTCTCATGGATTTTGGCATAGTCAGGATCGAGACCCAGCTTCTCGACAGCCAGCCAATACCGCGACTTCGCCGCCTCCTGCCAGGACACAGTGCTATAAAGCCTGCTTGTCATCGCAATACTCTCCAGATATCCGTCATAAGGATTTCTAATACTCTAGCCTGCAATAACGATTTTTTCCAGTCCCACATTCCCTCATTGAGTCCGCCTTTATACCCGTATTCACAAACCGTGCCCGGAGTGGCTAATAAGTGAATCCGGGACTGCGCTCATATCCGATTGCTTTATGGTTACCATGCGATTATTTGTATCCGAATGTGGCAATTACGGTTGAATCTCGGAAATCGCCTGTTATCATAGTGAAGTTGAGGTTTATAGGGGATCACCCCTGTAGTTTCCGCTGTTAAGTAAAAGCCTATTTCGGAGGGATATTCATATGAAGGTGAGCTTGCGCTCACATGGGTATGATGAGCCCGAAATCGCTACCGTTGGAACAATTATTGAGGGATACGGACACCAGAAAAATAAGCTTATCTCTATCCTTCAGGATGTTCAGCGCGAGTTCGGCTATCTTCCGCGAAACGCCTTGTTCAAGATAGCTGAGGAGCTCAATCTCAAAGAGATTGATATTTTCAGCGTTGCTACTTTCTACAAGGGCTTCTCGTTAGAACCCAAGGGTGAGCATGTCATCAGCCTTTGCCTGGGCACTGCCTGCCACGTCCGCAGGGCCCCTTCGATTCTGAGAGAGATTAAACGTCTGCTGGAAATCGGTCCCGGTGATACGACGGAAGACCGAAAATTCTCCCTTGAGACGGTGAACTGTCTTGGAGCATGCGCTATCGGACCCGTTGTCGTCATCGACGGAGAGTATCACGGTCACATGAACGTCAAGAAGGTTCGGGATTTGCTGAGTCAGTACGGCGTCAGTATCTCAAAGGAGGTGGCCTAGGCGAAAAGCAAACATGAGGGATTAACCCGGAATTACGAACATTTCATAACTACTCAGGGGAAAGTAGCTTTCTCCAGAAGTTTAATAGAACGAGGATTCGCGGTCATGAAAAAAGTTACTACCGCAGCAGAATTAGAAGCATTATCCTCGAAACTTTCCCAAAGGCATCCACCCAACCGAACTTGCATTGTCATACCGTCAGGCACCTGCTGCCGAGCGTGTGGCTCGGCGGCCGTTTCGGAAGCCATCAGGCGGGAACTGGAAAAGCACGGCTTGAGCGACAAGGTAGACGTCAGAGAGACCGGCTGCCACGGTTTCTGTCAGATGGAGCCGTTCGTTGTTATCTATCCCAAAGGGATAGTCTATCAACAGCTTGAACCAGAGGATGCCGCAGAGATCGTTGAGAGGACGATTATCAAGGGTGATATCGTTGATCGCCTTTGCTATGTCGATAAACGGACAGAAGAGAGGATAATCTACGAGAAGGACATCCCCTTCTACAAAAAGCAGAAGCGCAACCTGATGGGCAACAACGCATTTATCGACCCCACCAGCATAGAGGACTACATTGCCCTGGGCGGCTACCAGGCTCTCTTCAAGGTTATTGAGGAGAAATCCCCGGAGGAGGTGATCGAGGAGATCAAGCACTCCCAGCTCCGCGGACGCGGAGGTGGCGGCTTTCCTACTGGGAAAAAATGGGAGTTGGCCCGAGCGGTTAAGAGCTCCACCAAGTACATAGTGTGTAACGCCGACGAGGGTGACCCGGGCGCATACATGGACCGAAGCCTTCTCGAGGGCAATCCGCACGCGCTTATCGAAGGAATGCTGATTGGAGCGTACGCCATCGGGTCGCAAAAGGGCTTTATCTATGTCCGTAAGGAGTACCCTCTGGCTGTCAAACACATCAGGCTGGCGATTCAGCAAGCCCAAGAGTATGGCTTCCTCGGCGAGAAGATTGGAAGCAACGGTTTCGGCTTCGAGATTGAAGTTGAAATGGGAGCCGGTGCATTCGTCTGCGGCGAGGAGACTGCCCTGATAGCCTCCATCGAAGGGAAAAAGGGCGAGCCCCATCAGCGGCCGCCATATCCTGTTGCCAGAGGCCTATGGAATCAGTCGACGACGATCAACAACGTCGAGACCTGGGCCAACGTGCCGCAGATCATCCTGCGCGGCGCCGAATGGTTCGCTTCGACCGGGACGGGGTCCAGCAAAGGGACGAAGATCTTTTCGCTTGTGGGAAAGATCAACAACACCGGCCTGGTGGAAGTCCCCATGGGAATCAGCCTGCGGGAAATCATCTACGATATCGGCGGCGGCATCCCTGGCGACAAAAGGTTCAAGGCCGTGCAGACGGGCGGACCATCAGGCGGCTGTATTCCGGCTCAACTGCTCGATCTTCCGATTGACTACGAGAGCCTCAAGGAAGCCGGCTCCATGATGGGCAGCGGCGGAATGGTCGTCATGGATGAAGACAACTGCATGGTCGATGTTGCCCGCTATTTCCTGAATTTTCTCAAGGACGAGTCATGCGGCAAGTGCTTCTCCTGCCGGGAGGGCATTCGTCGAATGATCGAGATCATCACCAGGCTCACTGACGGCGTCGCAAGCATGCATGATATCGACTTCCTGGAGCAGCTCGGTCAGACGGTCAAGAACGCCTCAATGTGCGGCCTCGGGCAGACTGCAGCCAACTCGGTTATCTCGACGCTGAAGCATTTCCGCAAGGAATATGAGCTTCACGCCAGAAACAAGCGTTGCCAGGCAGCGGTCTGCCAGAAGATCATTTCGTCTCCCTGTCAACATACGTGCCCGATCGGAACGGACGTTCCCGCTTACGTTGCTCTGATCGGACGAGGCGAATTCGGCAGGGCCGCCGAAGTTATCCGCCATGGCAACCCACTTCCCAACGTCTGCGCCCGTGTCTGCGCCCGGCCTTGCGAGCACAAGTGCCGCTCAGGCGAATTCGGCGAGCCAATCGCAATAAGAAACCTTAAGCGTGTTGCGATGGACCACGAACTTCGTTTCGGCGTCAGCTCGCCTCCACCACGGGAGCGGGAGTACAAAGAAACCGTTGGTATCGTCGGATCCGGGCCGGCGGGTCTCGCTGCAGCATTCTATCTCGCCCAAGCAGGATACGGCGTTACTGTCTATGAGTCGCAGCCGGTTATCGGCGGAATGCTGGGAATCGCAATTCCTGATTATCGGCTCCCCAAGGATATCCTCCAGATCGACCTCGACTACATCGAGAAAACAGGCGTTAAATTCGTTCCCAATACTGCGATTGGCAGTGACTTGTCTTGGGAGGAGTTGCGCAGCCGCCACGATGCCATTTTTATAGCTGCCGGCGCTCACAAGAACCTGGATCTCAATATCCCCGGCGAGGAAGCCGAAGGCGTGTACGACGTCATCCGCTTCCTCAGAGAGGTAAAGTACGGGCAGCGTGAGAAAATTGGCGACATTGTCGGTGTTGTCGGCGGCGGAGACGCCGCCATCGATGCTGCCAGGGCCGCCTACCGCCTTGGATGCAAGAAAGTAATAATTCTTTACCGCCGGACCAGAGCCGAGATGCCTGCCGACGACGAGGAGATCGAAGAGGCACTGAAGGAAGGCATGGCAATGCCTGCTGACGTAGAGGAGATCGAAGAGGCAATCCGAGAAGGCATAGAGATCCAATTCCTCGTCGCACCCAAGCGTGCGCTCGTCAAGAATGGCGGGATTCATGCCGTCGAGTGCATCAGGATGGAGCTCGGCGAGGTCGACCAGAGCGGAAGGCCAAAACCCGTTCCGATCCCCGGATCCGAATTCACAGTGGAGTTGGACACCCTGATCGCTGCGATCGGCCAGAAACCGGATCTGGGATTCATTCCTGAGGATTCCGGAATACAGATCTCCGACTGGGGTACCATCGTAGCCGATCCCGACACTCTTCAGACCGGTGATTCAGCCGTCTTCGCAGGCGGCGACGTGCTCACCGGACCCTCAATAGTGGTGGAGGTAATGGGCGCCGGAAAGGTGGCTGCCGAGTCGATCCACCAATACCTGAGGGGCGAACCCGTCAGGCGGTCGTACTCGGTGACGAGACCGTCATTCACAATCGAACCCATGGAGTTCGATCCTGAAGAGATTCCGGAGAGTCGTGTGGAGGTACCTCGTGTCCCCGTTGCGGCCAGAATAGGGAATTTCGATGAGGTCGAGCTCTGCCTCGAGGACGAGCCAGCCATCAACGAGTGCAAGCGATGCCTGCGCTGTGACCTGGAGGCCGTAATCGAAACCGGGCAACACGACCAGAGCTGAGCGAGGTAAAAACATGCCTAAGCTAAAATTAAACGGCGTCGAGGTGGAGGTAGAGAAAGGCACAACCCTGCTTGAGGCGGCACGCTTCCTGGGCTTCCCGATCCCGACTCTCTGCCACAACGACGGGCTCTCACCCTACGGCGCGTGCAGGCTTTGCGTGGTCGACATCGGGCGAGGCGATAACGCCAGGATGGTAACCTCTTGCACCTATCCCGCCGAGGACGGCCTCGAGGTTTTCACTCACACGAAACGGGTGGTGGAGACGCGGAAGATGCTCATCGAGATGTACTTGGCCACCTGCCCTTCCAGCAAGGTGATTCAGGATCTGGCATCCCGCTACGAAGTCACTCAGGTCCGCTTTGATGTCCGCAATGACGACTGCATCCTTTGTGGCCTCTGCGTGAGGATGTGCGAGGAACAGATGATGGCCAAGGCCATCGGGTTCGTCAATCGGGGCGATTCCCGAGGTATCACGACGGCCTTCGACATCCGCTCAGAAAACTGCAGGCTTTGCGGTGCGTGCATGTACATATGCCCGGCGTGCCAGATGCGCTGCCCCGCCACCACGATTGACTCACCGATCTGCAACGCCTGCGTCAACGCCTCCCCGCCCTGCGTGGAGGTCTACGATCACGCCATGTGTTACATGGATCCGTGCGTGCGTTGCGTCACGGACGCCGAAGCAGAAACCGTTGCCGCCAAGGCCGCTCTCGCAGCCGAAAGCAATGAATAACCAACGGTTGGTAAGTTAATCAATGCCAACGACTTATAGATTCAACGCTGTTTGTGGGAGGAATTAAAATGAGTTATACGAGAGTTAACAGGTCGGCGGCAACGTTGACCAAGAACCGCACTGAAGGATCGATTACCTCCATCAGTGGGATGTGCGTCACGTGTGTCGACGGCTGCGTGGGAATGTGCGAGATCGGCAAGAGCGCTTATCGCGGCCACGAGGTAATCTATCCCCAGCCTTTCGGTATCATCACCACCGCCTCGGAAAAGGAATACCCCGTCGACTACTCCGACTTCACCATCCTCGGGACCGCAGTGGGTGCCGTCGGCATAGAAGCCGACTCCGATGTGGCGATCTTCCCCAACGTCGACCTCTCTGTGAAAATCGGTCATGACAAAGGCATCAAATTCAAGCTCCCGATCATGATACCGGGCATCGGCTCGACCAACGTCGCCAAGAACAACTGGGAAGGCCTGGCGATCGGCACGGCGCTCGCCGGCACCGGCCTGACCATCGGCGAGAACGTGGTCGGCATGGATGTCGAGGCGGAGATCAAGAACGGCAGGATTGTGAATGCTCCCGACCTCAACCGCAGGGTTAAGCTGTTCAAAGACTTCCAGCGCGACGGCTGGGGCACGATCGTGGTGCAGGCCAACGTCGAGGACACGCGCCTCGGAGCGCAGGAGTATGCCATCGAGAATCTGGGCGTCGAATGCGTCGAGCTGAAGTGGGGTCAGGGCGCCAAGGACATCGGCGGCGAGGTCAAAATCAAGGACCTGTCAAAGGCCCAGCTGCTGCGCAAGCGCGGCTACGTGGTCCTACCCGACCCGTTCGACGAGAACGTGATCAAGGCCTTCGAGCGCGGCGCCTTCAAGGAGTTCGAGCGGCATTCCCGTGTCGGCATGGTCGAGTGGGAAAGCTTTAACGCCCGCGTCGAAGAACTTCGTAGTGCGGGCGCCAAGTACGTCTTCCTCAAGACCGGCGCTTACAGACCCGCCGACCTCGCTCGCGCAATCAAGTTCGCCTCCGCTGCAAAACTCGACCAGCTTACCGCCGACGGCGCCGGCGGCGGCACCGGCATGAGCCCCTGGCGGATGATGAACGAGTGGGGCGTTCCCATCGTCGAGCTGCACTCGCTGCTCTACTACTTCTGCGACCGACTCGCCAAGAAGGGCGAGCACATCCCGTCAATCACTCTCGCGGGCGGCTTCACCTTCGAGGACCAGATGTTCAAGGGGCTGGCCCTCTGCTCACCCTACGCCAAAATGATCGGCATGGCCCGCGGCCCGATCGCCGCAGCCATGGTCGGCAAGACCATCGGCCGGACGATCGACGAGAGCATCGTGCCTGTCTACATCGAGCGCTTCGGCACTCGCAAGGAAGATATCTTCGTCACCGCTGAAGACCTCAAGATCGAGCTCGGCGAAGAAACCTTCAACAAGATCCCGACCGGCGCCCTTGGTCTCTACACTTATTATGAGCGGCTGGGTCAGGGCCTGCGGCAGCTGATGTGCGGCGCCCGCAAGTTCAACCTCGGCGTGATCAGCCGCGACGACATCGCCTGCCTGACCAAGGAAGCCGCAGAGATCAGCGGTATTCCTTACATCACCGATGTGGATAAGGAAGAGGTCGACAAGATTCTCGACGCCTGATTCCCGGCTTGGAACAACAATTAACAAGCGGTCTCTCAGCTACGGCTGGGAGGCCGCTTTTCGTTTATATTACCGACCAAAATCAAAAAATCCAGCCGGGGAAACCTAAGCGCACACCACCGCATTCAATTATTTCGCATTGTATATCGGTAAATGTTTATTGATAAACGATAATTATTTCTTGACATTCAATAATCCAAGCCATAGATTGTTTGTCGTATGACCCAGGCTCTCGGCAGAGGCTGAAGACTCAGCCACAGAAGACGAGAGGCGGCAGGGGGAACACCATGAAATGTGACAAGTGCGGCCGGGATTGGCCCTCTGAATATTATTTCCATTCTCCCGAGCAGTGCATTTGTTGCGATAGGGAGGAAGGCATTGAGCGCGAGAATCCGCACCTGCGCAAATCCGCCAAGCCAGATAAACCGGTCAGCATGGCGCGGGTTATCAAGGCCGTGCTCTATCTCGGATACGGATTGCTCTGGGTAGTGCTCTTTCTGATGGTTGTTTTCGGTATCGGCGTGCTGGTAACGGGCAAAAGCAAAGATGTGGACCTGCCGCTTCATTTAAACGTTACCTACCTCGAAGCATACATGCAGATGGAAGCACCTGAAACCGGAGCTCGCCTGCTTCCCGCGGTTTCCAGCAACGGCACTGTAGAGATTCGTCTCGGCGAAGGAGAGTGGCCGTACGCGATGGCCCTCGCCCTGATTGCGCTTCTCGAAATAGTCATCACTCTCTTCATCCTCCACCAACTACTGAATTTCCTGGAAGCGGTGACCAATGGACACTTGTTCGTCCGGCAGAACGCAGCAGCCATTCGCAAGATCGGCTGGGTAGTGGCGCTCTACGCACCCGTCGCCGGGCTCATCCAGTACCTGATGGCCTCAGCGCTGATCGGCAGAGTCTGCCTGCCGGGAGCCACGCTCGGCTACGGTTTCTATTTCGATATCAACACGATCGTCCTTGGTTTGATAATCGTGGTGATCGCCCAGATCTTTGACGAGGGAGTAAAGCTCAAGGAGGAGCAAGACCTCACCATCTAGGAGGCGCGCAGATGAAGTGCCCCAAATGCGGCCAGGACTGGCCGTCAGAGTTCTACTTCGACTCACCCGGGCAGTGTATTTATTGCGATAAGAAAGAGGGAATAACGCGAGCAAAAGGGGCTGGCGGGAATCGGCCCGTCGAGGCTAAAAGCGGCAAATTCCCCGATCTGATCCAGATGTTTTTCATCCTAATTCTGATTTTTAATATCTTGGCGACAATAGGTCTGGTGATCGAAGATCTGCAATCTGTTTCAAGCGATACATCCGGGATCGACCTCACAATCGGCCTGCCGATCAATGCCATCTATGAGAATGCAGTACCTGTAGGAAATGGAATCGAAGTCACGGGCGGCGATTTCAAGGCCGTAATTCACGGCCATCATGCGGTGCTGATCAGTTTCAGAAGGCTACCCGATTTGTTGAGCACATTCCTGCTTTTTTTCCATGCCTACAAGCTTCGGCTTGTCTCGGTGGTGATTATCATCCTGCTAATGCTCTTCTATCAGGACGTCCAGCGCGGAAAACCTTTTCTTCGCAATAATCTCAACCGGCTGAATGTTATCGCGATCATCATCGTGCTTATCAGGCCGGTGGAAGGGCTGCTAGGCTGGTGGATTGCCGGGACATTTGTTAGACACCTACATGTCCCCGCGGCGACTCTCAAGCCCGTGCTGGATCTCGGCTTGGGCACAGTCCTGTGGGGAATGGTCATGCTGGCGGACGTTCAGATCGTGAAGCGGGGTATCAAGCTGCAGGAAGAGCACGATCTGACGATTTAAGGGCGGGATGCCGATGCCGATCTTAATCAACCTCGATATGATGCTGGTCAAGCGCAAGATGTCGCTCACAGAGCTCGCCGAGAAAGTGGGCATCACCATCGCCAACCTGTCCATCCTCAAGCAGAGTAAGGCCAAGGCGGTCCGCTTTTCGACACTTGAAGCCATTTGCCAGGCTCTCGACTGCCAGCCGGGAGATATACTCGAGTTCGCACCGGACGCGGGCGCTTCTGAAGAAACCGCCGAAGCAGATAAGACAGGGTTTGACACATGAGAAGCGACGCAGAAGACACGTCAATAATCGGGGATCGGGATCCGGGTAAGGCGAGGAGTGACCAGTTGAAACCGTGGCTGCTTTTCTTTGCAGTGGTCGTCTCGCTCAACCTGATCGCATTGTATTTCTGGCTGATATTTCTTGGATAAGGGGAGCCCTCAATGAAAAGAGTGCGCGCTCTGGCATCGATTCTGGTCGCTTTATTTCTGGTCAATTCCTGTGCAGAGGAAAATCAAAGCGAGTTGTATCCGGTCCACCGCCTGCTGAAGAGCGGCTACCTGCAGGTATCCGATGTTCATTCCCTCTATTGGGAGGTCCGCGGCGCGGAAAACGGCATTCCCGTGATCGTGCTCCACGGCGGTCCGGGAGCCTCGGCGACTAAGGAATCCACCTGCTTCTTCGAGCCGGGCAAGTACCGGATCATCCTTTTCGACCAGCGAGGCGCAGGCCGCTCGAAGCCCGCTGGCGAGTGGCGTGACAACAACACGAAACTGCTCATCGAGGACATCAACCGGATCCGCGAGCACCTCGGCGTCGAGGGTAAGGCGTTGATCTTCGGCGGCTCCTGGGGCAGCACCCTGGCATTGGCATACGCAGAGGCTTACCCGGATTTGGTTAGCGGGTTGATCCTGCGCGGCATCTTCCTCGGCACCAAGGCTGAGGCGGATCACTACTGGCACGGCGGCACCGCGCTGTTTTTCCCGGACAACTTCGACAGGTTCAGGAGTATGATGCCGGAGCCCGAGAGCATGGATTACCATCGCCAAATCTTCAAGATGACTCAGAGCGACGACGTCGAAGTTCGGAAGAACGCGGTCCGCGGCGCGCTGCTTTACGGCTTCCGAATGATGGTCCTTGGTATGCCTGAGGAAGAGGTCGAGAGGATCGTCGACAGCTTCGATGGAACGGCAATGGTCGTTCTCGACTGCCATTACTCAATGAACTCTTACTTCCTGGAAGAAGGCCAGCTGATGCGCGACGCCGGGAAGATAGCCCATATCCCAACCTTTATTACCAATGGGCGTTTCGACCTGATCTGCCCTCCCCGCGCCGCTATCCTGTTGGCGAAGAAATTCGATTGCGTGAAGCTTGAGATCGTCAACGCCGCCCATGTGCAGAGCGAGCCGGAGATCCGGAAAGCGCTCGCCGGGGGCGTAAAATGGGTGACCGGGCAAGTCGAGGCTAAGTGAGTTTAACCGCTGATACCGGTCACCGGTCGACTAACATCATTGCCTTTAGGAGAAAATTATGAACGCGAGAAAGCTGCTAGCGGTGGCATTATTGGTTTTGATGGCTGTTGCCGTAGCAGATGCCCAGACAGCCGAAGAGATCATCGCCAAGGCCGTCGATGCGATGGGAGGCGCTGAGGTTCTCAAGGCGATCAACACATCGAGAGTTATCGGCCGCTTCTCCATACCATCCTATGGGCTGAATCTGCCGATGGAGGTTTTCTCCAAGCGCCCCAATAAAAAGAAAATCATGCTCGATTTCGAAGGCCAACAGTTTATCCGCTGTACCAACGGCACAGTCGCCTGGCAGATAAATCCGATGGACGGCATCACGGAGCCGACGCCGCTTAATGCCTACTCCACGCGACTCTTCAACATGACAGCTTCCAGCGACGCGTTTTATTTCGATCTCGAGGCGAGGGGAGTAAAGACCGAATTCATCGGCAAAGAGATTGTCGAAGGAGAAGAGCTTAACCATCTGAGATATTCTTTCCCAGGGGATTTTGTCTTCGATCTCTTTTTCGACGCCCGGACCGGCTTGCCGCGCTTGTCGATAATCGTCTACACAAACCCCGATTCCGGTGCCGAGGTCGAGCTGAAAACGCTCCTCTCCGATTATCGCGAGACCAACGGCATTACCATCGCTTTTCGCGAGGAGAACATGGAGGGAGAAATGCAGACAATCTTCGAGATCATCTCGCTGGAAACGAATATCGAGGTCGACGATTCGATTTTCGAGATAAGGCAGCCGGAAGGCAATTAAGAGGTTAACGCGGAACCGCTTGATTCGGTTCATATCCAAGGGGGAAACATGAAAAGGCGGACATTTCTCCAGCGCTCGGCGATGGCTGCCGGAGTTCTATTTGCAGGTCCGGCGACCTTTGCCGGCGCTTCTGTTATCGGGCAACAAACCACCCGTAAGGAATTGCCGGTGGTCGTGCTCGAAGGATCGCCGCGGCAGCGTGGGCGTATCCATGGCGAGTCGCTGCGGGAAAAGATTAAGGAACTTATGGTGCTCTGGAAAGAGGATATTTGCCGCTCCTACGAGGTCGACGATCCAGATAGATTCATTAAGGAGTTCCTCGCCGATACCGACTTTCCGGCCGCGATCCGGGCCTGGACGCCCGATCTGCTCGAGGAAGTCCAAGGGCTCGCGGAGGGCTCGGGCATCGACTTCCCCACCATGCTCGCCTTCCAGTTCGGCGATGAGGAGTGGTGGTACGGACGCAACAGATATTATGGCATCGAAATCACGGAAGCCGACAAATGCAGCGTCGCGGGTGTGTTCGATCCCGGCACCACGCCTGTCCTCGGCCAGAATCTCGATATCCCCACGTTCTACGATGGCTTTCAGGCTTTGCTCCACATCAAACACGAGGATTCCTCACTCGAGTCCTTTGTGCCGACACATGTCGGCTACGTCTCGCTCAACGGCATCAACAACCGAGGCATCGCCGTCGTAGTCAATGCCCTCCTGCAACTCAACCAGTGCATCGACGGTCTGCCGGTCGCGTTCGTCATCCGCGGCATCCTCGAGCAGGAAACTTACGAGGACGCAGTAGAGTTCGTTGAGACCGTCAAGCATGCTTCGGGCCAGGCCTACACCATCGGCGGATTAAATGAGATCGCCTGCTTCGAGTGCTCTGCCAACGCCACACCGCAGTTCATCCCCTTCGAGGGGGCCACCCGCATCTACCACACCAATGATCCGTTGGTGAACGACGACCAGAGTATCTACAAACGCCTGCTGGCAAAGCACCCGCCAAAATACAAGCGATACGGTCCGGGCAACTCGGAAATCCGCCTTGGCTCGCTCGAGCGGCGGCTGATCGATCCCAAGCGCAGGATCGGGCTGCCCGAAATAGTGGAAGCGCTAAGTTCGCGTGATGACCCACGCAACCCTGTTTGCCGCACCCTCGAGGACGGCGGCGGCCTCACATTCGGCTGCATGGTGATGGAGTTGGCGCAGTCGCCGGTGCTGCACTACGCTCCCGGTCCGGCCTGCTGCACGGAATTTAACGTATACCGCTTCTGATCCCTCGAGATCGTGGCCGGAGCCATCGCGGCGTGCTAACATCTGCCCGAGGAGCGGCGGATGTCGATAATTGAGGCAATCGAGTCGGCAGGCGTTGTCGGTTGCGGAGGAGCGGGATTTCCCTCTTCTGCCAAGCTGGGCAACAAGGCGGAGATCCTGATCGTCAACGCCGCCGAGTGCGAGCCGCTTCTATACTCCGACTACTGGGCGATGGTCCGCCGCCCGGAACTGCTCATTCGCGGCGCCGAGCTGGCCGCCGAAGCCCTCAATGCGCGTAAAATCTATATCGGCATCAAGGAGAAACGCACCGATCTGCTCGATCTCTACAGCGCTGAATCCGACGGACGTTTTGAGGTTATACCCCTGCGCGATGTCTACCCAGCCGGCGACGAACACATGCTGACCCATGAGGTCACCGGCCGCGTGCCGCCCCACGGCGGCTTACCGCTGCAAGTCGGCGTCGTCGTCCACAATGTGATCACCCTGCAGCAGATCGCCGAAGCCGTCGACGAGGGCAAGCCGGTCACCCGCCGCCATGTGACAATCGCCGGCGCGGTCGCCGATCCGCTGGTGGTCGAGGCTCCTCTGGGAACGCCCGTTTCGATGCTGATCGAGTTGGCGGGCGGCGCAACAATCCCGGAATTCGCCATCCTCGAGGGCGGAGCGATGATGGGCAAGCGCGTCGAAGCCGGCGAGCCCGTGAAGAAAACCAGCTCCGGTTTCATCGTCCTGCCGCTCGATAATCCCGCGCTGACCGACGCCTCGCTCGATATCCACAAGATCGCGCTGATCGCCCGTTCGGTCTGCGATCAGTGCTACTACTGCACCGAAATGTGCCCGAGGCGTATCATCGGCCATGCAATCGAGCCTCACAAGATCATGCGCCAGATCGCTTTCAACCTCGAGACCGACAAGACCGCCACCAGCTACGCCCATTTCTGCTGCGAGTGCGGCGTCTGCAGCCTCTATGCCTGCCCGCAGCTGATCAGCCCCCGCCGCGTGATCCAGTGGCTCAAGGAACGCACCAGCCCCCCGTCCGAAGAGGAGACCGATAACTTCCGGGCATCACCCGTCATCAACGAGAACGCCAAGATCCCCACCTCCCGTCTTGAAGCCCGACTCGGGCTCACGCCGTACAAGGTCCGAGCCCGTTTCCACGAAGCGCCGCTCGAGCCCGAAGAGGTCATCATTCCCCTCGACCAGCACTTCGGCGCGCCCGCCCAGCCCGTGGTCGAGGCCGGCCGGCGAGTTTCCGCCGGCGACATCATCGCCCGCCGCCCCCCGGATGCTCTCGGCGCCAACCTCCACGCTTCCATTTCCGGCGAGGTGATGGCTGTCGGCGATTTGATAAGGATCAAAAGAGCGGATTAACCGCAGAGAACGCAGAAAAGAAACAGAGAACTTGTCAAGAGAACCACAGAGGTCACGGAGGACACAGAGAAAAGATAATGGAGTTGAATGAACTGAGCGGACACTTGGTTGACGCCTCTATTAAAGTTCATACGGCCTTGGGTCCAGGATTGCTGGAGAATGCCTATGAAACCTGCTTGTTGCACGAACTGCACAAGCGGGGATTGAAGGTGTCCGCTCAGGTAAGAGTGCCGATCAATTACGACGGCCTTAAAATCGACGCAGGATATAGGATTGACCTGCTGGTCGAGGACAAGGTGCTTGTTGAAATCAAGGCGGTGGAAAGGATTTTACCTATCCATGAAGCGCAATTGCTCTCGTACTTAAGACTTGGCGGTAAGAAGCTGGGCCTGTTGATCAACTTCAATGTTGTCCAACTGAAGCATGGCATCAAGAGGATTATTAATTGAACTTTTTCTTCGTGTCCTCTGTGTTCTCCGTGGTTGAAACATATTTTTCCTCAAAGAGATTATCGCCTGATTGCGTGAGCGAGATCGGTTAGAATCGGGGTATCCTTGGAGAGCGAGATGATCAGGGAAGCGCTGGGACTTGTGGAGTTCAACTCGATCGCGGCCGGCATCGAGGCGATGGACGAGATGATCAAGAAGGCCGAGGTCGAGCTGGTGATCGGCCGCACGATTTGCAGCGGCAAGTACCTGGCGATCGTGCGCGGCGACGTCGGTGCGGTGGAGGAGTCGGTTGAGCAGGGCAAGGCGACCGGCGGCGTTCACACCATCGACGGCATAGTCATCCCCAACGTCCACCCGCAGATCTTCCCCGCCATCTCCGCCACCACAGCCGTTTCCAAGATCATAAGCCTCGGCATTGTCGAGACCTTCAGCGCTCCCTCGGCGATCGAGGCCGCAGACCACTCGGTCAAGGCCGCCGACGTGCAGCTGATCGAAATCCGCATCGCCAACGGCATCGGTGGCAAGACCTTTTACACGCTCACCGGTTTGGAGAGCGACGTGCGCGCAGCCGTAGCCGCCGGCTCCGATGCCATCATCGATACGGGATTGCTGATGAAGACGGTCGTCATCCCCTCCCCCGATCCGAATATTCATGCCACACTGATGTAATCGAAATTGCTTAACAGCGGAAGCACACGGCACTCTTCTTCTATCCCTATTTCTTCAAGCCAATGGTTCCATCTTGCCGTCGGGCCAGAATTGGACTAAATTGATAAAAATAAATTAAAGAGGTCTTGATAATGCTCAAAACGCCGATAATGCCATCAAACAAAGTGCACTCGCGCGGGGAAAAACTTGGCAAATGTTTGCTGCTGATTGCAGGCTTGCTCCTATTGGCTTCCACCTTTCTTATCCCGATCACGGATGCCAGGCCGGTCGACGATTTTTCCAAGCAAGTTGAGAAAATCCGGGCCGTCAGTCAGTGGAGAATCATTTTCACCTACGCCCGCAATTACAATTCCA
>DATKUA010000120.1:0-2948 GCA_035530855.1 Acidobacteriota bacterium | reverse complement strand
GTTGCGTGCGCAACCGAATCGCGGGGGCACAAAGATGAGACGCAATGACCAGCACGACTCGATCGGCCGGCGGATTGCCTGCATCCACCGCCAGGTGCTCAGCTACATCGATCGCGAGCTTGCGGAGTTCGGCATCGGCCGGGCAACGTTCCACTTCTTCAGGCTGATCTGCGCCCACGATGGCATCCGCCAGGAGGAACTCGCGCGGCTGTTGAGCGTCGACAAGGCGACCGCAACGCGAGCCGTGGGCAAGCTCGAGTCGCTGGGCTATGCGGAGCGCGAGTGCGACCCGGCCGACGGGCGAGCCTACCTGGTGCACCCCACCGCCCTGGCTCAGAAAATAAATCCGCGGATTACCGGGATTCTAAAGAGGCTGACCGAGATTCTCTCATCGAATTTGTCGGATGAGGAGCGCAGGGCCGTCAGAAAGCTACTTATCAAAATGGACAACAACATCTCGGCTTACCTCGAGAGCATCCGGGACAGCGCGAGCTAGTAAGCATTTACAGGATGATTTTCTTTGAATCATAAAGCGATATTGATTTCCGGGCCGGTGGGCAAAACACTGGCCCGGCTCTCCCTCCAGATGCTGATCGGCTCGTTCTCGGTGGTTGCTTACAACCTGACCGACACTTACTTCGTCTCCCGCCTCGGCACCAAGGCTTTGGCGGCGATCAGCTTCACCTTCCCCGTCGTCCTGATGCTCGGCAGCCTGGCAATCGGCCTCGGCATCGGCGCGGCTACAGTTATCTCGCAGGCAATCGGCGCCGGCGAAAGTGATAGAGTTGGGCGTCTGACGACCGACAGCCTGCTGCTGTCGGTGACTGTCGCCCTGCCGGTGGTGATCATCGGCCTCCTCACCATGGAACCGCTCTTCAGCATCATGGGCGCCGGCCCCGCGCTGCTCCCGGATATACAAAGCTACATGAGCATTTGGTACATGGGTGCGGTATTGTTCGTGGTGCCGATGGTGGGCAACAACGCCATCAGGGCCTCCGGCGACACGTTGCTTCCCTCCGCGATCATGGCCTTCGGCGCGCTCGCCAACATCGTGCTCGACCCTATCCTGATCTTCGGCCTGGGCTGGATTCCCGCCATGGGCATCGCCGGCGCGGCGCTTGCCACCGTGATTGGCAGGGGCTCGACACTCTTCCTCTCCCTCTACATCCTCCATTTCCGCAAGCGCATGTTGAGCACCTCCCGCCCCAAGTCGAGAGAAATTCTGCAGTCCTGGAAGAACATTCTCCATGTCGGCGCGCCGGCCGCCGGGATTCACCTCCTCAACCCAATTAGCATGGGCATATTCACACGGCTGGTGGCCCGCTTCGGACACGCGGCTGTGGCTGCCGTCGGGGCGGGAACGAGGATCGAAGGCTTCGTGGTCATGGCGGTAGTGGCGCTCGCCTCGGTGCTGGTCCCGTTCATCGGGCAGAACTGGGGTGCCGGCCGCCGCGACAGAGCCGCCCTGGGAATGAGGCGCAGCGCACAATTCTCCGTGGCCTGGGGCATAATTTGCATGGTCGGCCTGGCGTTGCTTTCGGAGCCGCTAGCCCGAGTGTTCAGCGATGATATCTCCGTGATCACTCAACTCAAATTGTTCCTCTGGATTGTGCCTCTTGGCTACGGTCTATTCGGCGTCAGCATGCTGGCCGGAAGCGCTTTCAACGCGATTAGAAAACCCGGGCGCTCGGTTGCCCTTAACCTGATCCGGTTGCTCGGTCTGTTCCTGCCTCTAGCCTTCATCGGATCGGAGATCTTCGGTTTTAACGGACTGCTGGCGGGCGTGGCTGTAGCCAACTTGGCCGCAGGCCTTTTTTCGTGGACGTGGATCAGCAGCGCGATGAAATCCAGCCAGGCCGAAGCGCAAGCGCAAGTGAGCTTCTCAACACCCGATATTATCACCTGAGGGCAAGTCGTTTGGAATCCGCATGGATTCTGAGAGGGAAGAGTAATAATGCGCCGTTATCAGATCACTCTTCTAAACCGAACTCCGAGATTACCTCGACAACCAAGTCAATCCAATTAATAAGGCCAGAAACTTCCTGTTCCGACAGGTGCCGGTTGATAAGGCACTTCAATTCTTTGCCGGCGTGCTTCAAAATTCCGCTTTATCCCAGAGTGACTTCACCACACTTTCGGTCACCGCCGAACAAAGGGGGCAATCCTGGAATTCTAGTGTGTTTCCGGAAATGGCATTGATCAACAGCATTAATTTGATACTTGTTCGTATTAAATTACATTCGAATTCTAGGACTGACCCCTTTGCCTTTCACTCGCGGATCAAATCCCCGTACTCCTCCGGCCTGCGGTCTTTGATCAGGTCGTTGCGCGGTGTCACCGACTTGTCGCGGGCGGCGGCGGGATCGATCTCCACCAGGCCGATGTAGGGCAGGTCGGCGGGGGCCTCGGAGATGACGTTGCCGCGCGGGTCGCAGAGGATCGAGCGGCCGGTAAATGTAAGCTCCCCCTCGCTGCCGAAGCGGTTGGCGAGGACGACGAACATCCGGTTAAGCATCGCGTGCAGGGGCACGGCCCGCTGGGCTAGGTCGGGCAGGACGAGGTTCGACGGGTGGCAGACAATCTCCGCGCCTCGCAGCGCTAGAATGCGCCAGACCTCGGGGAACTGCCAGTCGAAGCAGATCAGGACGCCCACCTTCGCCCCGTCGACGTCGAACACCGGCAGGCCGAGGTCGCCCGGCTCGAAGATGTCCTTCTCGTTCCAGAACAGGTGCATCTTGCGGTAGCTGCCGAGCGCTCCCCCTGGCCCGATCAGCGCAGCGGAATTGTAAAGCTTCGCCCCGTCGCGCTCGTCGAAGCCCGCGACGACGTGAAGATTTCGCTCTTTGCACTTCTGCGCCAGGAAAGCGAGAAACCGGCTCTCTTCGTAGCCCTCCGACAACTCCAATGCTTGCTCCCGGCTCGCGAAGTTGTAGCCCGTGCTGCACAGC
>DATKUA010000119.1:0-38311 GCA_035530855.1 Acidobacteriota bacterium | reverse complement strand
GTGTAAGCCGTGAGATGGGGCCGGATGCGGTCATCCTGTCCACACGGAGAATACGCGGTGAGGACGGCAGTGAATTGGTGGAAGTTGAAGCTGCGCTGCGGAAAGATGCCGATGCGAGAACTGGACAGAGTAGCATTGGTCCAGGCAGACTCATGCGATCGCTGACCCAGGTGATCGTCCCAATAGCTGCATTGGCCCTCTTGATAATCATTGCCGTGTTGTTGCTCGGTCCAGGAGGCGGGGAGGAATCCGGTCCGGCGGTTCCCGCCCGAATCGCCGTCCTGCCGTTTGAGAACCTTGGAACAGAGGAAGAAACATATTTTGCCGATGGGATCTGCGAAGAAATCACGGCAAAGCTGGCCCAAATCGATGGTCTCAGCGTGATTTCGCGAACGAGTGCTTTCCTCTACCGGGATTCGGAGAAGAAGATCAAGCAGATCGGCGATGAGCTGGGAGCCGATTACATCCTGGAAGGCTCGGTGAGATGGCGGAAACTAGACGACGGGCGTGTCCAGGTGCGCATCTCACCACAGTTGGTAAGGATATCCGACGAAGTCCACGTTTGGGCCGAGGTCTTCGAGGAGGACTTGTCGAACATATTCAAAGTGCAGGCGGACATCGCCGAAATGGTCGCCGGAGCGCTTAATATCAGGCTTGCCGGCAGCAGGCGCAGAGAGTTGGAGACGGCGCCGACGGACAACATGGATGCATTCAATTTCTTCATCCGCGGCAAGGAATACAGCGCACTGATGGAATGCACCTTGGCTCATGATATGTTCAATAAAGCAGTCGAGTTGGACCCCGGATTCACCTTGGCTTGGGTTTATTTTGCATATTCGAATTTGAATCTATATAACAGCGCGATCGACAAGTCTGAGGAGAGATTGATTAAGGCCAGGGAGGCGTTGGATAAAGCCGCTAAATTGGATCCAACGCTACCGGCCCTCGAATGGGCGTTAGGTTATTACAATTACTACGCGCTCAGAGATTTCGAACAAGCGGAGAAGCACTTTAAAATCGCGGAACAGAATTTCAGCGACAAGAAAGACGTGTACGTCGCCTTGGGATACATGTATCGAACGGTCGAGAGATACGACGACGCGTTGCGATATTTCCACAAGGCTTATGAGCTTTCTCCAAGGGAATCAAAGAGACTCTGGGATATAGGCCATTGCTATCACCTGCTGAGGCGTTATCCGGAGGCTGAAGAAGCATTTCTGAAGGCGAAAGCGATAGCTCCGGACGCAATCAGGCCGTATCAGTGGCTGTACAAACTCTACATCGCCTGGCAGGGCGATATCGGTAAAGCGAGAGAGGTTTATTTCCTGGCTCGGCAGAACTTACATTCCTTCACTGCCGGATATAAAGTGGATGTTGATGCGGCCTTTAAAGAATATCAATTATATCTCTTTGAACGTCGTTACCAGGAAGCGCTGGCCGCACTGGATGAGTTGGTCAAGGATTACTGGAGGGGAGCATACCATGTCTTCCCCTTGAGTCTGTTGCGAGCGAAGGTTTACCGCTCATCAGGGCAAGTTGAAGCAGCACGGGAAGCATACGAGCAGTCAAGGCGATTTCTGGAGCCCTTGATGGTCGAGAAGGGGCATGACGATCGCTATCATGCTGCTCTAGGAATAACATTGGCCGGACTTGGAATGAGGGAGGAAGCGATCGCTGCCGGACGCCACGCGGTCGAGATGCATCTGAAGGCCGGAACTTACCGCTACGGCCGCATCCGTTTGGAAGACCTCGCCGAGATCTATGCCTTACTGGGAGAGCCTGACAAGGCGATAGATATTCTGGACGAATTGTTGAGCGCTCCGGGAGAACTCTCCGTCTGGTGGCTGAAGCTGGATCCGAAGTGGGATCCCCTGCGCGATAACCCACGCTTCAAGGCATTGCTTGCAAAGGGTGACGTACAGATCGATGCCGAGAAATGGCGCGTGGGAAGTTAATAAGTGATGAGGAATGGTGCCCAAGGCCGGATTCGAACCGGCACGGGTCGCCCCACCGCCCCCTCAAGACGGCGCGTCTGCCAATTCCGCCACTTGGGCACGCGGGTCAGCGGGAATCAGTTGTTCCCGCCGGACGAGGACTCTTCCGTGTCCCCGGAGGGTGTATTGCCGGCTTCGGGATCCTCAGCGTCACCGGTCTCGTCGGTGGCGTCCTGGCCCGAAGCGTCATCCTGCGTCTGCTCCTCTTCCTGCGCTGGCGTGGTCGTTTTCTCCTCGCCGGCAGGCTGAGTGCTCTGCGTACGCTCGGCTTCGCGTTGGACAGCCTGAACAAGTCCGCCGCCACCGCTGCCGAGTAATCCGAGCGTGTAGGATGTAATCATAAAAAACACGGCCGCGGCAATCGTCAGCCTGTGAATCATCTGCGTGGCAGAGCGAACGCCCATTGTCGTCTGGCTTCCGCCGCCGCCGAAAGCGCCGGCAAGATCGGCTCCCTTGCCTTTCTGTAACAGCACGATCACGATCAGGATGAAGCATGCCGCCAGATGAATGATCGTCAACAGGATTTCCATGCGAAACTCCGTTTACTCACAAAGGCCAAAGTATAGGTACGGGAAATCCGTTTGTCCAGTCCTTACTTAGTCGTGAATGACGATGGCCGCGAAGCTATCCGGCTCGAGGCTTGCGCCGCCGACGAGCACTCCGTCGACATCCGGCTGATCCATCAATTCGGAGATGTTGGAGGGCTTGACGCTGCCGCCGTAAAGGATTCTCGTAGCGTTTGACAGATCGTTGCTGTAGAGCGTACTGAGCAGGCTGCGGATGTAGAGATGGGCCTCCTGCGCCTGGTCGGGAGTGGCTGTCCGGCCTGTGCCGATCGCCCAGACTGGTTCATAGGCGATCACCAGTTCCGCAAGATCTTTCTCTGGGATGCCCTTAAGTCCTTCGGAGACCTGAGTCTCCAGGATTTCCTGAGTCTTGCCCAGCTCGCGCTGCCCCAGCTTTTCGCCAACACAAAACAAAGGCATCAATCCGGCGTCGATGGCAGTGACAATCTTCTTGTTGATCATCACGTCATTCTCGCCGAAGACGTGCCTGCGCTCGGAATGGCCGAGGATGACCGCCGAGCAGCCAAGTTCATTCAGCATCCTTGCGGAAATCTCCCCGGTGAACGCTCCCGCGGCCTCGAAGTGCATGTTTTGCGCGGCTATGATAATCCTCTCGCTCTCATCGGAATCGATGGCGTCGATGATGCTGGTAAAGGGCGGGGCGATCATAATGTCAGCGTCACTGCTAGGCTGGACCTGCGAGAGAAACTTTTCGAAGAACATGCGTGTTTCCGCGCCGGTTTTGTTCATCTTCCAGTTGGCAGCGTAAAGAGGTTTTCTCACTGTTCACCTCTGGTATGAAAGGTTAATAAATTTCATTATAACGACGTAACCGCTCATTTATCATCAAGTACCTCGATGGCCGGCAGGGTTTTCCCGGCAAGGAAGTCCAGCGAAGCCCCGCCGCCTGTCGAGACATGCGAGATACCTTCGCGTACGCCGGCGACATCGAGAGCGGCAACAGAGTCGCCGCCGCCGACGATCGACACCGCCCCGCTCTCGGCCACGGCACGCGCGATTTCCACGGTTCCTCTGCTGAAGGACGGCATCTCGAATGCTCCCATCGGCCCGTTCCAGACGATGGTCCCGGCTCCGCCGATCACTCCCTTCCAGTTCTCGATAGTCTGCGGCCCGATATCGAGCCCCATCCAGCCGGCTGGGATGCCGTCGGCACTGACTATTCTGCTCTCGGCGTCGTTGTCGAACTCGCGGGCGATGACGAGATCCTGGGGTAGAAGAATCTCTTTGCCGGAACCGCCGGACCGGCGCAAATAGCCTTCCGCCAGCTCGACCATCTCCTTCTCGAGCAGCGAGTTTCCCGTTTCAAGCCCCCCGGCCTTGAGAAATGTGAAGGCCATTCCGCCACCGATCAACAGTTTGTCGACCTTGGACATAAGATTCTCGATGACCGGTATTTTTGTGGATATTTTTGCGCCGCCGAGCAAGGCGATAAACGGGCGCTCTGGAGCCGCAAGCGCGCCGTCGAAATATTCAATCTCCTTTTGAAGCAGAAAACCCGCGGCCCGGGGTGAGAGGAATTGCGTTATCCCGACGGTCGAGGCGTGAGCCCTGTGCGCTGTGCCGAAGGCATCGTTTACGTAGACTTCCGCAGGCCCGGCCAGAGCCTTGGCGAAAGCCTCGTCATTACTCGTTTCGCCCCCGTGGAACCGCAAATTCTCGAGCAGCATGACTTCGCCTGCGCGGAGCTCTGAGGCCATTTCCAGGACTTTCTCGCCGATACAGTCCGGAGCCATCAGAACCTGCCTGCCTAACAATTCCGAAAGCCTCTCAGCCACTGGCCTGAGGCTCATCTCGGGAACCACTTTGCCCTTGGGCCGTCCCAGGTGGCTGGCCAGGATGAGCTTCGCGCCACGATCCACCGCGTGATCGATAGTCGGCAGCGAGGCGCGGATTCGCGTGTCGTCGGTGATATTCTGGGAACCGTCGAGCGGGACGTTGAAATCGACACGTATGAAAGCGCATTTCTCCCTGAGCTTGATATCCATGATCGACAATTTATTGAGCATATTTCGCCTCTAGATTCGTTCTTGTTCCAATGGCTATATCTTACCGATTACTCAGGGCAGCGCAAGTTGATAGCAGCACATGCGGGTGCTATACTTCCCGCCCCTTCGGAAGAGGGGCTGATATATAGATATTACTGGAGCAAAAAGCAATGACGACTATAAAGGAAATCCAGCAGCTCTGCGAGAAAGAGGGAGTGCGGTTCATCGATTTGAAATCGCTGGATCTGCCCGGCAGACTTCATCATCTGACACTGCCTGTAGATCAATTCAATGAGAGCGTTCTGGCGGAAGGCGTCGGTTTCGATGGCTCCAGCTATGGGTTTGCCAAGACGGAAAACAGCGATATGGTGCTGATCCCCGATGCCTCGACCGCAAGCTTCGATCCCTTTCGCGAATCCACTACCCTCTCAATGTTCTGCGGAATTCATTTGGCGGATGAGCACCGCACGAGGTTTCATCAAGACGTCCGCTATATTGCGCAAAAGGCCGAATCGCTCCTCAGCTCGCTTGGGATAGCGGATGAGAGCATGTGGGCACCCGAATTCGAATTCAACCTTTTCGAGGAAGTCCAGTATCGTGTGACTCCCGAGGAATCCAGTTTTGCCGTCTATAGCGCCGAGTTTTCAGCCGGGAACGCATACCATGCGTGCAATCCGCAGGACCAGTTCGTTGACTTCCGTGACCGCGTGACAGAGTTGCTTAAGGGCCAGGGAATCGGGGTCCGCTATCATCATCACGAGGTCGGCGGATACGGCCAGCAAGAGATCGAGATGACCTTCGCCTCGCTGATGAAAACCTGCGACGATGCGATCCTGACGCGTTATCTCATGCGTAATCAAGCGATTGCCGACGGCCTGGCCATCACTTTCATGCCAAAACCGGTATACGGCCAGGCAGGCAATGGCTGGCACGTTCACCAATACCTCGTACGCAATGGTGTGAACGTGTTTTATCAACCGGGGGAATACGCCAACATCAGCAAAGTCGCGCGTCATTACATCGGGGGTATTTTGTCACACGGCAAAGCGCTCTGCGCGATAACCAATCCCAGCACCAACAGCTTTAAGAGATTGGTGCCCGGTTACGAAGCGCCGACTGCGCTGACCTACGGCAAGGCTAATAGAGCCGGCGCGATGCGCATACCGGCCTATGTCAGTGATCCCGCTCAGGTGAGGGTCGAATACAGACCGCCTGATGCTACCTCAAATCCCTATCTCTGCCTGGCATCCGTCCTGCTGGCCGGAATTGACGGTATCGTCAACAAGATCGATCCAGTAAAAGCGGGCTTCGGGCCGTTTGATAGCATTGATGTTGAAAAGGGGAGGGAGATCAAAAGGTTGCCGGATAATCTGACTTCAGCGCTTAATGCCCTGGAGGAGGATCACGAATTCCTCTTGCGCGACAGCGTGTTCGACGAAGAACTGGTCGGGCGATGGATAAAGTTGAAACGCGAAGAGGTCAAGCAGTATCTTCAGCGTCCGCATCCGTACGAGTACGAGCAGTACTTCGAGTTCTGACCTCATTCTTGAGACCAAGAGGTTAACGGCCATGGCGGAGACCGGATATGAGCGGCTTCTAGGGATTCTGACGGGACCCGAGAAGGAGTACGAGCTCTTGCTCGGCAAGGCGGGAAAAGAGGAAGCAGACGCCGCCGCCGATGTAATCCTGGCTGTAAATTCGGGCGAGTTGAAATCCAACGAGAAATTGCTGCAGAGGCTGCTGGGTTTGGCCTCTGCCTGCAAGAGCGGCAAGCTCCGCACAGTGGCTATCGGCACTCTCTGGCGCGAGGACCTGAAATGGCTGTCGACGCGCGTCGAGGGTGAAGAGACCGCCAGGGAAAAGATGCTGGAAATAGTGGCCGCCGATGAGCCGAAGGCGTTGGCACCGGTGTTCTGGCGGGCGGTCGCGGAGCAAGGCCCCAGATTCGCCCTGATTGCGTTCAAGGCGGCGATGTCGACGCATCCTCACGAGGCGGCCAGGCTGCTGGTGACCATCTGCCGCGCAGCCCTAGCCGGGCAGCTTGAGTTGAGTATCCGCGATGCTGTCGATGCCTTCCTTGCTTCGCAGGATTCCTCCGTCCGGACTACGTTTCTCGCAACGGTGAAGCGGATGCCCGAAGCTGAGAAGCGCAAGCTGATTACGCATCTCGATATGTCGCTGATGGCCGAGCTCGACAAGAGCGCGATCGAGCATCGCGGTTCGGACTTCTTCTACGACGAGGATGCGGAGAGGCGCAAGCGCGACGACAAGAGCAAGGATATTTTCGACGAGGTACGCCGCCGTCTGGAGCGGGGAGAAAAACCGCAGCTCTGAAGTTGCCTCCGGCTTCGCCGTTGATTAACGGACATCAACAACGGATTTAATTGAAGAGAGAACATGGCCGAAAACAGCGATAATTGCGATAAGAGTGAAGATTACAAGGGATACAAGGGAAGTGCGCTGGAGGCGTTGAAGAATCTCGGAGGCCGTGTTTGGGCAGACGTGGAGGTTGATACCGAGAAAGGAGTTTTCGCCGGGATCATCCTACCGCGAGCCGAAACCGCCGACGACAAGCATATAGTCCTGAAGCTTCACAATGGCTACAATCTTGGCTTGGCGGTCGCAGGTATCAGGGCGATCAACGAAGTCGGCTACAAGAAAGCCGTCTACAAGATACCCGAGAAGGAATTTCCTTACGATCCGGTCAAACCGAATGTCACGCTGCTGGGGACGGGTGGCACTATCGCCAGCAGGCTCGACTATCGCACCGGCGCCGTCATCCCCGCGTTCACTCCGGGCGAGCTCTACGGCGCTGTTCCCGAGCTGGCAGACATCTGCAACCTCCACACGCGCAAGCTCTTCGGCATCTTCAGCGAGAACATGGACATGCACGCCTACATCCCGCTGGCAGAAGCTATTGGGGAAGAGATCCGCAACGGCGCCGACGGCATCATCATCGGCCACGGCACCGACACGATGCACCACACCGCCGCCGTGCTGAGCTTCATGGTGCCTAATCCGCCGGTGCCGATCGTCATGGTCGGCAGCCAGCGCAGCAGTGACCGGCCCAGCTCCGACGCGGCGCTCAATCTTCGCTGCGCGGCCTTCACTGCTGCCCATGTCGACATCGCCGAGGTGATGGTCTGCATGTTCGGTCCCACCAGCGATTCCTACAATCTGCTGCACCGCGGCACGCGTGTCCGCAAGATGCACAGCTCAATCAGGGACACCTTCAGAACCATCGGTGACATCCCGTTGGGGATAGTGACGCCTGACAAATTCAAGCCCATCCGCAACGACTACCGTCGCCGCAGGAACGACCGGGATGTGACAATCAAGGCGACGTTCGACGACCGTGTTGCCATCCTCTACTACTATCCAGGCATGCGCCCGGACATGGTCACCGGGCTGGTCGACGCCGGTTATAGAGGCATCGTGATCGCCGGCACCGGCCTCGGGCACGTAAACAAGCCGCTCTACGAGCCGTTGCGCAAAGCGATCGAGTCGGGCGTGCACGTTTTCATGACTGTCCAAACGCTCTGGGGTTACACCCAGATGTACGTCTACGACACCGGCCGCGACCTGATGCACCTCGGAATAGTACAGCTCGACAACATGTTACCGGAAGTCGCCTACATGAAACTCTGCTGGGCGCTCGGCCAGAGCGACGATCAGGCGGAGATAATAAAGCTGATGCGGACGTCGGTAGCGGGAGAGATCACGCCGCGCGAGCAGCCTAACGCCTATCTTATCTTCCAGGGCGGCCTGCCCGAGATAGACGACTTCATTCGCCACACCGTCATGTAAGTTCCACTGGGCGTTACTTTGCCCAGGCAAGCCTTCGCAGGGCGGTTGTCTTGCCGCGAAGGCATGAGGTTGCCATAATTTAAGAGCATTTTGCGGAGAAACTGATGAAATCGAAGTCGCATGAGTTTGCCGATCGCCTGGCATCGGATTACGTCTATGTCGCTGACGGCGCGATGGGCACGATGCTCTACGCCAAGGGCATCTTCATCAACCGGTGTTTCGATGAGTTGAACCTCTCGGCTCCTGATCTGGTCAAGGAAATCCACCAGGAATACGTGGCGGCGGGCGCGGAGATCATCGAGACCAACACCTACGGGGCAAATCGCTTCAAGCTGCGTCCCCACGGATTCGAGGAAAAACTGCGGGATATCAACATCGCAGCAGCCAGGCTTGCCCGCGAAGTTGCCACCGACAGAGCGCTGGTAGCCGGATCTATGGGACCTCTGGCCCCTTCGCCGCTGAAAGCGATGGCTCAGAGGCGGGCCGAGGATGTTTACGATGCGTTCCATGAGCAGGTTGAGGCTCTGGCGGAAGGCGGTGTAGATCTGCTGATCATTGAGACAATCAGCGATCTCGATGAGCTGCGGCTCGCGATCAAGGCGTGCAAGGATGTCTGCGACCTGCCCATCATCGCCAGCGTGACGCACAACGAGGATAACAAGACCGTATTCGGCGATACCCCTGAGGAGTGCGCCGCGGGAATTGAGCAGTGGGGGGCGGATGTCGCCGGGGTGAACTGCAGCACGGGTCCCCGCGCGATGCTGGCAAGCCTGCAAAGAATGGGCGCGGTGACGAAACTGCCGTTTTCGGCGATGCCCAATGCCGGCTCGCCGCAACTGGTGGATGGGCGCTATATCTATCTATCCAGTCCTGAGTACATGGCGGAGTACGCCAAGCGATTCATTCAGCGCGCCGGAGTGAGCATTATCGGCGGGTGCTGCGGCACCACTCCGGCTCATATAAAAGCAATACGGTCGGCTGTGAGGGCGCTCAGGCCCTCGAGGATCGCAATCTCAATTGAGGCTCCGTCACTTGATGATCGTCCGCCCGCCGAGGAACCCGTTGAAACCTCTTTAAAATCCCCATTGGCGAGGAAACTGCGCAGGAAATTCGTAACCAGCATAGAGCTGACCCCGCCGCGCAGTCCCGATCCGGCGAAAGCCCTGAAGTCCGCTGCGATGCTGAAAGAGTACGGTGTGGACTGTGTCAACATCCCCGACGGACCGCGGGCATCGGCGCGCATCAGTCCGATGGTGCTCGCCTGGCTGGTTGAGCACGAGGTCGGGATGGAAACGATCCTTCACTACACCTGCCGCGACAGGAACATTCTCGGGATGCAGAGCGATCTGCAGGGTGCGCATGCCCTGGGTCTTCGCAATGTCCTTGCCGTGACCGGAGACCCGCCGAAAATCGGCGATTATCCCGACGCAACAGCGGTGTTCGACATCGATGCCATCGGCCTGGTGAGGATGATTTACCGCCTCAATTGCGGTCAGGACCTGGTCGGCAATCCGATTGGTTCGCAGACAGCGTTTCATGTCGGCGTAGGCGCGAATCCCGGAGCTATCAATATCGAAAAGGAACTCGAACGCTATGGACGCAAGGTAGAGGCTGGAGCGGAGTACGTGCTGACCCAGCCGGTATTCGATGTGCGCTTGCTGGAGAGTTTCCTCGCGAACACACGGGAGTCCCGCCTGCCGACGATGGTCGGAATTCTCCCCCTGCTCAGCCACCGCAATGCCGAGTTCCTCCACAACGAGGTCCCGGGAATGCAGATCCCGGACGTGGTGATGAAACGGATGGCAAAGATCAGTGGGGACGAGGCGGCACGCCGCGAGGGCATTCTGATCGCGCGCGAAGCAATTGCCGAAGCCCGCACGCTCGAGGGTGTCAGCGGAGTCTACATCATGCCCCCTTTCGGGCGCTATCCGATGGCCCTCGAAGTGCTCGAGGCAATCTGATCAGGCAAACTGCGAAGTCTACGTCGCCAATTCTTCCCGAAGTTCTTTAGCGGCGTCGACAACGTTCTTCAGAGATTCGATGACTTCTGGCCAGCCGCGCGTCTTCAGGCCGCAGTCGGGATTAACCCAGAGTTGATCGGGCCTAAGAACCCTCAGCGCTTTGCTCAGGCGATCCTTGATTTCTTTTTTCGGAGGAACCCGCGGGCTGTGGATGTCGTAGACGCCGGGGCCGATTTCGTTGGGATAGTCGAATCTTACGAAGGCGTCCAACAGCTCCATATTCGAGCGGGACGCCTCGATTGATATGACGTCGGCGTCAAGCGCTGCGATGGGCTCGATGAACTCATTGAACTCTGAATAGCACATGTGCGTGTGGATCTGCGTCTTGTCCTCGACCACAGAGGAAGCCAGTCGGAAGGCATCTACGGCCCACTTAAGATATTCGTCCCACTCTGAGCGGCGCAGAGGCAGGCCTTCGCGGAACGCGGGCTCATCGATCTGAATGATCTTGATACCGGCTTTTTCGAGGTCGGCGACCTCATCGCGAATCGCCAGAGCGATCTGGTAGGCGGTATCGCGCCGCGGCTGATCGTCTCGCACAAACGACCACTGCAGGATTGTCACCGGCCCGGTGAGCATACCCTTCATCGTTTTCTCTGTGAGCGACTGCGCATAGCTGATCCAATCGACAGTCATCGCTTTCGGCCGATGCACGTCGCCATAGATCACCGGCGGCTTGACATAGCGCGAGCCGTAACTCTGGACCCAGCCGTACTTCGTGAATGCGATGCCCTCCATCTGCTCGCCGAAATACTCGACCATGTCCTTGCGCTCGAATTCGCCGTGCACAAGGACGTCGAGCCCCGTTGCTTCCTGGAATCTGATCGTTTGTTCGATCTGCTTTTTGAGGAAGGTTTCATACTCGGCTTTGCTGAGCTTTCCCTTGCGGACATCAGCGCGCGCTTGCCGCACTTCGGCGGTCTGCGGGTACGAACCGATGGTGGTGGTGGGCAGCAACGGCAGATGGATATTCTGCTTTTGCGCCTTGCTGCGCACCATGAAGGGGCTCTTGCGGCGCATCATTTCTTCACTGATCGAAGCCATGCGACGCCTGACTTGCTCGTTGTGGGTTCGGCGCGAGGTAGCCCTGTTTTCCAGCCAGTTGCGATTCTCTTTGAGTTGATCGGAGATAAAAGGACGACCCTTGTTAATCGCCTTGGCAAGGGTGGCAATTTCATTCAGCTTTTGCTTGGAGAACGCCATCCAGCCTTTTAACTCGGCATCCAAGTCGGTTTCCATGTCGAGGTCCAGCGGGCAGTGCAACAACGAGCAGGACGGCGCGATCATCACCCGCTCCTTACCGAGAGCGCCTGCGGCCTCCTCGATGATTCCCAGGGTTGCTTCCAGGTCGGCCCGCCAGACGTTCCTGCCATCGATCACTCCCAGCGAGAGGCTCATCTCTTGAGGGACACGATCTATTATTTCGGTAAACTGGTTGGGGCCGCGAACCAGATCGAGATGCAAGGCGTCGACGGGCAAGGAAAGGGCGAGTGCGGTATTGGGTCTAAGATCAGCAAAGTAGGCAGTCAGCAGAATCCTGGTGTCGCCTGCTGCGGAGCGCAAACGATCGAAGGCGAGACGGTAGGCGTTGCCGGCCTCTCGGGGCAGGTCGAGGGCAAGCATCGGCTCGTCGATCTGTACCCATTCGGCACCGGCCTCGGCAATGCTGTTGAGTACGGCTTCGTACGCGGGGAGGAGTCTTTCGAGAAGTTTCAGCGGGGATTCAGTCGCGTCGGTTGATTTTCCGAGCAGCAGGAAGGACACGGGGCCGAGAAGAACAGGCCGCGTGTTGATTCCCAATTCGCGCGCCTCGCGGAATTCGTCGATCGGTTTTGAGGAGGAGACGCGGAATTCCTTGGCCGGGTCGAATTCGGGCACGATGTAGTGGTAGTTGGTATCGAACCACTTTGTCATCTCCATAGCAGGGATCTCGGCGGTGCCTCGGGCCATGGCGAAATAGGTGTCGGTGTCGACATCGCCGCCGGTCCAGCCGTACCTTGCCGGGATTGCGCCGACCATGGCGATGGTATCGAGAACGTGATCGTAGAGAGAAAAGTCGTTGCTCGGGATGTGGGTTATGCCGCTCTGTTTTTGCAGGAGCCAATTGTTGCGACGAATTTCCGCCGCGGCGGCGGTCAACTGGTCATGATCGATCTTACCCGACCAGTAGCGCTCGACAGCGCGCTTGAGTTCTCGCTTGAGCCCAATCCTGGGGAACCCAAGGTTTGAGGCAATTGCCATGTTTGTCAGCCCTCCCGCTTGCAGTGAGGTAGTGATTTATCATAAACCCCAAAGCGATGAAAGAGAAAATACACCACAGAATCAGACACTTACAGAATTTATGTACTGCTCAGAGAATCCCGGCAAACACCAATGTTTAGACGCTGAACTTCAAAGGCCTGCGATATTTAAGGCTTGGGCTAAATTGCCCTTCGAATCATTATGGCTCGTGGTTCTTTCGACTAAGAATTGGCTATTGAGCAATTTGATAAATTTTTTTACTTTCGTTGAGCATGGCTGCTTCTGCGGCATATTAAAGGACTGGTCCATCACGAATGTAAGGTTATTTAAAAAGTTATCCTGAACAACGTCCGTATATTGATGTCATTCGTTGTAGTTACGGGGATTATCCTTGAGTGACGGAGTTCCTGCGACTCGCCTTGACGCTTTCGCCGGGCCGCCTCTATACTCCGCTGCATGCTTAAAACGGCCAATTTTCGCTTGAAAATTCAATATGATGGGCGTCTTTTCTGCGGTTGGCAGCGCCAGCCCAACGGCCTGACCGTACAGCAATGCATCGAGGATGCTTGCGAGCGGATATCCGGCGCGCAGTGTAATGTTCACGGGGCCGGGAGGACTGACGCGGGCGTGCACGCCTTGGGGCAGGTAGCCAACGTGGTGCTAACGACCTCAATGACCGAAGGAAAGATAAAAAGGGCTCTGAACTCCATCTTGCCCGAAGAAATCAGGATAACATCGCTGCGAAGAGCCTCTGAGACATTCCATGCTCGCAAAAGCGCGATAGAGAAGACGTATAGGTATCTTCTGCTTACAAGCTCCGACCGAAGCCCCTTCGCTGCGTGGTATGCTTCGTGGTTGCCGCATCGCCTGGAAGCGGATAGGATGCGTGAGGCCGCCGTTGCCTTCGTCGGGAGACACGATTTTCGCTCTTTCCAGGCTGCCGGTAGCTCAGTAAAATCGACCGTGCGGGAGATCCGGAGATTCGAAATCAGGACGGGTGGGGCAATGATCAGCTTCACCGTGTCGGCAGACGGCTTTCTCCGGCATATGGTACGCATCATGGTCGGGACATTGATCGAAGTCGGCCGCGGTAAGGTCGAACCATCCGCTGTCGCAGGCATTCTGAGCGGGAGAGACCGCAAATTGGCTGGGCCGACGGCCCCACCTGATGGCTTGACGCTGATGCGAGTGGACTATTGAGAAATCAGTAATGGGATTTAATTTTTCCGAATTCAAGGTAAAACAGGGTAGTTACGAAGCCGGCCTGCTCGAGCGCCTCGAGCCCGAAAAGCTGCCTAAACATCTCGCTGTCATCATGGACGGCAACGGCCGTTGGGCGGCCCGACGGGGCCTGCCGAGAATCGAGGGGCACAGGCGCGGCGCCACATCAGTGCGCAGGCTTGTCGAGGATTGTCGTAGGCTGGGTATCGGTGTTCTTACCATCTATGCCTTTTCTGTGGAGAACTGGAAGCGCCCGCAGAAGGAAATCGATGCGCTGATGGCTATGCTCAGCGATTTCGTCAGGAAAGAGATTAACAACCTTCTGAAGAACGAGATTCGTTTCCTTCCATATGGGCGTTGGCGCGAATTGCCGACGCGAACTGTAGCCGATCTCGAGTGGGCGATGGAAGAAACCTCAGACTGCGACAAGATGCTCTTCCAGGTGGCTCTCAACTACGGCGGCAGGACCGAGCTCGTCGATGCTTGCCGCAGGGTGGCGGAAGATTGCCTCCAGGGGCAACTGAATGCGGAAGAGATCGATGAGGGGACGATAAGCGAGCGGCTCTACAGCCCGGATGTTCCCGATCCCGACCTGTTGATCCGGACATCGGGTGAGATGCGGGTGAGCAATTTCCTTTTGTGGGAAATAGCCTATACAGAGCTTCACATAACCGAGCTTCACTGGCCTGATTTTCGGTTGAGGCACCTTCTCGAAGCCCTGATCGATTTCCAGATGCGGGAGCGCCGGTTTGGCGGCCTCAGTGGGGAGGGGAAATGATAAGGATAATCACTTCGCTGGTTCTGGCCGCCTTGGTAATTGCGGCTCTGTTCTTCGATCCCTTCTGGTGGCTTGTTTTTGTGACCTTTTTCTCCGTGGGCGCCGGAATAGAATTCTCGAATGTACTCTACAAAGGGAAATTAGTCGCCCTGAGAATGCTCGTTGTGGGGGCCTGCTTCGCGTTTCCGATCAATGCCTATCTCGGGCTCAATGATTTTCCCGCGCTACCCGATACGCTGCTGGTTGCCTTCCTTTTCGTCTTTGCGCCGATTCTGTTCATCTTCAACAAGGGGACGATAGAGGATTTCCACACGAGCGTGCCAATGGCTGTTTTCGGCTCATTGTGGATCGGATATCTGCTGAGTTTTCTGATCCATGTCAGGTACCTGAGGCTCGATGGCTATCTCTACGGCATCAGAGCAATCCTATTCTTCGTCATCGTGGTCACCTGCTCCGATATTTTCGCTTACTACCTCGGCCAGGCCTTTGGGAAGCGCAAGATGTCGCCACTTTACTCGCCCAACAAGACTTGGGAGGGTGCGATCGGGGGATTCCTTGGGGGGCTGGCGGGGGCGTATTTGTGCCTCTTCAGTTTCGCAGGGCTGATAACTCCGCTCCACGCCGGACTCGTTGCCGTAATCATCGTGTTCTTCGGTATGCTGGGTGACCTGACTGAGTCGGTTTTCAAACGCAGCTGCAAAGTCAAGGATGCAGGCGGCTTCCTGCCGGGTCATGGTGGAATCCTCGACAGGATGGATAGTGTCCTGCTGGCCGCGCCGGCGTTTTATTGGTATATCTACTTCGTTCTTGCCAAGTGAAAAAGATCGCCATTCTTGGTTCTACAGGCTCGATAGGGCGTTCGACCCTTGCCGTAGCGGACCGCTTTGCCGACAGAATAGAAGTATTCGGGCTTGCAGGCGGCAGAAACTTTGAGGCTCTCAGCAAGCAGGTTCGGAGCTTTCGACCCAAGGTGGTTGTGGTCGGTGATGGAGAACCGAGCGGCGAATTAGTGCAGGCGTGCAAGGAATCGGGGAGCACTCTGGCTAAAGGCGTCGAAGGGCTTGCGGGGCTCGCATCTGATTCCAATGTCGATACAGTTGTTTCTGCGATCGTAGGTGCTACGGGGCTCGAGCCGACTTTAAGAGCCGTCCAAGCAGGGAAACGCGTGGCTCTGGCCAACAAGGAAGTCCTCGTGATGGCCGGCGAACTTGTGATGAAGACCGCCCGGAGGTATGGGGCGGAAATTCTCCCTGTTGACAGCGAGCATAACGCAATTTTCCAGTGCCTTGAGGGCAACTCGAGAGGCAGCCTGAGGCAAATTCTCCTTTGCGCAACAGGCGGGCCGTTGCGCAACAGAAATCGCGGAGAATTAGGAACTGTTACCGTCGAGGAGGCCCTGAATCATCCGCGCTGGAACATGGGCCGCAAGGTCAGCGTGGATTCGGCCACGATGATGAATAAAGGCCTGGAGATGATCGAGGCGCGCCACCTGTTCGATTTGAAATCGGAACAGATCCGCGTCGTGGTGCATCCGCAGGCTATCGTGCACTCCCTGGTCGAGTATGTCGACGGCTCGGTAATAGCTCAATTGAGCCGGGCCGACATGGAAATACCGATACAGTATTGTCTTAGTTATCCGGAACGCTGGTCCGACGAAAACAAACATCTTGATCTCACGGCGGTTTCGCCATTGGAGTTCTATGAGCCCGATGCCGGGAAATTCCCTGCTTTGGGTCTGGCGCGTGCGGCTCTGGAGTCCGGCGGTGAGGTGCCAATCGTGCTAAACGCTGCAGACGAGGTTGCTGTGGAGGCATTCCTTTCGGGAGAGATAGGCTTCATTGATATAATGGAAGTGGTATCAGAGGTGCTTCAGAAGGAGATGCCTGAATTCAGCAATAATCTGGAGAGTATACTTGGAATTGATCACCAGGCGCGGGCCGTGGCTGCCGATGTTGTGATGAAATTAAGAGAGAGGTGAATCAAATCGAGCCTGGTATCGTATTAAATACGACTGGAAGAGGTGGTTAGAGCTTTGGAAATTTTGTCATCCATTATTGCATTTCTCTTCGTGATCTTCGTCATGATACTCGTCCATGAATTCGGGCATTTCATCGCCGCCAGGATCGTGGGCGTGAAGGTAGAATCGTTTTCCATCGGTTTCGGCCCCATTTTGCTCAGATGGCGCGGTAAGGAAACCGAATACCGCTTGAGCGCTCTGCCGTTCGGCGGTTACGTCAAGATGCTTTCAGAGAATCCTGATGAGGGAGTGACAGGCGATCCCGGGGAATTCATGTCGCGAACCCGACCGGAACGCATCTTCATCCTGCTGATGGGACCGGCTCTGAACATTCTGCTGGCATATCTTATGTGGACCGGCATCATGATGATCGGTGAACAGAAGCAAGAGTGGCTCGTAAGGACCCCCAGCGCTGATTATGTTCAACCCGGCGGACCAGCCGATCTCGCGGGAATGAAACAGGGCGACAGGATCATCTCCGTCGATGGCCGGCAAATGGCAACGTGGGAGGATCTGTTCTACGTCATTGCAACGACACCGCGCGAAGAGATGTTAATAATTGCGGAGCGCGGCGGCGAAAATCTGGAGTTCCAGGTCAAGCCTGTCGAAGATCCAATGCGCGGATCGGGTAGCATCGGCGTTTCTCCGGGATTCCCCCCAGTGGTTTCGGGGATGCTTAAAGGCGGTCCTGCGGATCAGGCGGGGCTTCGCGAGGGCGACGAGGTGCTCGCCATCGGCGGTAGACAGGTCTCGAGCTTCAACGGGATCGTCGATGCAGTGATCTCGCGCTCCCGCAGCATCGACACCCTGAATTCGATCGGGGACATGTGGCCGGCGTTAAGCGGCCTCAGGTCGCTGCTAGAGATGAGTGGAGCCTTGGATCTGGAGTTCGAGTATCGTAGAGACGGCATAGTATCGACCGTTCGCATAACGCCCGTTTACGACGCCGAGCTTGGCTATCGCAAGGTGGGGATTTCCCAGCCTCCGATGCCCGTAATCACTGTCGGAGTGGGCCCGCTTGAGGCGATGGCCGGGGGATTCGATCGCGTCCTTACCAATACCGTCCGGCTTTACGATGTGGTGGCCAAACTTGTGACCGGACGCCTCAGTACGAGAGCCATCTCAGGCCCGGTGGACATCGCTGATATCAGCGGCAGGGCGGCCGAGCAAGGTATCATCCCGCTTCTAAATCTGATGGCTTTTATCAGCCTCAATCTGGGGATTATCAATTTGTTGCCGTTGCCTGTGCTTGACGGCGGCAGCATTCTCATATTCACCATTGAGGGCATCACGCGCCGCGAGATCAGCGTAACGGCTAAGGAATGGATCATGCGCATCGGGGTCTTCCTGCTGTTGCTGATCATGGCGTTGGTGCTTTTCCAGGATATAGACAAGCTGATCATGAGGATGGGCTGACGATGCCTGCGCGCGTGGAATTCGCACGCCGAAATACCCGCTCAGTATGCGTCGGAAACCTGAAGATCGGCGGGGATGCGCCTGTCAGCGTGCAGTCGATGACCAAAACGGATACGCGTGATGTCGATTCCACTTTGCGTCAGATAAGTACTTTGGAAGAATCCGGGTGCGAGCTGGTGCGCTGCGCCGTACCCGACAGCGAAGCAGCCGAATCGTTGCGGGAGATCGTCGCGGGGGCCGGGATACCGGTTGCCGCCGACATCCATTTCGATTCCGACCTGGCGTTGGCTTCGCTGAAGGCGGGAGTTGCGAAGCTGAGAATTAATCCGGGGACGATTGGGGACAGAGAAAAGGTCGAGAGGCTCGCTCGCGAGGCAAAGGAGCGCGGTGTCCCGATCAGAATCGGTGTGAATGCGGGTAGCCTCGAGCGCGAGTACCTGAAGCGGGACGGCTGGCCGTCGCCCGAAGGCATGGTGGATTCGGCACTTGGACACATAAGACTTCTGGAGGGCTGGGATTTCACCGACATTGTAGTCTCGCTCAAAGCGTCGGATGTTTCGAGAACCGTGGCTGCCTACAGGCTTCTGGCCGGGCGTTGCGATTACCCCTTCCATCTCGGAATCACAGAGGCGGGGGCGGGGGAGAACGCAGTCGTAAAATCCGCGGCTGGCATAGGCGCATTACTCGCCGAGGGAATCGGGGACACAATCCGGGTTTCGTTGACCGAAGACCCTGTACGCGAAGTCGAGGTCGGATGGGCGATCCTCAAGAGTCTCGGACTTCGCAAGAAAGGGCCGGAGTTCATTTCCTGCCCTACATGCGGGCGATGCGAGGTGGATATATCGGCGATCGCCGCTGAGGTTGAACGACGGCTGAAAGGCATAAGCGCTCCGATTACTGTCGCCGTGATGGGATGTGCGGTGAACGGACCGGGCGAGGCTCGCGAGGCTGATATCGGTTTCGCAGCAGGACGGGAAAAGGGAGCGATTTTCAGGAGAGGTGAACTCCTGCGGACAATTTCAGTGGAAAGGGCAGTCGAGGAATTGGTCGCCGAAGCCCTCAAACTCGCAGATGATATAGACGCTTCATCAGACTGACAATATTAATAGAGCCGCGGAAAAGCTGACAGAATCCGACTTGTCGCAACGCAATTCGGAACGGACGATCCTGATTTATCCGATCCCCTCTTGAAGGTAATCTCAGAAAGCAGCAAATCCCTACTGCGATGTGTGCGCATCGGTAGAAACCCGGCGGAATAAGCGGATCTGAAAAACGGCTGGTGAAGCCTAGTGTCACCCCATTTTGGTGGCCACATTTTCTCTGATCAAGGTATCCGATAAAACAATTGATTAAGAAAATGCTTGAATTAACATCATTATATCTGCGGTGGAAATTGCCTGTTTGATTTTGAGGCGTTACTTGCTAGTATAGACTGATAATTCAACAAGCAGTGCGTTTGTGGAATCGATGCGTTTCCTGACGATGCGTTGTAGTAGTTTGTACGGGGTGGAGGAGTGGCAACAAGAAAGAGCAAAAAAAGAGAAGGTGTGGCTTCCCCCAGCATCAGGTTGCTGCTAGTAGACGATAAACCGGAGGAACTGGAGAGGATCTGCCGCGGCCTGGAGAGCCTTGACGCCCACCTCGAGATCACCACCTGCAGCTCTTCCGATAAAGCTCTGAATCTCATCAAGGACGGCAATTTCAACTGCGTTCTTGCCGATTATCAAATGCCGGTAAGCAACGGGATAGATTTTGTGGAGCGTATCCGCACCGCTGGAATGGAAATCCCGGTTGTGCTTTTGACGAATTGCAGAGACGAAGCGTTCGCCGCCGAAGCCTTCAGGGCGGGCGTTGATGATTACTACCCCAAGGATCCGGAAAGAGGTGAATTTCCAAAGCTGTTGAACGGCATCAGACGAGCTATCGGGGTCTGTAAGCGACGGCAAGAGCTGGAAGAAAAAATCAGGCAGACGGAAGCACACTATCGATCCTTGGTAGAAACCCTGGAGGAAGGTATTTGCATAATCGACCCGGATGAAAACTTTGTCCTGGCAAATCCGGCGGCAGAAAGAATTTTCGGCGCTTCAAAGGACTCCCTTATAGGAAAGAACTTAAAAGACTTTTCTTCCCCGGCGCAGTACAAGGAATTCAGGCGCCACACTCGATTAAGGGCTAGGGGAGAAACCGGCCATTACGAAGCGGAGATTATCCAACCCAGTGGGAACAAGCGGACGCTGTTGATTACAGCAACCCCTATCCTCAACGGCAAGGGCCGCTTGGAATCTATCTTCGCCGTTTTCCGCGACATCACAAACCGCAAGGCCACTGAAGAGGCCCTTAAGACTCTGGAGGAGCGTTACCGCCTAATCATGGAGCTCACTTCAGATTATTCATATTCGTTGGATGTCCTGCCTGGTGAGACCTTGAGGCAGAACTGGGTTGTTGGGGCGTTCAAACAGATTACTGGTTATGCCGATGACGAACTGGCAGGTCCCAACGGCTGGAAACGGCTTGTTCATCCTGACGACATGGATATCGTGCGTCGTCGAGTAAATACACTTTTATCCGGCAGACACGACAGCAGTGAATTCCGGATCGTGAACAAGAACGGCGATATCAGATGGCTTCTGGATAGTGGGCAACCTGTATTCGACGAAGACGGTAAGCAGGTAGTGAGTATTGTTGGAGCTGCATGCGATATCACAGAGAGAAAACGTGCGGAAAATGGGCTGCTCAGGGCGCGTGATGAAATGGAGGCCAGAGTAGAAGAGCGCACGGCGGAGCTTAAAAAAGTGGTAGTAGCATTAGAGCAGGAGGTAAACGAGCGCAAGCGTGTCGAGCTAAAACTGCGTGAGAGCGAAGAAAGGTTCAGGTCCATATTCGATAACGCAACAATAGGTTTATATCGCACTACCCCGGATGGGAAAATCTTGATGGCAAATCCCACTATCCTGCGAATGCTGGGTTATGACTCTTTCGAAGAACTAAGCAAAAGGAATCTGGAAGAGGAAGGTTTCGAGCCTGGCTATTCAAGAGAACTTTTCAAGGAAAAGGTTGAAAAAGAGAGCAAGGTAGTGGGGCTTGAATCGGAATGGACGAGATACGACGGCTCGAAGCTCTACATTAGAGAAAGCTCCAAAGCTATCAAAGATGAAAAGGGAAAGGTTCTTTATTACGAAGGCACCGTCGAAGATATCACTGAGCAGAAACGCGCCGAGAAACTGACCGAGATTCAGAGAGATCTTGGTGCCGCCCTGGGAATGGCAAGGGATGTCGAACATACATTTGAAATGGTTATTAATGCGGCATTGCGAATCGAAGGCATTGAAGCAGCAGGCGTGTATCTGGCAGCCGACAAGCCAAGTGAGCCCACCTTATTGAAAGAGAAGCCATCCTTGGATCTGGAGGTGATTTTTAACGAGAATCAATGTTTACTAGATGTGTTTGAGACCGGAATTACCATTTATACCAGGCAGAGGGCATCAACATACCCTGAAAACAATGCGCTCGGAGCGATTGCCGTTATACCGGTGAAGGTGGAAGGTAAAGTTGTGGCGGCTATCAAGGTCGTGTCTGCCAAAGAGTCTGATATTCCTGAGACGGCGCTTGGAGCGCTGGAGTCGATTGCCTCAAAGATCGGCGGCGTGATGGCCCGACTTGAAGCCGAGAGAGCTCTACGCGAGAGCGAGGAAAAATACCGCAGTATCGTCGAGACTGCAGCCGAAGGCGTGTGTGTCGTCGACAGCGGTGGGTTGACGCAGTTCGTCAATCCAAGGTTGTCGGAGATGCTCGGTTATTCTCCCGAAGAGATGATCGGCAGGCACGTCTTCGAGTTCATGGAGGAAGAGTCGCGATTGGAAGTTGAACGGCTTATAGAAAGGCCCAACAAGTACACGAAAATCCAAATGGATATCAAACTGCTGCGGAAGGATGGATCGGAGCTTTGGGCGATTATTTCCGCCAATCCGTTTGTTGATGCCGAGGGCGAATTTGGGGGCGGGCTTGGGATGCTAACCGACATTACCGAGCGCAAGCAGGCGGAAACGGAGCTAAAGGCATATCAGAAAAGGCTGAGATCCCTTGCTTCGGAGTTGACCATAATTGCCGAGCGTGAACGACGCAAAATCGCAGTCAGCCTTCATGATCGCATTGGGCACGCGCTTGACCTGGCCAAGTTCAAGGTTTTCTCTCTCTTCGAGGAGAGTAGCGATGAAAGCCGTTCCAGGGTTTTAGAGGAAGTCATTGGCACCCTTAATTCGGCACTGAAGGAGACACGCTCGTTGACCATTGAGATCTGTCCGCCTTCCCTGCACGAATTCGGGCTGGTTGCAGCGGTTGAAAGCTTGGTGAAACAATTCAACGAACAATATGGTTTGAAGGTGGAGTTCGATTCCTCCGCCGATCAGTTTCCACTGAGCGACACGGTTTCAATCATGCTATATCGCTCGCTGAGGGAGTTATTGGTCAACGTGGTGAAGCATGCCGATGCGCGCAAGTGCCGAGCGACGATAGACTCAAAGGATGCCGAAATAACTGTTACGGTTAGTGATGACGGCCTGGGTTTTGATCCACGACAAGGTAGATATTTCAAGGGGGACACAAAAGGATTCGGCCTTTTCAGTATCAATGAGCATATTGAGTCGCTTGGGGGCTCAATGGTGATTGATTCGGAGCCGAAAAAGGGGACAAAAGTAACAATGGTAGTACCGGTCGGTTCGGAATGAGGTAGTCGATGCCATGAGCAAGACAATAGTATTAGCCGACGATCACAAATTGATGCGTCAAGGGCTACGAGCGATGTTAAACAGCCGGGCCGATTTTGAAGTTGTCGGCGAAATCGGCAACGGAAGAGCGGCGGTCAAACTGGTTCGGGAGTTGAAGCCCGACGTAATAATTCTGGACATCGCGATGCCCGAACTTAATGGGATCGATGCCGCAAGGCAGATCGTTTCGGAGTCGCCTTCAACCAAGGTGCTGGCGCTCTCTCGCCATTCAGAGAGGCGGTTTGTGGCGGAGATGCTCGCAGCGGGCGCGTCGGGGTATATCCTCAAGGACTCAGCCATCGAGGAATTGGTGGAGGCGTTGAATGCCGTAATAAGCGGTAGAACTTACTTATCACCTGAAATCATGGATGTGGTAATCGATGATTACATCGATCGGCTGACCAGAAGCAGGACATCTCAAGCTTCCAAATTGACTCCCCGGGAGAGAGAGATTCTACAGTTAATTGCTGAGGGTAAGAGCACCAGGGAAATCGCAGAATCCTTGAATGTCAGCGTTAAAACTGTTGCGACACACAGGCATCAGATAATGGAGAAACTCAAGGTCAGAAGCATTGCCAATCTCACGAAGTTTGCCATTCGCGAGGGCATCACTAATCTCTAGCCATATTGGTATATATTATCAAATTAATCGGCGATATTTTCTATGTAAGACTTTATCCTGGTATTTAGTAAGAGTTTTTCCTAGCTCAATATCCATATCGTTCCGATAGACAAGGATGGATTAGTTGTTAAATATTATTACAGAGGTTCAATTCAATTAGGGCGGAACCAAAAGCGAGAGGGGGTTGGTGTATAGGCAATTCTTGATGAAGATGGAGTGGTAGCCGGAGTAATAACTGAACAGTTAGGAACGATTAGAAACCGCGCCGGAATCTTGGGTTACGCTGGGGGATCTAGCCTCACATCAGATAATCCTTTGCTGTAGCGGAAAACTGCCTGGTATGGAGATTTGGGGATGTTCAATTGCAGTGGAATGCCGCGTTGAAGGATCCCGAAGTCTGACAAGAATTACCGAAAGTTTCTGCTGCCAGGAAAGGACCCGTCGATCTGGAATTATTATCAATCATTGGCGATGAGGGAAAGCCGTACCGCCGCATAATTCAACCGGGGTTGAGAATGAAAATTCAGGAAGTTAAAAAGAGCAGGATTATGGTCGCGGTCAGCGATAGGGCGATCAAGTCAACCATCAAGCACGCGTTTGGCTCGAATAGTCAAATAGAAGTGATTACAAGCCATGATGAGCAAGAGATTGTCGATGTCGCAGTGGCGAGACGCCTCGATTTGATCATAGTTGACCTCGAAATGACTGCAATAAACTGCAGGAAGTTACTCCTTCGGATTAAGCAAGAGTTCCCCGAGATTCAAATAATAGTAATCACGGGCAGAAAGAAAATAGATGAGGCTGTGGAATGTCTGCGACTGGGGGCTTTCGATTATTTGATCAAGCCGATCGAGAAGAGGCGCTTCGTTTCCACGGTCGGAAAAGCGTTGGAAGCAGAGGAGATGCGCAGAGAACTCTCTCATTTGAAAGAGAGTGTACTCAAGCGCGAGCTGATGCACCCCCGGGCTTTCTCCGAAATCATAACGAACAACAAAAAAATGAAAGCCATATTTCAGTACATCGAGGCATTCGCACCGTCAGCATATCCCGTTGTAATCACAGGCGAGACAGGCGTGGGAAAGGAACTTATTGCGCATGCGATACATAGGGTTAGCGGCCGCGATGGGGAATTCGTTGCGGTGAATGTCGCCGGCCTCGATGACAACATGTTCGCCGACACCCTGTTCGGCCATAAAGTGGGTGCGTTTACGGGAGCCGAGGGATCACGCAAGGGAATGATCGAGAAGGCCGCCTGCGGTACGTTGTTCCTTGATGAGATCGGTGATCTTGGGCAAACATCGCAGATAAAGCTGTTGAGATTGCTGCAAGAGAAGGAATATTACCCCCTCGGAGCCGACGAACCAAAGAGAACCGACGCCAGGATAATTGTTGCTACTAACCGGAATTTAGCCTCCGCCCAAGAAGAGGGGAGATTTCGAAAGGACCTGTATTTCCGGCTCCGTTCTCATCACGTTCATATCCCGCCGTTAAGAGAGAGGCTGGACGACCTGCCCTTGCTGCTCGACTATTTTCTGGACAAGACTGCACGAGAGCTGGGGAAGCGTAAGCCTACTCCACCAACTGAATTGATGACTCTGCTGTCTAATTACCATTTCCCCGGAAACATTCGCGAGCTGGAAGTGATGACAAGAGATGCCGTGGCGAGCCACGATGCCGGCGTATTGTCGATGGCTGTTTTTAAAGATGCAGTCGGCGTCATGTTTGACAACAAGAAAAGGAGAAACACTGTTGTCGCCTCGAGCGATGATAATATATTGTCGCAGTATGATAAGTTACCGCCGATGCAGCGTTTGGGTGACTTGTTGATTCTTGAAGCTTTGAAGCGGAGCAACGGCAATCAATCCATCGCGTCCAGGCTGATCGGCATTTCGAGACAGACACTGAACAGGCGTCTTAAGAGCATTGTAAGAGAATAACAAGAGTTTCGATCAGACTTTATCGATGCTCCTTCTTTCCTGAATACTCAAAATGCAGGATTGCACAGCCTCCTGCCCGATTCCCGAGAGTAAAAAATACCCCGGCGGCGTATTTACCGCCGGGGTGGGTTTAGGGGGAGTGGGGAACTTTAGAGTAATCGCACATCACGTGAGGGTAGTGTGCGATTATCTACCCATTAAATGCTCCTGAACTCACCTTCGGAATTATACTCTTTATATGCAATTGGTATGCCTGCTGCCCTGGAACGCGTAATTACATGCAGGCAAAAGAATTATCCGGAAATGAAAGGGCTTATTGAGGCACGAAGGCTTGTAGTGTTATTTTACAGATAACAGGGAGTTATAGAAGAAACGTTTTGGTATCAAGGGATTAAGGTTGCGACAATTTATTTGACAGGTAGCATTGCTTGACAAGAGGGCGTGCAGTTACTTGATTGTTCTCTCGAGTCACATGTTAATCCCAAGTATTTTAAAGAACAGTATAAATTTATGTTTCAGAGATCTGAAACCGCTTTGAGCAATCGTCGTTGAATATGTTTCAGTATTGTTGAGGATGGTACTTATAAAACGAAATCGGCTACTCTGTTAATAAACTGTTCTATGGTAAATGGTTTTAGTATATGGCCCGAACTGAATTTAGAACTGAAGTTTTCCAGGTACTTATTCTCTCCTTGTTCGAAGATAACCAATAATGGTATATTTATATCCCTTATAAGCATCTCAGTCAACATTTCCACTTTCGAGATTTCAAGCAAGGGATAGTCCATAATTATCAGATGGATGTCTTTTCCTGAATCTTTAGCTTGTGAAATTCGATCGAGAGCCTGGGATCCGTTGCCGGTGAAGATCAGTTTCCCGCCTTCGAGACTGATCGCTTCCGCAATTTCCGCCAGGGTTTCGTCTTGGAAACCCACAAAGAGGATTCCCTTGCCCTTAAACCTTCCTTCGATTCTCGAATTTCCCATGATGAATCCATTTAACTATTAGCATGACCGGTACAGCCGTCGATGATATGTGGGCAAGAGTTATGCCATGACATAGAGTCCGTTAACTAATTGATATGCAAAAAGATACGGGTTATCACCAAGCCCAGTAATTGTGTTACAGATATTTACAGCAACTGGTGCGCAATTAATGATAAGGCTATTGTTATTAATGCTTTAGAGCGCGTGGGGGCAATTCATGTTGTCAAATGCTTTAACACCGTTAGCGGTGAGGCCGGTCTTGATGGCAGGACTAAAACACAAAAGGAAAGCGTAAAAAAACATGACGGGAGAGAAACTGTAACAGGAGAGGCGACAAATGGACCGCAGATCATATCCTCCGCAACCCGTACTGATAGTCGATGATGCAGAAGAAGTGGTGCTGAACCTCGAGCGCATACTAAAAAGCAATGGTATCGACCACGTCATAGCCTGCACTGACAGCCGCGAAGTAATCGAAACAATCGATCGCCATGGTGTGGAGGTCATGTTGCTGGATCTGAACATGCCTCACATCAGCGGCGCGGAGTTGATAGATCAATTACGGCTCAATTATCCCGAGGTCATGATAATCGTGGTCACCGGTACGGACGAGGTTGAGATAGCAGTAGGCTGTATGCGCAAGGGCGCTTATGACTATCTGGTCAAGCCGGTGGAGAAGAACAGGCTGCTCTCCACTGTGAAGCGGGCGACTGAGCAGCAGGAGATGCGGCGCGAAATGCTGTGTCTCAAGGACAATATGCTCAGGGAGGAATTACGAAATCCCGACGCCTTTATCAATATTATTACGAAGAACAACAAGATGCGGGCGATTCTGCGATATGTCGAAGCGATAGCCGCCACCTCATACCCTGTTCTTATTTCAGGAGAAACCGGTGTCGGTAAGGAATTGGTGGCGGAGGCGGTCCATAAGGCCAGCGATCGCCAAGGCCCCTTCGTGGCGGTGAACGTAGCCGGTCTCGACGACAACATTTTTTCCGACACTCTCTTTGGTCATGTGAGAGGGGCTTATACAGGCGCGGATCGGGACCGACCAGGAATGATAGAGAGTGCAGCGACCGGCACGTTGTTCCTCGACGAGATCGGGGATCTGGCAATGGCAACACAGGTAAAATTGCTTCGTCTTCTGCAGAACGGGGATTACTTCCCCCTTGGCTCGGATCGCCCTAAGAGGTCGAGTGCCAGGATCTTGGTTTCGACCAACAGGGATCTGCAAAAAGCACAAGAAGATGGGTCGTTCAGGAAAGACCTGTTCTATCGATTAAGAACACATCATATTCACGTCCCGCCCTTAAGAGAACGAATTGATGACCTGGCACTGTTGCTTGATCATTTTCTGGATGAGACGTCGAGAACTCTTGATAGGCACAAACCGACGCCCCCGCCGGAGTTGCTTGTCTTGCTGGCAAATTATGATTTCCCCGGAAACGTCCGTGAACTCCAGGTGGCTGTGCAGGATGCGGTAGCAAGGCACAGGTCTGGCAAACTCTCGATGGAGGTGTTCAGGGAGTTGCTGGGGCAACGTGAAGAATTGCCGATTACAGATAAGACTCCAGACGGTATCTTCAGCGGAGAAGATATTGTCTTTCCTGGTAAGATACCCACGCTGCAACGAGCCGAGGAAATCCTGATTCGCGAGGCTCTGTCGAGAACAGGCAACAACCGCACGCTTGCGGCCGAGCTGTTAGGGGTAACGAGACAAACCATACACAGAAAACTCAAGCTGATGAAAGATCAGTAAATCGGAGCCCGATGATCAGCTACGGCGACACCGACTGAATAGACATGTCAAATCCAGCAAAGTAGTAACTGAACGTTACTCGGTCTAAGCTGTTGTTGGAGAGCCGGTTACGTGGCATAGCATTGAAACTGTAAAAAATAATGACCAACTGCTGAATGGATGTGTGGTCAGGCCGGGCACGGCATCTCGTTTCGTTTCATACAATTAGTGGTTTTAGACAAGTTGGCATCTTAATTGCCTATCACAGGCCCTGAAGAGGGCTGGTCGCAGGCATCGGGTGAATTCATCAGTGATGACCGGCCCTCTCTCATTTAATATATCTTCCTGAAAGCAGAGCCCGCTTAAAGGCCGACTTATGTAATTCCTCAGTACCCTTGACACCCGCTTCACGCCTCGTTTAGGATGCTTTATGTCCTGCGAATCCTTCTAATCATAGATAATTTATGGGTTCCGAGAGATGAAATATGAGCTTAGTGAAAGCGGCGATATAAGCATTCTTGAGTTGCGTGAGCAGAGGTTGATATATGAAAACCTCGATCCGATTCAGGAGCAATTTATATCGCTGGTTGAGTCGGGGAAACGCCAAATCTTGATCGATCTCAGCGGCGTGGAGTACATCGACAGTTTCGCAGTCGGCTTCATCATGGATATGTACCGGAGGCTCAGCGCGCAGGGGGGATCGCTAAGGCTCAGTGGCTTGCAGGCCAGAGTGAAAAAGATTTTGACGATTACCCGCGTGGATAACGTCATTGACATCCACCCGAACATCGACGATGCCATCAAGGCATTTGAAAGTTAGCAATCCATCAAATCGGAGCGGATGATGCCCAAGAAGGCCAAGTATCGAACCGGCGTGCAGGTAGACCTCGACGGCGACCTGATGGCCATCATCGAGGGGCTTTACCAGGAGGTTGTGGTCCGCAAGGAACTTAGGCACACCTACCAGGACATGAAAGAAGAGATCGAGCACATAGTCTCACAAATGGATCAGAAGGAAGCCCGGCGTTACCTGGTAGAGAGCGTTTTCCTGAATATGGTGACTTACGAAAATCAGATGCTCGACGCCCTGCTGAGAAAGCTTAGCGGAGAAATCTCCGGCGAAGAGTAATATCCGAATAGATTTTAAAATCGAGGCCACCGCGGTTTTGACCGACGGTGGCCTCGTTCAATTCCACTCACAAGGGCCTATTTCTCTAATGCGTCGCCCTTCTGGGCATCGCCGCTGATAATTTTGCAGATGGCCATCTTATCCATCACATCAACAGCTTCGATGACACCGGCGTCTTCGCGTTTCTGGCCCATTACCTGCCCAGTCTCCGGATCGATGATCTTTTTGCCGAGACGAATCACGCGGAACCTGTCGCCTGGTTTGATGCCGTCGATGCTGCCTCTGTTGATATAAACATCACCGCCGTCAACGTCGGCGATCATGCCGAAACCTGAGGAACTCGACAGGTTGGCTGCGGCGTCAGCGAGCCCCGCGACGAGCTTTTCCACGGCGCCCGACATCGTCGCGCCGGCGACCTTACCGTAATCGGCATCGCGGCCGGCCTCGAAGCTGTTGATGCCCACCGCCATGCCGCGGTAGTTGCTTCCCTGGCGGTCGGCGTAAAGAATCTCGGACGTCTCGACGTTGATCACCCGCACATCGATCATGCAGCGATAGGTCGCAACACTGCCACCGATTCCGCGGAAGCGCGCACCGTGAACCTCCGTGCCGAATTCCGTAATCGAGCCGACGACCATCAGCTGCGCGCCGAGCAGCTTGCCCAACTGTACGGCGCTCTGGGGAGTGACACCGCCCTGAGCGACAAGGTTGTGCTCTTTGAGAATATCGTTGAGTCGAGCCCGTTCAATTACCGAGAAGGTGCCGGTATTGAGCAGCTCAGTCATGAACACATCAGCTGCTGCATCGCCCATTTTGTCAGGCTGCCACCAATGGGTGGTCGTCTGGTCCTCGAAGCGAAGCACCGCTATTCGAGTCTTGCGCTGGGCCATTGCGCTTGTAACTGCGGCGAAGAGGACACACACAGCCAGGATCGCTACGATCGTTTTTTTCATCAGTTTTCCACCTCTTTGAATGATTTGTTTCTGTTTGACATCCTCGTTGGGACATTGATCCGAACTAATCAGATGAAATCCCGTTGAAACTGATCCTTGATGATGATCTCCTTTCCGGAAATCTGGATGTAGCCGCGGCGGTGGAGATCGCCGAGCGTGCGGGTCACCGTTTCCCTCGATGTTCCAATCATGTTGGCTATCGCCTGGTGAGTGGGCCTGCGGAAGGCAATCTTGCCGTTCTCGAGCTTTCTGCCTTCGATCTTGGCGAAATCCATCAGGATGCGCGCGAGCCGGCCGTAAACGTCGAGCAGCGCGAGGTTTCCGATCTTGCTGTTCGCGTCACGCAGGCGTTGGCTGAGCACCGAAAGCAGTTTGACCGCAATCAGCGGGTTGTCGTTGATCAGAGAGATGAACTCCTTGCGGCGAATCGAAGAGACCTCTGTTTCCTCGACGGCGATGACCGTCGCTGAGCGGGGGAGTCCGTCGAGCAGGCTCATATCGCCGAAGAATTCCCCAAGGCCGAGGATTGCCAGGATCACTTCCTTCCCTTCGTCGGAGATCTTTGCTATTTTCACGCTGCCGCGAGCGATGATGAACAGAGAATCGCCTTCGTCCTGCTCAAAGAAGATGACGTTGTCCTTGGGATAGGTCTTCTTGACAGCTACTCGAGCCAGCTTTTCGAGGTACTCATCCGGAAGATCACTGAACAGCGGAACCCTTCGCAGCATTTCAGGGCTGGTCATAATAAATTTCCATTGAATGAATGAGAATGATATACTCTATCTCATCTAATTATACCCGCGTAAACCACTGATTAGCAAGTTGAACTCAGCGCAAAGGCGGGGCAAGTATGCAATTGACAGTGGTCTCTGCCGTAACTATACTTTCTGCGTTTCGGGCGCTCGGGCGCTTAGCTCAGTTGGGAGAGCGCCGGCCTTACAAGCCGGAGGTCACTGGTTCGAGCCCAGTAGCGCCCACCAGAAGCTGGTTGCATGGAGAGGGGCTGTAGTTCAGTTTGGTTAGAACGCCGGCCTGTCACGCCGGAGGTCGCGAGTTCGAGTCTCGTCAGCCCCGCCATTCTCTCTCAAATCATTCCCACCAGTCGGTAGTTTCTCCATTGCCATGGAATAGTACGAATCAAATAGACTCAGCATCGAGATTTCTGGCAACGTGAATTACTTCTGGCGGGAAATCTTGACTGCTATAGTTTTCAGAGCAAGGTTAAGTACAGCAACAGCGGAGGAAGGAACCTCCGCTGTTCTTTTGCGGTCCGACCGATAGTGATGATGAATCAACGTTTGATGTAGTTCAGTTTAAAGTCCCCCTTGGTAAGCTCCTGAGTAATGATCGTCTCGCCCAGGATCCATTTTGCTGAAAAGTAGACCGCGTCGCGAGCGTAGCCGATCTTGGCGTCGTAGTCGCAAGAGGCTTCCAGATCGCTCGAATACCAGTTCCGCTTGTCCTCGCTGGGTTGACCGTATTGGGAGATCAGGCCTTTTTTCATCTCATCGAAAAAATCCACCGCCTTCATCTTGTTCGCCAATTCGAGGTCTTCTCCCGTGAGATTGGTCTCGCCGCAGAAATCTGTGTTGCCGGCGTCCATCTCATAACCGGCAGCGACCAGCTGGCTTTCTTCGGAGAAGCAGTAGAACAATTTGCAATCGAACCTGTCCAGGAGCCTGCCTTTGTAATAAAGCATCGATTCATCTGTATTCTCAGTGTCGATCGCAGCGGTTTCTGATGACTTTATCTGTTCCTTGGTCATTCCCCAGCGAGCTTCTTTGAAATGCGGCTTACCCTGGTCTGCTGCTGCTGTCGCTGTCGGTTGCTCTGCCTGTTCCACCGGTCCCCCGCAACTTATGATGGCTGAGAGATTAATAAATACAGCAATGACGAGAATTTGCTTGGCAAACATTACTCGACCTCCTTTCCACTCCGGGACGGCGTTAAAGATGGAAATTAAGTAATTTGCCCTCTACATTAAATATACATCCATCTTCGGAAGTGTCAAAGTTGGTGGCTTGAAAGAGATTCAAAAGATATCGGTTTGCACGAACTATAATGATTATGAGGATTTCGTCGGGGGAATGCTGGAGCTCGATGCGCGAGCTTACCGGCGCGGTTTGTCGAGTCGGGCCCTATAGTCATTCTGAAGTGGTTCCTCTGGACTGCTTTCACGCTTCGGATGGATCCGTTGATAAGAAACTGTCATCATAATCGGCTATAATGCAAGCTTCAGGAATGATTTGAGTATGGGGAAGAACTATGCAATCGATTTCGCTGTTCATCGCCGGGGGGCTGACCATTATGGTTGCACTGATGCACGTGGGACTGCCGGCGCTCTGGGGATGGTATCGGGAAATAGGGAGTCTTACAAAGCAGTCGCGCCGGACGATCATCGACCGAAACTCTTTTCTGATCTTGCTATTATTGATTGTGGCTTATCTGGCATTCGCCGTTAATGAAGACATGCGGACATCGTACACCGGACGTGCGCTTCTATTGTTGTTGGGCATTTTCTGGATCATGAGGTCTCTTTGGCGGGCATTCGGATTTCCCAAGAGCAAGATGAACGTAATGATGTCAGTAGTATATTTTCTTGCCGGGATATTTTTCCTGTTGGCGCTTATACCTTAACGGAGCTTTGTAACGTTCAGTGGTACTCGAGCAGTTGAAGGCAGCGTTATTAGAGCTCGAAGCTAAATGATGAGCCCATCCCGCCTGCGACGAAGTTATTTCCGAATTCCTCTTTGAAGATCTCTCGCGCTTTATCCCCGGTGCAGTGAGTGGGGAACACCTTGGTGACGCCTATTTGCTTGAGATCGGCACAGATTTTACGGACTGCCTCATCGCTGCGCTGTATCAGGTGAAATCCTCCGAGGACGAAGTATGGCGAAATACCGCTGAGTGCTTTGGCCCTGGCGGTGATTTCTACGATGCCGGGGTGTGCGCAGCCGGTAACCACAACCAATCCTTCTTGATCCCGGAAGTAAATGCCGTTTTCAGGTATGGGTCTGGTCAACTCGCCGGTCGTAAACAGTCCCTTGCAGATTTCCAGCCCTGGTTGAACCTCGACCATCTTGATGCCGGCGCTACTGAGCTGGCTCTTGAAGTTATCCGAGAATGACGGCGGGAAATAGACTGTGGCCTCTGGATTCGCCGTCAGAAAAGCCCTGAGGCCGCCGGTATGATCTCCGTGCTCGTGAGAAATGACGACAATGCTGATGTCAGCCGGTTTGATACCCGCCTCGGCAAGGTTCTGCAAAAGAATGTCCCCGTCAGCTCCCGTATCGAACAGGACGTTTTCTTCAAAGCCTCTGATAAGGCATGCAAATCCCCACAGGCCGGTAGTTCCCAAACCGTCTTCCGTGTAATTGTCGAACAGAATGTCGATTGTCACTTCTTGAGTCTGGCTGCCCGGAGCTTCAGCCCAGCAACATTTTTCGCTGACATCGCTTAAACAAAATGCCATTAACAGCAGGGTCGGCAATACCAGTGCGTATTTCATTCAGACACCTCCATCAGCAGAGAATAGAGATCCGAGAGACTGGATATTATTTCCACCTGGTGCTGATTATATCCAAGTGTGACAGATGTCGCATCTGTTTTTTCTTTCGGCGCCTCGAAATCATTTGAAAAAAAGGAACCGGATCGAGAGATAAGTACGGGCTTGATCCCGGCTTCTAACGCGCCCGGAACATCGTCGGCCGGGGAGTCGCCGACATATATCACATTGGACGCATCAAGCCCCGTCCGTTCCAAGGCAATTTCAAAAATCCCGGGTGAGGGTTTTCTCACGCCGACTTCAGCCGAAATCACAATGACATCGAACACCTCCGCCAACCCCGTTGTCGGCAGGTATTGATGGAGATGCGGCGGGTGGTCGAAGTTGGTCACAAGGGCAAGCTTGTATTTGTTCCGCAAGTCCGCCAGGAGCGAAGCAGCACCGGGATCCGGGGAGATATATCGTTGCCAGGCAGCGAGGCTCGTTTCGGCAGTTTTGCGGAGAATCTCCCTGTCGGGTTGAATGTTCAAGTCGTCGCACAGCCGCTTGAGACGGCGTTCATATACTGTCAAGCCGTCGAATTGCGTCTGAGATATTTCGCTTCTAAAAAAGCCTTCACAAGCGTGGGCCAGCTCATCTATCGATAGCGAAAGGCCGGCTTCCCGCAGGTTTGTGTGGATGGTGGAGAGCCAGTCTTTCCAGGCGCGCTCCATGTCGCCGTAGATTATCAGGGTGCCGTAGAGGTCGAAAAAAATGCCCTCGATATTCATCTCTTTACTTTCCGTGGCAATTTCATTCGAGTATCAGGTAACTGCGTATCTTATACTCCCTGAGTAAGGATTCAAACGGTGTAAGAATGAAGGAATTAAAGCACAACATGAAGTTCGGGAAAATAGCGTGGATCGGAACAGGCATCATGGGCGCCCCGATGTGCGGCCATCTGATGGATGCCGACTGCGAGACCGTGATTTTCACGCGCAGCAGAGAGAAGGCGGAAGCGCTGCTGGATAAAGGCGCATCTTGGGCACGGACGCCCAAGGAGGCGGCGGAGGCGGCTGACATCACATTCACCATGGTCGGCTTTCCGCAGGATGTGCGCGACGTCTACTTTGGAGATGATGGCGTTCTTGCCGGAGCGAAGTCCGGGAGTGTCGTCGTCGACATGACGACAACGGAGCCCAGCCTTGCCGTCGATATCTACAAGGCTGCGAAAAGGAATGGCGTCGGTGCTGTCGATGCACCCGTCTCCGGCGGTGACGTCGGTGCCCGCAACGCCACGCTCTCGATCATGGTCGGCGGTGACAGGGAAGCCATCGAAAAGGTCATGCCACTGTTTGAGATTCTGGGGAAGAACATCGTGCACCAAGGCCCCGCCGGGGCCGGCCAGCACACGAAGATGTGCAACCAGATCGTCATCGCCGGGACGATGATCGGCGTGACCGAGTCGCTCGTTTACGGTTTCAAAGCCGGACTTGATCTACCAACGGTGTTGCAGTCTATCAGTGGCGGTGCGGCGGCGTGCTGGAGCCTCGAAAACTATGTGCCGAGGATGCTGCGCCGCGACTTCGCTCCCGGCTTCATTGTCGAGCACTACATCAAAGACCTGCGCATCGCCCTTGAGGAAGCCAGGCGCATGGGGTTGCAATTACCCGGCCTCAAGCTTGCCGAGCGGCTCTACACGAAGCTACAGCAGCTAGGCCACGGCCGGAGCGGCACACACGCCTTGCTCCTAGCCTTGGAAGAGATGTCAGGATTGGAAGTAGTTTAACTCCGCCAAGCAATCTGTCAGCGCTTCATTTCTGCGCGACTGTACTGGAAGCTATCGCCGGGATTATCGGCGCAGAACACCGTCATGCCGGGGTAACGTGCCTCGATGCGGACGGCTATCTTTCTGAAGATGAACTCTTTGTCCGAATGGTTCGTTGGCACGATAGCGAGGGGCTTGAAACTGTCGATCGTGTAAAAAAGCCACTCATCGAAACCCTCGCGGTCTTTTTCTGAATCGTCGGATGCGATGAAGGCGATATCGATGCTATCTGCCTGACCAGCCAGAAAATCTATCTCTTTTTTGTATTGATCGGGCTCATTTCTGAATCCTGAATAATAGATCGTGAGCCCGTCGACCTTCACGATATATGAGAGGGAATTTTCCATCTGGGCCGTGATAATCTCCAAGTCGCTGATCAACTTGTTTTCCCTGGGGCCGAGATAGAGTGAGTTCTCAGGCCCTCTCCATTTATCTTCCTTGTATTGAATGTATTGGATGTTTTCGATTTTGCCCGCCAGTTCGTGGATAGGAGCGGGCTCGCCAGGTTTTCCGTGGTAGCAGGTATAAATGGCGAGGATATTTTGACCGTTGATATCTTCAGCAGTGATGTGACCGTTGGCAAGGCACGGCTCATCGGGCAGACGACCGAACTCTTCCGAGTCGAATACCAATAAACGGCTTCTTGTTTTCACCGTCCAGCCCCGCCTCTTAAGATAAACAAGCGCAGCCTCACCATCGCTCAAAGTGTCAGGTAATGGGGATTTGCCGAAAACCATTTCCTGCGTTTTCCGTCCTGTATACTTTTTGTCCAGCAATTGACAGGCTGATTTGTTGCCGTGCTTGGCGGCATAAATACCGGCAGTGTTCCCATAATCATCTTCGGCCGCCGGATCGCAATGATGATCTAAAAGCATTTTAACGAGATCCGAGTAACCGTAAATTGCAGCCAGATGCAGGCATGTTCTCCCGCTGTGTGGGTCGCGCGCTGTGATGTCGGCACCCTTGGAAAGCAGTAATTCGGAAATCTTTGTGTACCCCTGCCTTGTCGATTTCAGAAGCGGAGTCTCACCGTCGTTGTCGGCCAGGTTTACATCCGCTCCATTCGAAACCAGCAACTCAATATATTGAGGAGTCGCTCTGTAACTGCCGACGGCCCACAGAAGCGGAGTCTTGCCGTCATCAGTGCGCGCTTTGACGTCTGCACCATGTTCAAGAAGCATCGCAGCCATTTCCGTATTTCCGAATGTGCCCGTCATGTGCAGGGCGGTGAAGCCTCGCATCAGTCTGCTGTTCGGGTCCAAGCCGCGGTTCAGCAGCAGGGCCAGAAGTTTCGAATCGCCTTTGTTGCACACTATCATCAAAAGAGTTGATGCCCGGCCAACATCCGCTCCGGCATCAAGTAGCCTTTCCACGATGTCCGCATGCCCTCGGTATCCGGCAAAAAACAGCGGAGTGAGTCCCTGCTTGTCGGCGGCGTCTGGATTGGCGCCGTTAACCAGCAGGAAGTCCATCACCTCCGCATGACCTCCCAAGGCTGCGAGATGTAAGGCCGTCCGGCCATTATCATCCAAGGACTCCAACAACTCAGAATTCTCTGCCAACAGGGCTTTCACCTTTTCCAGATCACCCGCTGCGGCTGCTGTGTGGATGGTATCGGAGGCCGAAAGAGATGCGGTTACAAGCATCAAGATCAAGACGGGAAAAGTAAGGATTCCATGTCTCATGACAATGCCCCTCTAATACTATGCAGATTGGTAAAAAAGGTTGGTTATTTGGCCGGGGAGTGTAGATAACCCGCTGCCTGCGACTGGAGCGTTTTCGCTCCCCGGCCGATAAGAGACGATGATTAGTGTTGTTCGAAGAGCTTCATGGGATCGCAGTAGACCCCATTTATATTCAGGAACCAGTGCAGGTGCGGCCCGGTGGAGATGCCTGTGGAGCCGGAAAGTCCGATTACTTCGCCCTGCTCGACTTCCTGCCCCCGGGTGACGCTGACCTGCGAGAGGTGCATGTAGCCGGTGAAGATGCCGCCGCCATGGTCGATCACCACCATGTTGCCCCTGACCGTACTTTCTTCGACAAGGATGACTTTGCCTGTGCTGCTGGCATTGACCGGCGTGCCCTCCGGCATCGACAGGTCCACTCCTTCGTGAGGAATGCGCTTGTCCTTGTCAAGGATAAGTGTGGTGTGGAACGGCATCGAAACACGTCCCTCGGCGGGCAGGATGAAGGGCCAGTTCCACTTCTGGTTTTCTGTAGAGTGGGAGAAAAGTTGATCCAGCTCTTCCTCTTTCTGCTGGTTGAGGTACATCATCTTGCGCTTCTTAAGATCCAGCGCGCTCTCGAGAAGTACTGACCTGGTTTTTTCGGGTTCCGACTCGATCTGGATCGTCTTTGTGTATTCATTCACTTTGCCATCGGTATAACTGACTTTCAGCACGATGGTCTGCGGCCCCGCCGCCGCGTCCTGCCCGATGGCCGTGATTCCCTCCCAGATATTGTCGCCCTGCTCCCTGAGAGTGATTTCTCTGCCGAGGAAGGTGGCCTTCACGCCGGCGAGAGGCTCCATGGACTTGATCTTGAAGAGGTAGGGTCTGTAGCGCTTGAAGACATCGCCGTCCTTGGGTTGAATTATATCTTCGCTTGCGCTGCTCTGAATTACCGGTGCCAAGGATTCCTTGGCTTCAGCGGTCGTGGAAGGAGCGGACCAGAATTGCATGGCAGCGATTGGTAATGTGATCAGAACTGCCGAAAGAGCAATGGCGATGCTCGTGACGCGTCCTGCGCCGCGTCTGTTGGTGCTTGTGCTTAGAATCGACATGATTCTCTCCTTGAAGTGGTTA
>DATKUA010000118.1:0-6292 GCA_035530855.1 Acidobacteriota bacterium | reverse complement strand
CGTTTTCCTCAGTGAGCTCGACATTACCCTCCCCGGTGATCAGCCCCTCGAAGCTCTCGCGGATGCCCAGTATGCGCCAGTCGTGCTCTCTCTTGATCTTGCGAACCGCCGCCCTGATAACCGTATTCAGCCCGGGAGCGTCACCGCCTCCTGTCGAGATCGCAATGCTCTTGATCTCAGGTCTCTTGGATTTTGCCATTTACCCCTGTCCTTGTCGTAATTTATAAAAATATCCGCTCAATGCTATCACCGCGCGCACGCGGCCTCAAGCGCGGTTGTCGGCCTCTTGCCCTCCGGGTTCTAAATTGATAGTGTGCGTCACAAGCATGACCGACAATTGAGCGACCCGGAGAAGTGGTAATGAGGACGAAGATAGCCATACTTACCGGCGGCGGCGACTGCGCAGGCCTCAACCCGGCGATCAAGTGGGTGACCAACACAGCGCTCGATCCCTTCGAGGAGGAGCGCCGAGGAGGGCGCTACGAGGTGATCGGTATCCGCGAGGGCTGGAAAGGCCTGGTGGAGTACGATCCCGACACTCCCGGGATGGATTCGCCCTGGATCGAGGAGCTTAGCGAGAAGAAAGTACGCAACTGGGACCGCGCCGGAGGCACGTGGCTGGGCTCTTCGCGGACCAATCCCTTCGATCCGAAGCAGGACCAATCGGAACGGCTGCGGCGGAACATCGAAGCGCTGGGCATCGACGTGATCGTGGCCATCGGCGGGGAGGACACGCTGGGCGTCGCCCACCGGCTCCACACGCTGGGCGTCAAGGTGGTAGGCATTCCCAAGACGATCGACAAGGACCTCGGCGGCACCGACTATTCTCTCGGCTTCCAGACAGCGCTGGAGATCATCACGCGAGAGATCGACATGCTGCGTACTACAGCGGGCAGCCACGGCCGCATTTTCGTGGTCGAGACGATGGGCCGCCACGCCGGCTGGCTGGCGTTGGAGGGCGGCATCGCAAGCGGCGCCTACATCATCCTGATTCCGGAATTCGATTTCGATGCCGACCGAGTGTGCGAGTTGCTCGTGCGCCGCAGGAACATGGGAGTGAGGTACTCCATCGTGGTGATAGCCGAAGGCGCGAAAGCCAGCGTTATGGACGAGGCGGTCTCGCAGAGTGACATCGGCATAGATTCGTTCGGCCACAAGACGCTCGGGGGCATCGGCAACTGGCTGCGGGCGCGGATCGTTGAGAAAACCGGCTTCGATATTCGCGCGGTCACGCTCAGCCACCTGCAACGCGGCGGGTTGCCTTGCGCCTACGACCGGCTGATGGGGCGCAACTTCGGCGTTGCCGCGGTCGACCTGATCGAGCAGGGCCTCTTCGGACAGATGGTCTCCTACAAGCAGGGCGCCATCACATCCGTCCCGCTCACCGATGCGGTTGATAAGCTGCACGTCGTGGATGTCGATGAGTACTACGATAAGGAGCGCTACAACGGTCGCCGCAAGGGCATTCTGACCACCAGCAGCCCGGGAGTCGTGGTCGAGGAGGAGCAGCAATAGCCCGGGGACTTGGTTTCCGGATGCGTTCTTGCGGAGGATGGGGGAGGGTAGTATTTTTAAGACAAAAAAGTTGTCTGCGCGCAAGACACAAAATAGAGCATTGCAGCGTTGGCAGAGCACAATATTAGGGTGTTACAAACCGGGACCTCATGGAAAGCTGCCTGCCAATATTTGTTGAAATACAAGGCATTATGTGCTAGTATTCATTTCTCTTCGGCGGCCCCTTTTGATAGATTTTTTCTAAAATCAGGAGAGGGCTGCTGTGTGGCTCGCAGCACAAACGACCATACCCGATACTTCTGCAAGTTTGGTATTATTGCCGGCGGAGCGCGCCTGCATCCCTCGAGCTTTATCGTCAATTTATGCCAATACCTGCTGCAACACGATGTTGCATAATGAAACTAAGATTGCCGTATGCAACGGCAAGATTCAAGCCCTGTTGGCGGGTTTTTGCCGCTATTTGTTGCAAATGAAGGACTTATGGATATCAGCAGCATCTGGTACGATTCTTGATAATAAAGGTAAGAGATAACATTAGGGCTCTAACTTTAGCGCAAGGACAACTTTTTCGAAGCAGGGAGTTATCGAGATGCGGAGTAAAACAACAAAAACCGTGGGTATTGGTTGGCTCACTGTCCTGACTTTTGTGGTCGGGTTGACCAGTCTCGCCGTGTTCGGAACGCCAGCTCAACATGCCGCAGTGAACAAACCTTACCCCGTGTTGCTGATCCATGGCTTGTCCAGCAATCCCGAGAGTTGGAAGAACCTGCCACAGTACCTTGAGAACCGCGGATTCACAACTTATGTGATGGATTTCAACGAGTGGGACTGGCTCGATTATGCCAAGACGAAGAAGAAAGATTTCGATGAGATTGCGGCGGTAATCGCCAGGCAGATCGCCCAGATCAAAGAGGAAACCGGCCGAGACAAGGTCAACATCATTGCGCACAGCATCGCTGGTATCGGTGTGCGCGCATATATGGCCGACTGGGGCAAGCGCATCGAGCCGCGCGGCAGGTTCTCCAACGACATCTCGCGCGTGATCTACCTCTCCACGCCCCATTACGGCGTAAATGTCAACGGCAACAAGCTCCGATTGCTGCTCAAGGAAACTGATTACGGCGAGTTCCTGTCGAATCCGTCAGCCATCATCAACGCGCTGGAGACGGGCAGTGAGGAACTCATTGAGCTGCACGACTGGTCCAGCGCCAACGGCCACAAGACGGGTGTCGAGGAGATCACCGTCGCCTCCAGCGGGGACCACGTGGTCAAGAGCTACTGTGCCAACCTCGACGGCGTGGCAGTGAATCCGCTGGCTCCCACCGTCCAGAATCCCAGTCGCCATATCAACCTCAAGCAGTTCGATCATGCCTACAGTGACTGGCTTGGCCGCTCGAACAGGACAATCATTGGCGTCGGTAATCCTTCCCACGCGGTTCTGGGCATCGCCAACAAGTTCTTCAACGGCGAGGATGGTTGGAAGAAGTATCAGACCGAGATCAAGAAGGAAAACACCATCGTCATGATGCGCATCAAGGGCGGCGGCGTAAATCCGAAGGGCTTGAATCTCGGCAACGTCAAGCTCAAGAAGGTGATGTCAAAGAAGCGCGCCAAGCGCGTCAAGATGGATCGGAATCCGGATTCGCAGGTTTTCTTTACGGTGGGCTTGAAGAGCGGGACGTTCGAGCTCGAACTTCCCTTCAAGGGACAGAGACAGACGTTCAAATTCATCATGGGCGTAGCAGGCGGCAGCGGCACGGTTGTCAATTTCGATCCCAGCAATCCACCTCCCGAGCCGGAGCCGGATAAACCGGATCCAGGCGAGAAGCCCGAAGCGCCCGCGGATGTTAAGGATTACGATACGCTGCGCCAGTTCGTCGAGTTCCGTTTCCCGAAGAAGGCTGTGGAATGGCTTAGCGGCTACGAAATGGCCGGCCTTGTGCGCAACGTGCGCGACACCTTGGCGGGCTCCTATAGCAACATAGGCAGGAACTTTGCGGAGGCAGAAAGCAGGGTTGACGTTTTCGAATTGATCAGCAACGATAAATATATCGACTTCGTCTCCGGCGCCGACTCGGACGGCATCCTGCTCAACAAGCTTCAATGGAATGAAGTAACGTTTACCGATCCCGATACCGGCGGCGGCGGTGGTGGCACCGGCGGTGGCGACACCGGCCCTCTCGCACTGTTGACAATCGCAGATTACAGAGCCGCCTTCGACGCCTGGGACTATTCCGGGAAGAATTTGTACTACACCAGCCTGTCAACGACATGCGGAAAGTTCAGGGATTTCCTGGCGGCCAAATACACCAACGCCGAGCGCGTCAACGACCAGTACGCGCGCCATCGCTACTCGACGAAGGATTGGTACAAGCACGCCGATGCCGTCGTGATCATTCGCGAGCAGATCAATCCCTCGTTCGATGTCATCGTCGATTTCTGCTACGGATCCTCGGAATCCGGATACCTGCGCTCGAAGCTGCAGTGCATCTGGCACGATGGTCCCTACTCGTGGTGGGTCGATAACGCTTTCCTGCTATAGGCTGATAACACACTCCCGCCGGCGCCATGAAGGTTTCCCGGCGGAGAAAGATAGATCCGTCGGCCGGGGGCGGCGTTCTCAAACGCCGCCCCCGGTTTTATGCAAAATCAGCCTTTCCGTATCTTTCCCACCAAGGGAGTTGCCTTCATTTCAGGCCCTCTCTAAAATGGAACGGAAATGGCGAAGCCGGACTTGCGCAGAACAAAGCAAGCGCATTCGCTTTTTAATCATCCTCAGGTAACACTCGTGTACTCGAGAGAAAATTTTGAATCGAAGAGATTTCGTTAAAAAATCCCTGTTGGCAATGGGCGCTTTCTACACGCTGGATGCCTGTTCTCCGGCCGAGGAAAAACCCGCGACGAAACTCTCTGAAATCGGGGTACTGCTCATCAAGGATCTCACCGCTGATGAAGAGGGGGATCTGCAGGCGCGCAACGTGGTATCGGCCATGGCTGAAAGCTACCCTCGCAGGCTTTACCAGGTGCTCGTGGCCGTCAACACGATGGCCGCCGAGCGTTTCGAACGCGGCTTTGTCGAACTCGGGCGGGAAGAAAGGCACTCGATCATCTCAGATATTTACGAGCAGAACGGCGCGTTGAAGCAGTTCTGCGCGGCGATGATAAAGGTCCACTATAACTACCCTTACCGCTGGCGCATCATCGGCTACAAACCTGTGGAGCACCGCTATCGCGGCGTCGAGGATCCCGAATTCGATTTCTATGATTCCCTTCCCACGCTGTTGGAGGTCTGACCTGGATGGATTACGAAGCTATTGTCATCGGCGGGGGCACCACCGGGTCGCTGATCGCGCATGAACTGGGCAAGCTCGGCCGGAAAGTGCTGGTAGTGGAGGCCGGCGGCAAGGCGCAGATGAAATGGCCGGTCAATCTCGCCGGCGACGGGGAAATTGAAGGTCCTGCTCATTTCCGCGAGTCGTTCCGGATGGAATCCGACCTGGGGACTCAGTATCACCTGGCGGTCAGGGGACTGGGCGGAGCCGGCCAGATATATGCCGGCTGGACCTACCGCTTCCATCCGAAAGACTTCCGCCTCAAAAGCACCTATGGCGTGGGCGAAGACTGGCCGTTGGCGTTTGAGGACCTGAAGCCGTTTTATCTGGAGGCGGAGAAACTCATCGGCATCGCGGGCGAGCAAGCACCCAACATTCCCAGCACCGAGGCTCCCTACCCGATGCCGGCCTACCCGATCGATTACGCCTCACAAGTGTTCAACAGGAAGCTCAAGAAGGAGCTGGTATTCACCCCGGCGCCGCAGTCGAGGAACAAGGAGCCGTACGACGGCCGGCCCGCCTGCCGTGGTTACAGGATGTGCTGGGAGTGCCCGCTCGAAGCGAAATGGACGCCGCAGAATACCGTGATTCGCAAGTCGTACGAGTTAAGGAACGTCGAATACCTGATCCGATCGCCGATCGTCTTCATTGAGGTCGATTCGGACGGCTCGATCGACGGCATCCGCTGCCTCTCTTCCGGAGGCGAGCAGCGATTGAAAGCCAAGGTGTTTGTGCTCGCCTGCAACGGCATCGAGACGCCGCGCCTGATGCTGCACTGCAGCCAGCCGAACGCGCCCGCCGGCCTCGCCAACAGCAGTAAACTGGTCGGCAGGAACTACATGGGCCATCCCCATGTCGACTGGCTCGTCGATCTTGGCGAAAACGTCTACGGCGGCCGTGGGCCTTTGCACAGCTCGCACTGCACGCGCTTCGTCGATCACCCCGATCGGGCGAAATCATCGGCCACTAATCTCCATTACATCCAAGCGATGCTGCCCGAGATCAACATTAATCCAGACTTGTGGGGAGCAGCGATGATCCGCGCCGCCCAGGCCGATACCGGGCAGGTGGTCCATCTGGGTATCGAATCCGAGATGCTCCCCGACGAACGCAGCTTCATCAGTCTCGACAGCGACGTCGACCGTTTTGGCATCCCGATTGTCCGCGTCCACTATTTCCTTACCGATTACGTCAGACGCGGTTTCGAGCGGATTGCCGGCATCCTTAGGGAGGCTGAGCGCCGCGGCGACATCAAGGGCTTCGAGCAACGCCCTCCGGAGCACGACGGCGGCCATTGGATGGGTGCCACGCGAATGGGGACAAGCCGCGAGACCTCCGTGACCGACAGCTTCGGCCGCACTTGGGACCATCCTAATCTGTTCATCGCCGGGGCTTCGCTTTATCCCACTTCCACACCGTTCAACCCTCTTGAAACCTCGGTGGCT
>DATKUA010000117.1:0-2500 GCA_035530855.1 Acidobacteriota bacterium | reverse complement strand
GCCCCAGGGCGCCAACGAGGTGACCGGCTCGCTCCTGCAGCCCGCCGCCTATCGCCAAGCCGCCGGCGGCGCCTCGCCCTCGCCGCTCGCTCCGAACATCACCGTGATCCACAAGCTGGTGGACGACCCCGATGATGACGACGAGGTCGACGCCAATTTCGCCGACGGCGCCGAGACCAAGACGGTGAAGGTCGGCCGCGGCGACACGCTGATGAGCATCGTCATGAAGGTCGGCGCCGAGACCAGCCAAGCCAAAATCATCGTCGATGCGCTCGAGCCGGCATTTCCCGCGCAGGATCTGAAGCCCGGCCAGGAGATCCGCTTCACGCTCGTGCCGGCGCCGAGCGACACCGACGACATGGAGCCGGCCAGAGTGAGCGTATTCGCTCCCGGCGGCGAGCATCTCGGCAGCGTCACGCGCACCAACCGCGGCGACTTCGTCGTGACCGACCAGGTCGGCGCCGCCCCAGCCCAGGGTCCGAAGCAGCAACGCGCCACGCTCTATACGAGCTTCTACCACGCGGCCATGATCCAGCACATTCCGGCCGACACCATCCTCAAGCTGCTCCGCGTCCACTCCTATGACGTGGATTTCAAGCAGAAGGTGAAACCCGGGGACGGCTTCGACGTCTTCTTCGACATGCCCGAGACCGCCGACAATCGCGACGAGATGGGCGAGGTGCTGTTCACCTCCATGACCATCGACGGTCAAACGCGGAGCTTCTATCGCTTCCGCAGCCCCGACGGCCTCGTCGACTATTACGACCCGCAAGGAAACAGCGCCAAGAAGTTCCTGATGCGCAATCCGGTCAAGGGCGGCCGCTACACTTCGGGCTTCGGCGCGAGGCGCCATCCGCTTCTCCGCGTCACCCGCATGCATACCGGCGTCGACTGGGCCGCGCCCTCGGGCACCCCGATCCTCGCCGGCGCCGACGGCACGGTCGAATCGGTGGGGCGCGAGGGCGGCTACGGCAACCACATCCGCATCCGCCACGCCAATGGCTTCGCCACCGCTTACGGCCATCTGTCCCGCTATGCCGCCGGCCTCGAGCCCGGCATTCAGGTCAAGCAAGGCCAGGTGATCGGCTATGTCGGCTCGACCGGGCTCTCCTCCGGCCCGCACTGTCACTACGAGATCCTGGTCAACAACAAATACGTAAACCCGATGACCATCCAAGTTCCCCGCGGCCTCCAACTCACCGGCCGCCAGCTCGCGGAATTCCAAAAAGAGCGCGGTCGCATCGACGAGCTCAGGCAAATGGATCCGGTTACCAGCCGCGTCGCCCAAGCCTCCCAATAATTTGGCGCTATCGCACGTCGCGCGACCGAGGCGCGGCAAACCACCCTCCTCCTTTCTCTCCTCATGCTCTCCTCCCTTCTTTTTGCCCCAAGCCGAAGGCAAGATGGATCGTCCTTTCGGGGAACGCAGCGTGCACAAAATTGTGCGTGCAACGGCTCAAGATCATCCGAACCTTTACGCTCCCGTGGTAGGCTTGCAGCTCCGAACGTCACAACCAAAGGAGGAGATATGCGAAAGCTGATCACTGCGGCAGCAGCGGCGATGGCAATCATGATCGCCGGTTCCATCGCCGGCATGGCCGAGGCGGCGCCGCTCACGGGCACCGCCAATCTGCCGCCGCTGACGCAAAGCTCATCGCCGGTTCAGAATGTCGCCTGCTGGTGCGGGCGCTATCGCTGCGCCTGCGGCTGGCGCCGCGGCGGCTATTATGGGCCCCGCTATTATGGCCGCTATTATGGACCTCGCCGCTATAACCGGCCTTACCGCTGGCGGTACTAGTTGCCCGGCAGCAAACGACATTGACCTGCGCGAAGCCCGGCCCCTTGCGGCCGGGCTTTTGCTTTGCGCGTCCCTCACCCATGCACGATCCTCGCCGCGATGCGCACTCGCATCCGGGCTGTGCTTATTTCCTTCCCCCTCGTCACGAAGTGACCGAACCCACGAAGTGGGGAAGGGAGTGGCGCGCCGAAAAGCGCAAACCTATGGCATCCGTATCCGTTGCCGGACACGGCGGGCGCCTCTCGGCGCGCCACATGCGCTGAAGCAGCGAAGCGATAGCGCAACAAAAGAGTCGCGCATCAGCAGCGCAGCGTTAGCGCATGCTCATTTCGCGGCGACTTAGCGATCGACGGGCCCCGCTTTCGCTTGGGTGTTGCCCGCCATCGCGCTCAAGTAGGCCGGAGGCCGGTAGCGCAAAGAAAGGCAACCGCACCGCGCCCAACGAGCCTCGAAGCTCCAGGCGCGCCTCCATTGCGCTCAAGGTGCCCAGAGGGCGGTAGCGCAATAGACAAGTCGTCAGCCAGCTCCTGGCGACGCTAAGCTCGCTGTCCTCGATCGGGGTCCCGACAATCGCGGGCACGCCGGCCGGGGCGTCGTTGACCGGATTGACGGTGACGGTGACCGTGGCGGTGTCGGTCTTGATGCCGGCGAACATGGGATCGCCGTCGGCAACCGTGTAGGTGAAGCTGTCGACGCCGTTGA